>NZ_JBHMIN010000019.1:0-108106 GCF_048060215.1 Micromonospora sp. LOL_021 | reverse complement strand
CGGACAGGCGGGACTTGAGCCGGTAGTAGCCGCCGCCGGAGTCGACGAACTGCCACTGCTGCTGGTTGCCGTCGTTGCGGGACCACTGGGTGATCCGGGCGCCGTCGTTGGTGGCGAGGTTGTACACGTCGAGGGCTTTGCCGCTGTTGCGGTTGAGCAGCACGTACCACGCGCTGGTGTCGACCGTCGCTGCCGATGCCGCGGTCGTCGTCAGCGCGACGGCGGCGCCGCCGACCACCAGGGCGGTCGCGCTGGCCATCGCGACGCGCGGGAGCCAACCGCGCCGCCGGACCGGCGACGCGGTCGATGCTGATCTGCCAAAGGCAAACATGATCCTCCTTCAGGGGCCGAAGCTGACTGGTTCAGCTGGAAGCAGGCGCACCGAACCGCATCCACCGGCCGCTGCCGGAGGATGTCAGCGTTAACAGAGCTACCGCTTGCCCTGGCGGTACGCCTGGTTCAAGGTCCGACGAGGCGGGCTTGCCCGGTGAGCCGCAGGCGTCGTCGTCCTTGGATATAGACTGTGAGCGATAACATGCCGTTCGTCAAGCCGTAACATGCCGCGACCCGGCTTCCCGCGAACGCCGACTACTCAGCCGGTCGGCCCGCCGTCGAGGAGGGACCGAATCCGGGCGACGGCCGCCGCCCGGTGCGTGACGCCCAGCCGGGCGAACACCGCTTCCAGGTGCTTGCGCACCGTCGCCGGGGCGATGCCGAGCTGTCGGGCGATCTGCTCGGCGGTGGCTTCAACGGCCAAACTCGGCGGTCACCTGGCACTGCCGGGGAGTCAGACCGAGCGCGGCCAATCGCTGCGGGTCACCCGGGCAGGGTCGCAGCAGGACCACATGCGGGCCGACCGCGCTTGGCACCACCACCGCCTCCAGGGTGCCGGCCGCCCCGGCGACCGGATGCGGCGCGGACCTGGTCGCCGGTGTCGCCGGATCGTAGCCGGCGAGCACCGCCCGGACCCCGGCCAGCGGCCCCGCCGGCAGTAACGTCCCGTCGGCGACCAGCAGGTGATCCGCTCCGGCCGCACCGTACAGGTCGGGCTGCCCGGCGGCGGCCGGGTGTTCGTGGTGGTACGCCCGGCGTTGCTCGACGTCACCGTGGTATCGGGCGGGCGGCCGGTGACCGGCCTGCTCGGCGACGCCGACGGCGACCGCAGCAAGACCTGCGGACCGCCGTCGGGCAGGTCGTTGACCCGGCTGCACCGTCCGCAGGCGACATCTACAGCGGGTACGCCGACAGTTGGCGGCTCACCGACGCGACGTCGGTGCTGCCGCACCCAGCCGGGACCGGGACCGACGATTTCACCGATCGGGACTTTCCCGCTCAGCCGACGACGCTTGCCGCGCTACCGGCCCGCCAGCGGGCAGCGGCGACGGCGCTCTGCCGCCACGTCGGCGTCACCGATCCGGCGCTGCTCGCCGGCTGTGTGTTGGACGTCGCCGCCACCGGCGAGCCGGCGTTCACCGCCAACGCCGCCGGGACGCAACGGGCCGTCGGGCGTACCGACGACGACCACCTGCTGGAGGTCGGGGACCGCCGCTACCCGCTACCCGGTGCGCGGCTGGGCGGACGGGACCGACCGGGCAGCCGCTGTCGAAGCCGGCGTGGTCGGCAAGGACCCGGCGGACGCGCTCGGTCCGCGCGACGTACGCAACGTGCAGCTCGGCGAAGGCGACACGGAGTGTGAGTTCCCGATGCAGCTGCGGCTGTCGGCGACGCCGTTGGTGGACGGCCCGGCCCCGGATCTCGGCGTGGTGCAGATCGGCGCGGACGACGCCCGCCACCAGGTGTGGGTGGCCGCCGCCGACACCGACCGGTGGCGGTGGGTCGGCTCCGGCGATGGCCCTACCGTGTTCGACCTTGCCGGCGTGCTCGGCCCCGGTGAGCAGGCGGACCGGGTCCAGCTGTGCGACCCGCCGGCCGATGTCGACGGACCCAGGCGAGGTCGCCCTCCGCTCGGTCCGGCGATCGACGCGGTGGCCGCGTTGGGCATCACCGACGTGGTGGCAGTGCCCGGTGAGGGCTTTCGACAGCGGCTGGGCGGTCGACGTGGCGATCGCCGGCACCGTCACACCGACCGACGCGCAGCTCACCGCGCTCGGCCGGGCAGCCCTCACCGCCGCCGAAGCGACGTCGTGAGCAGCTGCCCGGCCGAGGCACCAGGTGCCGGGACGCTCAGTGGCCCGTCGGCGTCGCGGTGGTGATCGGGCCGCGGTGCAGCCAGTCGACCAGCTCCGGTACGGCGAGCTTGGCCACCTGCTCCTCGTACCGCCGCAGGTCGTCGTCGTCGAGCAGGTCACGCCACTGGCCGGTGACGCCCCGGTTGAAGAACTGCTTCGGGTCGCGCCACATCGCCAGGACGGGGGCGAACTCCTTGGCGCGGTTCCGCATGGAATCGAAGGTGGCTGCCTGCACCAGCTCCGGCCAGCGTTGTTCGGGCACCTCGATGTCGAGCTGCTTGGCGATCGCCCGCATCTGGCCCGCCAGGTCTGCCTTCAGCTCGTCGTAGTGCAGCAGCAGGACGTTGGACCGTTGCCGTTCCGCCCAGAACCCCGACATGTGGTGCAGCATCGACGGCAGGCCGATCTGTACGTCGGGGTGTTCCATCCAAGCCCAGAACCGGTCGTACGCGGAGTCCAGCTGCGGTGGCGCGTCGTCGGTGAGCTCGCCGGTCAGGTCGTCGTTGCCGACCGCCGCGTCGCGCAGCTTCAGGACCACGTTGTAGTCGGTGTTCTGGAAGTGCGCGTCCCAGGACAGGGCGACGTCACGCGGGTCCCGGCCGACCGCGATGTAGGTGACCCCGTCGTGGATCGGCAGACCGTCGAACGGGGTGTGGGTCTTGATGATGCGCCGGTGCTGCTGCGCCTCGTAGAACGCGAACACATCGGCCTGGCTGCGCGTCTTCATGTCGGGCCAGACGGTGATGTCGTCCAGCGGGCGGGGCAGCTCCGGCGTTTGAAAGATCAACAGAGCGCAGATCGTCTGGGTCCACGTCGTGCCGCACTTGGCGGGTGTCGAGATCACGATGTCGCCGTCGCGGAAGGGGAACCCCTCCCATCGGGCGCTGTCCATGATCGCATTGTGGTACCGAACCGTGGGTTGGCGCACCGGCCCTCCAGCCTGAGTTGATCGAGTCGTCCAATCCAGACCGTAATCTCCACAGTGAAGCAATGTCCAGAGTCGAGTGAAGAACCCGGCACCTGACCAGACAGCGACGGGGCCAGCCGATCCGGCTGGCCCCGTCGCTGTCCGTGCTCTTGTTCGTCGCTGTCAGTGTTGTCTGGATCGTGGTCGGCGTACGGCCACCGCCAGGGCGGCCAACGCCAGTACGGCGAGACCGACCGGCCATGCCCAACGCCACCAACCGGCCCTGGCCGTACCGCCGGGCTCGTCCTCGGCCGCCGCGGCGGCCAGATCGGCGACCGGCGGCGCCTGGCCCTCCACCGCCCGTACCTCGGCCGTCGCCGCACTGTCGTACGGCGCCGGAGCGCTCACCGTCACCTGCCAGTCACCCGGGCTGAGCACTGGCCCGCTGGCATAGAAACCCTGCCCTTCACCGGCCGGTTCGAGCTGCAGCGGGCCGACCGACCGCCCACCGTCGGCGGTAGCGGTCAGCACCAGCCGGACCGGCAGGTCCAGCCGGTGCCCGTCCTCATGGAAGGCCTGCACGGTCACCCCGGTGGCGCCGTCGCCGGCCACCTCCAGATCGAGTTTGCCATTGTGCGCCTGCGCGGGACCGGCCGCCGGCAGCACCGCCAGCAACAGGCCGAACAGAACGGCAGCCGATCCACGCGTACGACGCATGGTGTCTTCCTTTCCTGTCTCGTCGACCGGGTCGGTGACCCGCCGCTAGGACGGTGGCCCCGCCCGGCACCGAGGACCGGACGGGGCCACCGCGGATCAGAGTTGCTGGTCGGGGTCGATCCGGGTGGGGTCCTCCGCCAGCCGTCCGGCACCGGTGACCGGCTTGCCGCCGTTCGCTTGCACCCCGGCAGCACTCGCCGTACCACCGAGCCGTTCGATCATGGCGTCGGCGTCACGGATCAGGGTGTCGCGTACGTCGGTGTCGGTGACCAGCTCCGGGTCGGCGGCCAGGGCCTTGAACGCGGTCAGCTGCTGAATTGCCCGCTTGTCCTTGCCGGCCGCCTCCGACAGCCGAACCGCGTCCAGCTTGTTGGACAGCTTGCGGTCCGCCTTGTTGGACAACCGTCCGGTCGACTTGAACCTGTCGATCAGGTTCTGCATGTCCCGGAACGACGTGGTGACGAAGAACCGGACCGTCGAGGTGGTGTCGTTACCCGCCTTGTCGGTCGCGGTCACGGTCAGCTCGTGCAGGCCGAGCGGCAGGTCGTACATCACCTGCAGGGTGTCGTTCGCGTACGGCTGCCCGTCCAGCGTGCCGACGACGGTGTCGATGCCGGAGGTCGGGTCGACCGCCTGCCACGACACCCGTACGTCCTGGCTGTCGCCGTACAGCTGGCCGTCGGCCAGCCCGGAGATCAGCAGGGTCGGCTTGCTGCCGTCGATCTTCACCACCGCCGACTTGAGCGCCTCGACGTTGCCGGCGAGGTCGGTGGCCCGGTAGAGCAGCTCGTGGTCACCGTCGCCAGTCACCTCGATTGGCTCGTCGTACGGCGTCCAGTCACCGCCGTCGAGCGACCATTCCAGCAGCTCGACACCGGATCCGTCGTCGGTGGACGAGAGCACCACCGGGATGGTGCCGTCGTGCCAGCCGTTGTCGTTCGCCGGGGCGAACTCCGCCGAGCTGACCGGCGCCGTGGCGTCGATCTGGAAGGTGACCGACTGGGTCTGCTCCACGTTGCCGGCGGCGTCGGTGGACCGGAACCGCAGCTCGTGGCTGCCGTCCCCGCTCACCGCTACCGGCTCGGTGTACGCCGTCCACTCGGTCTCGTCGTCGAGCGAGTACTCGGTACCCGCCACCCCGCTGCCGCCGTCTTCGTCGGTGGCGGTCAGGGTGACCGCGACCGGCCCGGGGTACCAGCCCTCGACCGGACCAGCAGGCTCGCCGGTCCCGACCACCTCGGCCTCGGTCACCGGCGCGGTGGTGTCCTCCTCCGAAACCTCCGTGGTCAACCGGAAGTAGTCGAACGACGCGGTCTTCGACTCCGTCTGGTTGCCGCTGAGGGTGAACACGCCGATCTTCGGAGTGGCCCCGACGACTGCGCTGGTCAGCGACTCGAACTCGGTCCAGTCGGTGCCGTCCGCCGAGTACGCGGCGGTGAAGACGTCACCGGCACGGGACACCCGCAGGTACCACACACCCGAGGTCAAACCGGTGGCCCCCGGCTGCGGGTTCTGGATCACCGCGTCGATCTCGCTACGGAACTCGATCCGCCGACTGACCGCCGAACCGGGTGAGTTGTCGGTGACGAAGTCCAACTTGAGGTAGTTGTCGTCGTCGGCGTAGACGAGCAGACCGGCCTGCTGGTACTGCTCGTTCAGCAGGCTGCCGTCGATCTTCGTCTCGATCGTCCAGTCGCCCTCGGGCGCGGTCTGCAGGATGAAGTTCGTCGGCCCGGTGTTGTCACCGGTGTAGATGTCGCCGTTGGGCACGTCGATGTACAACGACCCGTCGACGACCCGGTAGGCAGCCGCGTCCTCCCGCACGATGGCGTCCCACCGGCACTTGTCCAGCGCGTCGCCGTCGAACTCGTCGGACGGCTCGACCGGCCCGGCGGGCTCATCCGGCGTCACCTGGAACCAGTCGAAGGCCGCGTCGACCACCGGAGCCTCGGTCCCACCGTTGAGCGCGAACACGCCGAACTGCGGGTTCTCGATGCCGTCCAGCGCGGCCTCGCGGCCGACCGGGGTGAAGGTCTGCCCGTCGGCCGACATGGCCGCGGTCAGGTTCGTCCCGTCGCTGGTCACCCGCAGGTAGATGGTGTCACCTGTGGGTGCGTCGGTGGCGTCGGCACCCTCGTTGCGCGGGGTGCCGGCGGTCTCCCGGATGAACTCCACCCGGCGACTGCCGTTGTACAGCAGATCCACCTTGGCGTAGTTGTCGTCGTCGCCGTAGACCAGCAGACCAGCCTGCTGGTAGTTGGCGGTCACCGGCAACGTGACCTTGGTGGTGGCCTGCCAGGCGCCGTCCGGCGCTGGCTGCAGGACCAGGTTGGTGGCGTCGTTGCGGTCGCCGTACAGGTCACCGACGCCGGTGGGCAGCAGCAGCGTGCCGTCGGCCACCGAGTACACCTGGCTCTCCCGGACCACCGTCCACCGGTCGCGGTCCAGTTCGTTGCCGAGGAAGTCGTCCGACCTCGCCCCGAAGCAGGACGTGTTCGGCGCCTCGACCCGCACCGACACGTACGCCGATGCCGTCGCGCCCCGGGCGTCGGTCACCACCAGGGTGGCGACGAAGGTGCCCGGTGCGGTGTACGTGTGGCTGGCGTCCAGGGTGTCGGCGGTACCGCCGTCACCGAAGTCCCAGGCGTACGTCAACGGGGTGTCGTCCTCGGCGTCGGTGGCCGTGCCGTCGAACGCCACGGTGAGCGGCGCGGTGCCGGACGTCGGCGTCGCGGTGACGCTGACCTGCGGCGGCGCGTTCTCGGTGACGCCTCGGCCGAGGAAGTCCATCCAGTTGACGTTGAACAGCGAATCGGCGCCGCCACCCGGGTCCCGGGCGACGAAGTACAGCATCGCCGCGTCGGCACCGCCGGTGACCGGCGCGGTCACGTCGGTCCAGGTCTGCCAGTCGCCGGTACCCGCGATGTCGGCGGAGGCGACGACCGGACCGTCGACGGCGTCGGCGCGGACCTCGATCCGGCCGCCGGCCGTCGCCGAGGCGACCCGGAACCGGATCGAGTCGACGTTGGTCAGGTTGGCCGGGTCGACCGACCACCAGTCGCCGTCCTCGATGAAGCCGATGTTCTCGCCGCCACCGGCCGGGTCGCTGGTGGTCTCAATCTGCACGCCCGGGTCGCCGCCGCCGGTGGCGCCGTCCACCCGTCCGGTCGAGCTGAAGTACTCGGCCTGCTTGCGCTTGGGCTGCAGCAGTTCGATCGCCCGGCCGGTCAGCGGCGCGGCACCGCCGACACCGCCGTCGTCGGTGTAGGTGGCCTCGAACACGCCGAAGACGTTCGCCTCGGCGCCGTGGCCGGCGGCGAGCTGGGTCTGCACCGTGCCGGAGCAGCCGGTGTGCTGCTCCAACGGGTGGGCGTGCTCGTCGTGGCCGAGCAGCACCTGCAGCTCCACCCGGTCACAGTCGATCTCGCCATCCTCCGGGTCGGTCACGGTGATCGTGTACTCGACCTGGTCGCCCCAGTCGAAGAAGCCGCCGGCCGGCGGGAAGTCGATGGTCACCGTCGGGGCGGTGTTACCGACCGTCACCGGTACGTTGGCCACCGCCGTACGCTCGTTGGGGTTGGTCACCGTCAGCTGCGCGGTGTAGTTGCCGGCCTCGGTGTAGGTGTGGGTCGGGTTGACCTCGGTGGAGGTCCCGCCGTCGCCGAACGCCCAGGCGTAGGTCAGCGTGCCGCCGTCCGGGTCGCGCGAGCCCGCGCTGGAGAACTGCACGGTCAGCGGTGCCTGCCCGGAGGTCGGGGTGGCGCTGGCCTGCGCGATCGGTGCCCGGCTGCCGGCGATGTAGTCGATCCGGTAGATGCCCGAGTCGTCGTTGTTGCCGCCGAAGCCGCTGCCCCACTCGATCAGGTACATGGCGCCGTCCGGGCCGAACTCGAAGTCCATCGGCCGGATCATCTCCATGCCGGCGAGCAGTTCGTTGATGTCCACCAGCTCGGTGCCGTCGGCACTGACCTGCATGGTGTACATCTTCGACTGGTTCCACTCGCCGAGCAGCGCCTTGCCGTCGTAGTACGCCGGCCACTTGCGGTCGGAGGCCAGCTCGGCGTCGTAGCGGTAGACCGGCCCGCCCATCGGCGCGCCACCGCCACCGATTTCGGGGTAGCGCGGGTCACCGCTGTAGCCGTAGTCGACGGTGGCGGCGATCGCCGGCGGCAACTCGGTCAGGCCGGTGTTGTTGGGGGAGTCGTTCACCGGCGCCGAGCAGTCGAACTTCGCGCCGCTGGGGCCGGACGGGAACTGGTAGTCGTTGTAGGCCTCGTTCGTCCCGGTGCAGTACGGCCAGCCGTAGTTGCCGGGGGTGTCGACGATGTTCCACTCGACCAGGCCCCGGGGCCCCCGGTCGGGGTTGTCCGAGTTGGCGTCCGGGCCGTAGTCCGCTACGTAGAGCGTGTCGGTGGCCAGGTCCATGCCGATCCGGAACGGGTTGCGGAAGCCCATCGCGTAGATTTCCGGGCGGGTCTGCGCGGTGCCCGGCGCGAACAGGTTGCCCTCCGGGATGGTGTACGTCCCGTCGTCCTCCGGGTGGATCCGGATCACCTTGCCGCGCAGGTCGTTGGTGTTGCCGGAGGTACGCTGCGCGTCATAGTCCTGGCGCCCGGGCCGCTCGTCGAGCGGGCTGTAGGCGCTCGACTCGAACGGGTTGGTGTTGTCCCCGGTGGCCAGGTAGAGGTTGCCCTGGCTGTCGAAGGTCATGGTGCCGCCAGCGTGGCAGCAGGTGTTGCGCTGGGTGTCGACCTGCAGCACGGCCTGCTCGGTGGCCGGGTCGATGCTGTCGCCGACGACGGTGAACCGGGACAGCAGGTTGCGGGCCACGCCGTCATCGGGTGCGTAGTAGAGGTACACCCAGCCGTTGTCGGCGAAGTCCGGGTCGAGCCGGATCCCGATCAGGCCGTCCTCGTTGCCGGTGAACACGTCCAGCTCGAGCGCGGTGACCGTGTTGCCGGTGTCCGGCTTGATGATCTGCACCCGGCCGTCACGCTCGATGTAGAAGACCCGCCCGTCCGGGGCGATGTCCAGCTCCATCGGGTTGCTGGTGTTGTTGTCCAGCGTGATCTTCTCGAAGCTCTCGGTCAGCGAGGCGCCGCAGTCGGAGTCGACGACCCCGGCGGCGGACTGGATGCCGCCGAGCAGGTGGTCGAGGAACTCCGGTTCGGCGAACGACTCGTTGGTGTGGCCGCCGCCGGTGTACCAGGCCCGACCGCCGTCGTAGTCGCTGCACCAGGCGATCGGGTGGTCGGCACCCATCGCGCCGGCACCCGGGGTGTAGCTGGTCTCGTCCAGGCTGGCCAGCACGTGCACGTCGCCGCGCGGGTTGGTCTGGAAGTTGTACCACTCGTCGTAGCGGGTCCACTCGGCGGGCAGTCCGTCGGTGGACGGGTGGGCCGGGTCCTCGACCTTGACCACGGCGTTCTGGTTGGCCGGGTGGCCGGAGAAGTAGGCACCGACCAGTTCGCCGTACCAGGGCCAGCTGTACTCGGTGTCGGAGGCGGCGTGGATGCCGACGTACCCGCCACCGGCCTGGACGTAGCGTTCGAAGGCGGCCTGCTGGTCGGCGTCGAGGACGTCGCCGGTGGTGGACAGCCAGATGACGGCCCGGTAGTTGGCCAGGTTGGCGTCGGTGAAGTCGGCTCCGTCCTCGGTGGCGTCGACGGTGAAGCCGTTGTCGGCGCCGAGCTGCTCGATCGCGGCGATGCCCGCCGGGATGGAGCCGTGCCGGAAGCCGGCGGTCTTGGAGAAGACCAGCACCGAGTACGGCTCGTCGTCGGCGGCCAGGTCGAAGTCGGCTGGGTCGTCGAAGTCGCCCGAACCGGGTTGGACGGCAGCGGCCGGGCCCGGATCGACCGGGTTGCCCGGGTTGCCCGGGGCGGCCTGCGCGGCGGGGGCGCCGAGCAGGGCAGTAGACAACATGGAGAGCGAAAGTATCGCAGCGGTTAGCGGGCCACGTTGAACGTGGCGTCGGCGGGTTCGGGACACGTGGTCTCCTCGTCCTGGTGAACACTGTCTGGTGGGCCGACCCGCCGATGGCCGTCCCGTCTGGCCCGGTGAACGCGCTGCCACGACGCGATCACCGAGGTTTTGTTAAGCCGTTGGACAAATTAGGGACTGTCGGCTCTGTTTCCGGCAAGGGCTATGCATGTAACGGTTTGATAAACGCTCAGCCCGTGAACCAGCTCGGAACCATCGCAAGGGCGACGAATCGGATCGATCTGCCGACGAAGCAGACCACTGTGAACACGCTGGCCGGCATCCGGGTACCACCGGCCACCACCGTCGTGACCAGCAGCGGAGGCACGCCGATCACGCTGCTGGCGAACAGGGTCGGTACGACGAACGCCGGCTCGTACAGTCGGCGGTGCTCCCTGGCCACCCAGGCCGCCCAACCGGACAACCTGCTGCGCAGCCCTTGCGGTAGCCGGCCACCGACCGCCGGACCGATCCGGCGGAACCATCCGGCCCGCGACCTGCCGTCCGTCGTCCTGCCGTCCGCCGGTGTCGTATCCGCCATCGTCGTGCCGTCGGCCGCTGCCACGCTGGTCGTGGCCGTCGCCTTCCGAGCGGTCCGCTTGTCCAGCCACCGGCGCAGCCACGGCGACCGGATCACCCCCCGCGACGCCAGGAACATGGCGAGCTTGGCGGCGGTCTGACCGAGCGCCGCGGCGACACCCAACGCGACCGGCTGATAGGACGTGGTGGCGGTCAACGCGATCAGGTACGGCTCGATCGGAGTCACCGGCGACACCGCCGACAACGCACCCACCGCGACGGTGGCCAGCAGAACCGCGATCACGAGGAGGCGGCGCGCAGACCCGGAAGGTCGACAGCGAGCGGGATCCGGGCCACCACGACGAGCGAAGCGAGCTTCACCGCGGCGATGGCCAAGGTGAACGCCACCGGGAGCACCGGCGACGGTGCCAGCACCACCAGCAGCACCAGACCGCCGGTGTTCAACGCCTTCGCCACCGGCGACCAGTTGAACCGGTACACCTGGGTGTGCACGAGATGGAAGTAGTTCGGGCTCAGCAGCGGCCACCGCAGGAAACTCAGGCTCAGCACCAGATCCACCACGACGAACTGCACGACGAAGATGACCAGCGGCACGCCCATCGACGGCAGCAGCGGGATCAACGCGGCGGCGACCGCCAGGCAACAGACCCGGTCGCAGACGATGTCGTAGACGGCACCGAACCGGGTCTCCTGCCGCAGCAGCCGGGCGGCCAGACCGTCCGCCATGTCACCGATCCAGTAGCAGGCGATCGCGACGCCGGTGAGTACCGCGCTGTCGCCGACGACGGCCAGCACGGCCAAGCCGACGGCGAGCACGGTCCGGACCGTGGTGATCAGATTCGGTACGTTACGGACCGGCCCGGCAGGCCCGTCCACCCAACCGTGCGGCGCGGCCGTGGCGGCACCGGCGGACGGGTGCGTGTCGCAGGCTCCCGGAGACGTGATGGCCGGCCCCCGCCTTCCTCGTCGACACCGAGTGTGGACTGACAGACGGTAGCACGGCTGGCGAACCGCGCCTCCGAGTCACATCCGTAGCTGAGGCCAGTCCAGCACGTCGGCGGCGAGCGTCGCGACCGTGGCGAGCAGACCCAGCCGGGCCTGACGCAGCTGCGGATCCTCGGCCATCACGAAGACGTCGTCGAAGAAGGCGTTCACCGGCGCGGTCAGCAGCCCGGCGATCCCGGTGAACCGGTCGAGGTCCGCGCTGTGGTCCAGGTCGGCCCGTACCTGCTTGACCACCTCGTGCAGCCGTACCTCGGCCGGCTCGGTGAGCAGTGCCGGGTCGTACTCGGCGGGCACGTCGGCCGGGACGATTCGCCGGGCCCGCTGCAGCGCCTCGGCAAGCGCCCGGAACTGCTCGTCGGCCAGCAGCCGGTCCAGCTGGGTCAGCAGCCGGTCGACCAGCTGCGGCCGGTCGGCGTGCGCCAGCACCGCGCGGACCCGGTCCACCGGCTGGCCCTCCTCGGTCAGCAGCTGCTCCACCCGGCGGGTCAGGAACTCGACGATCTCGGCCAGCACCGCGTCGTCGACCGGCACCGGCTGCCGCCGGGCGGCAGCCGCCAGCCCGGCGGCCAGCGAGACCCCGGCCAGCCCAGGCTGGCTGCGGTGCACCGCCAGCAGCCCCAGTACCGCCCGCCGGATCGCGAACGGATCGCTGCTGCCGGTCGGCATGCCGACCGTGGCGGCCAGCCCGGTCACCAGATCCAGCCGGTCGGCCAGCGAGAGCAGCGCCCCCGGCAGCGACTGCGGCAACTGGTCGCCGGTGCTGCGCGGCAGCTCGGCCTCGAACACCGCCTGAGCGACCGCCGCCGGCTCCCCGGAGTGTTCGGCGTAGTCGCGGGCCATCACCCCGGCGAGACTGGTCATCTCGGTGACCATCTGCGAACCGAGGTCGAACTTGACCAGCTCGGCCGCGCGGCCCAAGGTCGACCGGTCCGCATCGGACAACGCGATCATCTCGGCCAGGTCACCGGCCAGCCCGGCGATCCGGTCGGCCCGGTCCGCCATCGACCCCAGCTTGTCGGTGAAGGTCAACCGGTTCAGCCGGGACCGCAGCTCGGCTAGCGGGGTGGCCCGGTCGGCGCGGTAGAAGAACGCCGCGTCCTCGTACCGGGCCCGCAGCACCGCCTCGTTGCCGGCCCGTACCAGATCGGTGTCGATAGCGCCGTTGGCGACCGCCACGAAGTGCGGCAACAGGGCACCGTCCGCGCCCCGCACCGGCAGGTACCGCTGATGTTTGCGCATCACCGTGGCCAGCACCGCCTCGGGCAGCTCCAGGTAGCGTTCCTCGAACCCGCCGAGCAGCGGCGTGGGCTGCTCGATCAGGTCCACCACCTGGGTGAGCAGACCGGCCTCGGCGGCCAGGTCGACCCGACCGCCGACGCCGGCGGCCAGCTCACCGGCGGCGGCGGTGACGATCGTCCGGCGTTCGGCCGGGTCCACCACGATGCCGGCGTCACGGACCGTCGCCAGGTAGCTCTCGGCGTCGGCCACCTCGACGGTCGCCGTCGCGGCGGTCCGGTGCACCCGGGTGGTCCGGCCGGCGGCCAGCGTGGACACCTCGACCGGCACCACCACGTCACCCCAGAGCGCCAGCAGCCAGCGGACCGGACGGGTGAACGCCAGCTGCGGATCCCGCCACCGCATGTTCTTCGCCGACCGCAGTCCGGTCACCACCCCGGCGAGCACCTCGGTGAGGACCTGCGTCGCGGTGCGGCCCGGCTCGTCGCGCAGCACCGCCAGATGCGGTACGCCGCCGATCTCCACCCGGGCCAGGTCGGCCACCTCGATCCCCTGGGAACGGGCGAAGCCCGCCGCCGCCGGGGTGGGCGTGCCGTCCGGGCGGAACCCGGCGGCGACCTTCGGTCCGCGTACCGTGCGGGTGTGGTCGGGCTCGCGGGCGGCGACCGCGTCGACGATCGCGACCAGCCGGCGCGGGGTGGCCAGCACCCGGACGTCGCCGTGCGCCAGCCGGGTGGCCGCCAACCGGTTGGCGACCAGCTTCGCGACCTGCTGGCGGGCCGAGCGGACCTCCGACGGCGGCATCTCCTCGGTGCCGATCTCGAACACCAGCTGCCGGACCGGGTCCGACTCACCGGGCTGCGCGGCCGGTCCGTCGGCCTGCCCGGCTGGTGCCGGCGGCACCACGCCGAGTGGGTGGCCCAGCTCGTCGCGGCGGCGCACCCACAGCTGCGCCACCTCGCCGGCCAGCCGGCGCATCCGGGCGAACTCGGTGGCCCGCTCGGCGGTGGAGACCGCGCCCCGCGCATCCAGCACGTTGAACGCCTGCGAGCACTTGAGCACGAAGCTGTGCGCCGGCACCGGCAGCCCGGCGTCGATCATCCGTTGCGCCTCGGCGGCGTACAGGTCGAGCAGTTGCCGGTTGGTGGCGACATCGGCGTCGTCGAGGTAGTAGCGGGACATCTCGTACTCGCCGGGGCCGAAGATCTCGCCGTAGGAGATGCCCGGCGCGTACCCGATCTCCTTGAAGTGGCGGACCCCCTGCAACGCCATCATGATCCGCTCGATGCCGTAGGTGATCTCCACCGACGGCACCTCGAGGTTGATCCCACCGGCCTGTTGAAAGTAGGTGAACTGGGTGATCTCCAGCCCGTCCAGCCAGACCTCCCAGCCCAGACCCCAGGCGCCCAGCGCCGGCGAGGCCCAGTTGTCCTCGACGAAGCGCACGTCGTGCGCGGCCACGTCGATACCGAGCGCGGCCAGGCTGCCCAGGTAGAGCTCCTGCGCGTCGCCCGGCTCCGGCTTGAGGATCACCTGGAACTGGGTGTGGGTCTGGATCCGGTTCGGGTTCTCGCCGTACCGGGCGTCGTCCGGGCGCACCGACGGCTCGACGTAGGCGACCCGCCACGGCTCCGGTCCGAGCACCCGCAGGAACGTGGCCGGGTTCAGCGTGCCGGCGCCGACCTCGGTGTTCATCGGCTGGACCGTCAGGCAACCCTGCTCGGCCCAGTACGCCGCGAGGCGGGCCAGCGCGTCCTGCATCGTCAGCACGATTACTCCCCAGATCGGAGTCCCCAGGTCGGAGACGGCCGGCGGGTCGAGCGGCCCGGACCGGCGGCGGATGATTCCGGGCCATTCTATTTGCCCCACCCAGGCCGGCCGAACGGCCGGTATCCTGCCCCGGCCCGCGCCGGCCGGACACGCCGGTCTCACCGACGGCCGGTCAGCCTTTCAGGCCCCAGGCGTGGTAGCTGTCCACGGCGAGCCAGGCCGAGACCCGTGGGCTCTCCCGGCTCGGGTAGGGGTCCCCGGTGTAGTGCCGCGCCAGCAGGTCGATGTCGGTCAGGTCGGGGTCGTCGACCAGGGTGACGCTGCCGTGCAGACTGACGTGCCGATACCAGGACTCGTCGTCCAGCACGGTCAGCGACACCCGTGGATCCGTCCGCAGATGCGCCAACCGTTTGCGGCTGGCGTCGAGATTCAGCAGCACCCGGCCGTCGATCCACCGATACCAGGTCGCCACGGTCACTGGTGCCCCGGCTGGATTCACCGTGCCCATCACCGCTGGATTCGGCCGTTCCAACATCTCGATCAGATGTTGCGGTAGCGGGGGCTTCGCCATCGGCGGATCCTCTCTGCTGACGCGGCGGTTGCGGGTACTACGGCCACTCTACGGTCGGAACCCGCACTCAGACCTGGTCACGCAGGCTTTCGGTGCGCTCGGTGACCAGGGCCCGCAGTTGGTCGAGCTCGTCGGTCGCTGCCTGGGCGTCCTGGCCGTCGACGGTGGTCAGCACGGCGGCCAGGCCGTCCAGCGTGGCGGTCGCCGCGCCGCTGGCGTACATCTGCTGGTAGAGGTCGCGGTACGCGGCCTCGTACACCTCGGTGAACGCCTCGCTGGCCAGGAAACGCTCCTTGAGCGGGTGCCCCATCATCCGACCCCCCGGCCCGCCGCCTTCCTGCTCCCCGCCGCCCGGTGGTTGGAAGCCTTCGGGTGGTTGGAAACCCTCCGGTGGTTGGAACCCGGTGCCGGGCTGGCCGCCCTCCTGTGCGGTGCCCGGCCGGCCGAAGTCGCCCATGCCGATGGCGTCGTGCGGCCCGGAACTGGCGTCACCGCTGAACGTCAGGTTGTGGTCCCAGCTGATCACCGTGAACTTGCGGGTGTCCAGGTCGTAGTACAGGTAGTAGTTGCGCCCCGGGCCGGCCATGTCGTCGAAGTTGAGCAGCAGGTTCTGCGCGGCGACGTAGCGGGCGAATGACTCGACGTCGACATGGTCGGGCAGTTCGGCGTCGAACTCCTCGTCCGAGGCCTCGGACAACCAGCGGATCAGGTTGATCACCGGCTGCAGATCCTGACTGCCGGTCAGGTTGATCTGCTTGAAGTCGTCCTGGTACTCGACCAGATCCTCGCCCTGGTAGTCGAACGACCCGGAAGCCAGCGACTTGTAGAGCACCCCGCTTGTGCCGACCCCGGCGGCGTACTGCTCGTCCGGGTGCTCGACGACGAGCCGAGCGGTGGTCGGCCGGTCGTTGACGGTGAACGAGGTGTACGCGTACCGCTGGGTGGTCATTCCGGCGGTGGCCAGCAGGGACAGCGCCAACGCCTCGTTGGCGACGGCGGCACCGCCGCCCATCCCGCCGACGCGCACCGCGACCTCCTGCAGCCCCTGGTAGCGCCGGCCGTCAACGAACTCGTCGAAGCTGATCAACCAGGGCAGGGTCTCCGGCTCCTCGGCCGCGAGCCCGGCCATGCCCATGCCACCACCGGGCCCGTTGCCGCCCTGCCGGCCGCCGCCGGGCTGGCCTTCGCCCCCGCCGAACTGGCCGCCGGCACGCTGGGCGGTCTCCCCGTCGCGGGTCAGCCCGCCCAGCGTGGAGTTGCCCTTGAGCCGGATGCCCACGCTCGGAATCGTGGTCCCGTCGACGACGAGGTCGGCCTCCAGGTACTCCTTCTCGCCGTCGTCGAAGTAGGCGTCGAGCAGCCGTTGGTAGTCGTCGTCGCGGAAGACCAACGAGAACTCGTGTGCCACCGTCGAGTCGAACAGGTCGACGGCGCCGGCGATGTCGATCGTGACCGGATCCGTCGCGCTGTCGGCCGCGCTGGTGACGTAGGGCCGAATCCGGGTGCTGCCCAGCACGACCGTGATCACCAGCAGGAAGGTCGCGCAGGCGGCCAGCAGCCGGTAGTTGTGCCGGATCCGGACCGGTATCCGATGCCGTAGTCGTCGGCGGGCCATCACAGGTCCGTCTGGTCGTAGCCGGTGAGTACGGTGACCCGCTGCCCGGCGGTCAGCTCGCTCAACGCCGCGATCAGCTCACCTGGTTCGGAACCCTTCTTCAGCCGGACCGTGTACATCAACTCGGTCAACGCTCCGCCCCGGATCGATTCCATGCTCACCAGCTCGAACTCGGAGGTCAGCCGCAGCAGCACGTCCTGGATCGCCTGGGTGTGGTCGCCGTCCGGCGGCATCTGCACCTTGACCACCTGCCGTTGCACGTTCAGCGCGAACCAGTTGAAGCGGTACATCACCACGATGATCAGGCAGATGGCGACCGTCGCGATCACCGCGAGCAGGTAGAACCGGGTGCCGCAGGCCATCCCGATGCCCATCACCAGGAAGATGAAGCCGACGTCGCGGGTTTCCTTGATCGCGTTGCGGAAGCGGACCACCGACAGCGCGCCGACCAGCGCGAACGCGCGGGCGATGTTGGAGCCGACGACCAGCATGATCAACGAGATCAGCATGCCGAGGATGATCAAGGTCTGTACGTACGACTGGCTGTACGAGACGTTGCGGTGGGTGGCCCGGTAGACCCAGCCGATGATCGCGCTGAGCACGAACGACAGCGCGAGGGACGCGGCGATGTCGCCCAGGCTGAACGTGCTGGACAGGTCCTGGAAGGTGATTTCCACGTCGATTCAGTCTTTCGCCGATGCACCGATGGTGAGCAGTTCGTGATCCGACCGGTCCACGACCGGTGCGGGTTCGTCGTCCGGGACGTGGAACACCGACCGGGGTGCCCGGCCGAACGCCTCCACGCTCTGGCAGTACTTGCTGACCCGGACCACCGACAGGTTGGCCTCGGCGGCGAGGTCGGTCAGCCAGTACGGGACCCGCTCGTTCGCCTTCACCTCCATGATCGAACGCGACGGCGGCACGATGAACCGGTTCTCGGCGTCGGCACCCAGGTGGAAGTCCCGGTCGCGGCCGCGTACCCGGGTGTCCAGAGTGACCCGCAGCCCCAGGTCGGCGCCGGACCCGACGAACGCCTGCCGCTGGTAGCCGGTGATCGCCATCGGACGCAGATCCAGCCGGCTGACCAGTCCGAGCACCTCCTGCACGAAGGCCCGCTGCGGCTCGGAGTGTTCGATCATGGCGCGGGCGTCGCAGAGCTGGCGTGCGAGCCGGTACGGCACGGCGATCCGCCGTTTCTGAGTCACCCGGTTGATCCGCTGCTTGATCTCCACGTACACGGTCGTGTCGTCGTCGATGCCGGTCCGGTCGCCGTAGTGCCGGACCCGGATCTTCCGCCGGAACCGCAGACCTTCGATCTTCTCCCAGTAGAAGCGCAGGTCGTCGGTGTCGTAGTAGACGCTCCACACCCCGTACCCGGTGGTCCCGGCGTGGCTGTCCCGGTCGAGCCGTCGGGCGAGCCGCTCGCGCAGCGCGGGCACCGCCGCGTTGTCGACGAGGTACTTGATCTCGTACCGGTTGAAGGCGTGCAACCGGGTGGCGCCGCGCAGGGCGTGTCCGGACTGTTCAGCGCCGGATCCGGCTGCGGAAATTTTCGCCGTCGGTGCCGCCGATTCGGGGCGCATAGGCAAGTCCTCACCTTCAAGTAGGGCGGATTCGGTGCGAAGGTGAGGAAACACCACGCAGATCAAAACAACCTCGGAACGAACTGCGAACTCCAGGTGTACGGCAGGTGCCCGACTGGAGGTATGCGAGGTGGCTGGCTGGTCCGGGCAGCGGCGGGCGACTGACCGCGTACCCACAGCTGGCTCCCAGTCGGCTCCGAGACTCCGCCGGTATGCATGGTGAATGACCTCATCCGCCGAGATCGGCCGGGCAGCCGACGCCGGACCGGACCGGGCTCCCCGGATCCTGGTCGTCGACGACGAGCCGAACATCTGCGCCCTGCTCGCCGCCACGTTGCGGCTGATCCGGTTCGACGTCCGGGTGGTCGACGGCGGCCGCGCCGCCCTGGTGGCGATCGAGGAGTTCGAGCCGGATCTGGTGGTCCTCGACGTGATGATGCCGGATCTGGACGGCTTCGAGGTGGCCCGGACGATGCGCCGGGGCGGCCGTCGGCACGTACCCGTGCTGTTCCTGACCGCGCGGGACGCGGTGCAGGACCGGATCGCCGGGCTGACCGTCGGAGCCGACGACTACGTCGCCAAGCCGTTCAGCCTGGAGGAGGTGGTGCTGCGGATCCGGGCGATCCTGCGGCGCAGCGGTGTCGTCGACGAGCCCGAGCCGACCGACCGGGTGCTGCGCTACGCCGACCTGGAGCTCGACGAGGACGCCCACGAGGTACGCCGGGCCGGCCAGCGCGTCGACCTGTCGCCGACCGAGTTCAACCTGCTGCGGTATCTGCTGGTCAACGCCGGCCGGGTGGTCAGCAAGAGCCAGATCCTGGACCGGGTGTGGAGCTACGACTTCGACGGCGACGGCCGGATCGTCGAATCGTACGTCTACTACCTGCGAAAGAAGATCGACCAGCACGAGCCGGCGCTGATCCACACCGTCCGAGGGGTCGGCTACACGCTGCGGCTGCCCCGGTCGGGCGGTGGCTGATGCGGCACCTGAAACGGTTCCGCTCCCGGGTCACGGTACGGCGGTGGTCGCACTGGACGCTGCGGTCCCGGCTGGTGCTGGCTACCGCCGTCCTTACCGCCGTCGCCCTGCTGCTGGCCAACACGGCCGGTCTGGTCCTGCTGCGGCAGAGCCTGACCGACCGGCTCGACGAGCAGCTGCGGCTGATGAGCCGACCGTACGCCGGATCTGTGCCGCCCACCCTCGACCCGGACGGTCCCCGACCCCGGCCGTTCCCCGGTGCCTCCCTGCAACCGGCCCAGTCGGTCCTGCTGTACGACGCCGACGGGACCATCACCCAGCAGTTCTCCTCGGACCCGGATGCCGCCCTGCCGGCGTTGGACGACTATCCGGCGCTGGTCGAGCGGGCCGATGTCCGCCGCCCGTACACCGTGCCCGCCGCTGACGGTGACGGATCCTGGCGGGTGCTCGCGGTGACCCGCGCCGACGGCGGGCTGGCGGTGGTCGGCGTCTCGCTGCGTCAGGTCGACGCGACCGCCGACACGCTACTCATGATCGACGTCGCGGTGGTGCTGCTGATCCTGGTCCTGCTCGGTCTGGTCGCGGCCGCGACGGTCCGGCTCGGGCTGCGGCCGCTGACCCGGATGGAACGCATCTCCGCCGAGATCACCGGCGGCAACCTGTCCCGGCGGGTCCTCGACGCCGACCCGCACACCGAGGTCGGCCGGCTCGGCGGCGCGCTGAACTCGATGCTGGACCGGATCGGGGCCGAGGTCGCCGCCCGGACCGCCTCGGAGCAGCGACTCCGGCAGTTCGTCGCGGACGCGTCGCACGAACTGCGCACCCCGCTCACCTCGATCCGGGGGTTCGCCGAACTGTACCGGCGGGGCGGGGCGACGCCCGGCCCGGAGCTCGACGAGGCGATGCGCCGGATCGAGGCGGAGGCGGCCCGGATGGGGCTGCTGGTGGAGGACCTGCTGCTGCTGGCCCGGCTCGACCAGCGTCGGCAGCCGGTGCGCCGACCGGTGGATCTGCTCGCGGTCGCCGCCGACACGATCCGCGACGCGTACGCGCGGGCCCCCGACCGCCGCGTTCGGATGGCACCGGCCGGCCCGGTCGGCGCCGCCGTACCCGACCTGCAGCCGGTCTCGGTGCCCGGGGACGAGCCGGCGCTGCGCCAGGTGGCCGCGAACCTGGTGGCGAACGCGCTGCAGCACACCCCGCCGACGGCCGAGATCACCGTGCGGGTGGGGTATCTGCCGGCCGGCGCCGGCGGTGCCCGGCCGGACCGGCCGCTCGCAGCGGTCGGGCAGGACCTGCCGGCGGACGCGCCGTTGGCGGTGATCGAGGTGGCCGACACCGGTCCCGGCGTGCCGGTGGCGCACGCCGGGCGGGTCTTCGAGCGGCTGTACCGGGTGGATCCCAGCCGTACCCGGGCGCGGGGCGGCGGATCCGGGCTCGGGCTGGCGATCGTCGCGGCCATCGTGGATGGTCACGCCGGCCGGATCGAACTGTACGACCGGCCGGGCGGTGGTGCCGTGTTCCGCGTACTGCTGCCCGAGCCGATGTTGTGCCGGCCCGCGCCGGCCCTCATGCTGTAGCCGGGGGTCGGTGCGGTCCGCGGTCCGGCGGCCGGCCAATGGTTGAAGGAGTCCCCGGTGCCACGGCGCGTCCTGACCGGTTACCTCGCGGTGCAGACTGTCCTGGGTGTGGCGGTCTTCTGGGCACCAGGCGCCGCCGCCGTCTGGTGGGGAGCGAGCGGCGTGGTCAGCGTGACCGCGGTCGGGTGGGGAATTCACCGGCACCGGCCGCCCCGCCGGCTTCCCTGGCTGCTGCTGGCCGGCGGCGCCGGGGCGTTGGCGGTCGGCGGCGTCCACTACGAGCTGTCGCGGCGTACGGCGGGTGCGGCCGGCGACGCCCTGTCGCTGATCGCCGACGCCGCCTACCTGGCGACGTTCGGCCTGCTCGCGGCCGGGGTGCTCAGCCTGACCCGGACCACGGTGGTGGCGTTGTGGGACCGGTCCGCTCTGCCGGACACCCTGGTGCTGGTCGTGGTGACCGGCCTGGTCACCTGGACCCTGGTGGTCGGCCCGGCGTTGACCGATGTGGATCTGTCAGCGATGGAGAAGGCGCTGCTGGCCGTGCACGGCCTCGGTGGGGTGCTGGTCGTCGTGGTGATGCTGCGCCTGGCGGCCGCCGCCTGGCGGGATCCGACGGTGATCGGGCTGGCCGTCGGCGCGGCCGGCATGCTGGCCGCCGACGTCTGGTACGCGGCGGCCGAACTCAACGCCGGATGGCAGCCGGGGCACCCGGCCGAGCTCGGCTGGTACGTCTTCTACGTCAGCTGGGGGGTCGCCGCCCTGCATCCGAACATGGCCCGGCTGGCCACGCCGTCCGACCCGGGCCCGGACGACATCGCCGCGATGCGGGTCGGTCTGTTGACGATCACCTGCCTGACCGTGCCGTTCCTGCTGGTGATCCAGGCGTTCGCCGGAGATCCGGCCGAGCTGCCCGACGGGCTGGTCACCGCCGCGGCGGCCGGTCTCACCACGTTGCTCGCGGTGACCCGGGTGGTCGATTCGGTGACCGGGCAGCGGGCCGCGGTGCACCGGGAACGGTCGCTGCGCAGGGCCGGGATGCGGCTGCTGTCGGCCACCACGACCGCGCAGGTGGCCGAGATGGTCCGCCGGTCGGTCGGCGAACTGCTGCCGGCCGGGACCGATCACCGGATCCTGTTCGCCGTGCGTCACCCGGTGGCGGGGGCCGACGGCGAGCCGCCCGACCCGGAGTCGGTGGCCGACTGGCAGCCACAGGTCGTCGTCGACGATCCGTTGCCGGTGGACGCGGCGCGGCGGCGTACCCGGATCATGCCGACCCGGCTGTTGCATCCCGACCTGGCCGACCGGCTCGCCCCGGCACCGGCCGCCCTGGTGGCAGCCCTGGCCGGCCAGGACTGCCACCAGAGCGACCTGGCCGCGCCGGCCCCGTCCGCCGGGACCGGTACCGCGCTGCTGGTCGGGGCGGCGGACGGGGTGCTGTCCGCGAGCCGGGACGCGATCGAGGTGGTCGTCGCTCAGGCGGCGCTGGCCCTGCACCGGATCGCCGCGACCGAGGACGCCGCCCGCCGGGACCGGGATCGGTACCTCAACCTGGTCGCGGGCACCGCCGGCGACGCGGTGGTGATCGTCGGAGCGGACGACCGGATCCGGTACGCGAGTCCGCCGTGCGGCCGGTTGTTCGGCATCGAGCCGGCGGTCCTCGCCGACTGGCGGGACCTGGTGCACCCCGCCGATCAGGCACAGGTGTCCCGGACCCTCGGCGCGGCCGGCGACCGGGACGACGGTTCGGCGGTGGGTGACCAGTGGGTGCTGCGCCGGCCGGACGGCAGCCACGTGCTGCTCGAGGTGCGGTGCCGGGACCTGCGGCGGGTGCCGGGGGTACGCGGCCTGGTGCTGACCTTCAGCGACCTGGCCGATCAGCGTCGCCGTGACTCGGAGCTGGCGCTTCGCCGGATCGACCGCAGCGCACCGGGGCAGAACCGGCGCAGCCTTCGCCGCCGCTTTCGCTGACTATGACAGTGGATGTCGCTTTTGGTGGTTGTTCCGTTCCGTGCTGAACCGCAAACTAGCCTTGCCTGGCCCGTTGTGCGGCAGGGGTCGACCTGGTTAAGCTTTTCATGCGCGCCCCTATCGCCCGCTTCCCCCGTGGCAGGCGATCGGGGCGCGCTTCTTTTATCTTCCAATGCTCTCCGGCATCCTCGCCCACCTGCTGTTTCAGTCGACGTTGCTGATCACAGTGGAGATATGGGTCAGGTGAGTCCACGATCGGCTGACGGCAGCCGTCCGGCGGCCGTCGGCCACCGGACGGGCAGCGGGCCGGGAGCGGGCCGGCCGTGCTGGTCAGATCCAGCGTCCGCCGAGCCACATCCGCGCCGACCAGTCGTCGTACGGCAGCGGCTCACCGACGAAGATCGGGTAGAAGTACGCGAAGCAGACGGCGACCAGCAGGACGTAGGTACCGGCGACCACCGCGCCGATCAACCGCCGGTCGTTGCCGGCCGGATCGGCGACCGCCGTCGCGCCGGACGGTGTGACGATCGCACCGAGCACATAGGTCACCGCGAGGACCAGGAACGGCAGCGCTGGCGCGGTGTAGAAGGAGAACATCGTCCGGCCCTCGGCGGCATAGTAGAACCACGGCAGCAGCCCGGCGGCCACCCCGGCGAGGATCGCCCCGGCCCGCCAGTCCCGCCGGGCGATACCGAGCCAGACCAGCGCCGCCAGGGCCGGCAGGAACGACCACCACAGCAGCGGAGTGCCCAGCAGCAGCACCTCCTCGGCGCAGCTGGGTGCTCCGCAGGCGGTCTGGTCGGTCCAGTGGAAGGCGACCGGGCGGCCCAGCAGCAGCCACTGCCACGGCCACGACTGGTAGCGGTGCTCCGTCTCCAAGGTGCTGTGGAAGCCGTACGCCTGGGTGTGGTAGTGCCAGAGGTTCTGCAGGGCGCCGATGACCGGTGCCTCGGACATGCCGTTGTCCGCCCGGTAGTGCCGTAGGTAGCCGCCGTCGGTCAGCAGCCAGCCCGACCAGCTGGCGAGGTAGGTGCCGAGGATCAGCACCCCGCCGAGGACCAGCCAGCCGATCTCGCCGAGCGCCGCGTCCCGCCACGGCCGGCGGACCCCGGCGGACCGACGGGCACCGGCCTCCCACCAGATCACCAGCAGGCCGAACACCGGGATGAACCACAGCGCGCTCCACTTGACGGCGAGACCGCAGCCGAGCAGCAGCGCCGCGATCAGCCGCCACCACGGTACGGCGAACGGCGGTCGGCCGGCGCGGCCCGGAAGAGTCGGATCGAGCCCGTCGTCGACCGCCCGCAGCCATCGTCGCCGACTCCAGTCCCGGTCGACGACCAGCGCGGCGAAGGCGGCGAGCACGAAGAACGCGAGGAAGATGTCGAGCAGGGCGGTCCGGGACAGCACTAGGTGGAAGCCGTCCAAAGCGAGCAGCAGCCCGGCCGTGCAACCGAGGGTGGTGGAGCGGAACAACCGCCGGGCCGTCCGGGTGATGATCAGCACCATCAGGATGCCGGCGACCGCCGCCGCGATCCGCCAGCCGAACTCGGTGAAGCCGAACCAGCGGACGCCCAACGAGATGATCCACTTGCCGAGTGGCGGATGCACCACGTACGCCGGGGTGTTGTTGGTCTCGTCCCACTCGAAGCCGTACTGGCGCAGCTCGTTGGCCTCGTTGGCGTAGTAGAGCTCGTCGAAGATCAGGCCCGGCGGGTGACTCAGGTTGACCAGCCGCAGTACGCCGGCGATCGTCACCACCACGGCGGTGGCCAGCCAGGACCACGGCTCCAGCCAGTTGTCCAGCGGCGCCAGCCGGCGGCGGACCACGGACGGCAGCCCGTTCCCGCCGGTCGGTTCCGACGGCCCGGTCGGGCCGGTGTCGGCCGGGTGAGTCCCCGCCGGTCCGGCGTCCGGTGGACGGACCGGCCGGTCCGCTGTCGCCGTCACCGCTGGTTCACCGCTTGCCGCGTCCGAAGCTGCCGCCGAGATCACCCCGTGATCGTAGGCCGCCGCCCGACGTCGCGGGACCTCCCCGCCGAAGAATATATTTCGGGTCGTCGATGCCATGCGCCCCTGAGCGGTCGCAGCCCTGCTCCGGTCGGTCGATGTCAGCCGGTCCAGGCGGCGGCCAGGAACCCGGCGGCCAGCAGGACCGGTGCCAGCAACGCGGCGACGGTGGCACCCCGGCGGGCCGTCGCAGTGGCCAGCCGGCGAGCACCGCTGCCCCAGATCAGCAGTACGCCGAGCAGCACGGTCAGCCCCCAGCCGACCGACCACCGCAGGTGCAGCACGACCAGGTCGGCAACGACGTACGCGGTGTCCCGTTCGCGGTGCAACATCCGGGCGGTCAGCTCGGCGCCGGCGGCCTGGTCAACCGGCGGTACGCCGAACAGCCGTACCCGGTCGACGGTGAAGCCGGTCTGCGCGGCGAACTCGCCGAGGCACCGTCGGCCGTACCCGTCGCCGGTGCAGTCGGTGACCGTCGCGGTGCCGGTGACGCCCCGGCCGACGGCCAGCCACAGCGGTTCGGCGCTGACCCAACCGAGGAACGCCGCCGCCGCCGCGACGACCACGATCCAGGCGATGCCGGTCGCCGGTCGGCGGGTACGCCGGACCCTCGTCCGCCGCTGACGGGCGACCGGGCGACGGGCCGAACGGCTCGGCGGCCGCTCCGCCACCGGTGTCGGCCGGCCGTTGCCCGCCGGTCTGCCGTTGCCGGCTGCGCTACCGGTGTCGCCAGGTCCGCTGTCGGCTGGTGTGACGCTGTCGGCTGGTGTGACGCTGTCGGCTGGCTCGCCGGCATCCGGGATGACCGGTGTGGCCGGTGCGCCGGCAGCGGGTGCGCCGCCGTGCCACCAGGTGCCCTCCGGCCCGGCCGTCGCCCAGGGGCTCGGCCGCCGCCGACGCTGCCCGGGAGCGCTCGCCGGTTCCCGGGCGGGTGAGGCGGTCGGTTCCCGGGCGGGTGGGGCGGTAGGCGGCCCGTCGGACTCCGGCATGCTGGGTTCCCCGGTCACCCCGCCATTTGACACCCCGCTACGCGGAGCCGGGGCGAAGCCCCCCAGGCGTGTCGCGCTCCGCCGGGCGGCTCGGCAACCCGTTCGCGTACGCCTGGTGACACTAACTAGGCTGGTCGCATGAGTCACGTTCTCGCGGCGGTCGCCTGGCCCTACGCCAACGGGCCCCGCCACATCGGCCACGTCTCCGGTTTCGGGGTGCCCTCCGACGTGTTCAGCCGGTACATGCGGATGGCCGGCCACGACGTGCTCATGATCTCCGGCACCGACGAGCACGGCACCCCGATCCAGGTGCAGGCCGACAGCGAAGGGCTCAAGCCGCGTGAGCTGGCCGACCGGTACAACCGGGTGATCGTCGAGGACCTGCACGGGCTCGGCCTGTCCTACGACCTGTTCACCCGGACCACCACCGGCAACCACTATCAGGTGGTCCAGGAGCTGTTCGAGACGTTGCACCGCAACGGCTACATCGTTGCGAAGACCACCCTCGGCGCGATCTCCCCGTCGACCGGTCGCACCCTGCCGGACCGCTACATCGAGGGCACCTGCCCGATCTGCGGCTACGACGCCGCCCGGGGCGACCAGTGCGACAACTGCGGCAACCAGCTCGACCCGGTCCAGCTGCTCGACCCGCGCTCCAAGATCAACGGGGAGACGCCGAACTTCGTCGAGACCGAGCATTTCTTCCTCGACCTGCCGGCGTTCGCCGAGGCACTCGGCAAGTGGCTGGACACCCGCGACGGCTGGCGGCCCAACGTGCTGCGGTTCTCCCGTAACCTGCTCGACGACCTGCAGCCCCGGGCGATCACCCGGGACCTGGAGTGGGGCGTGCCGATCCCGCTGGACGGCTGGCGCGAGCGCGGCGACAAGCGGATCTACGTCTGGTTCGACGCGGTGATCGGCTACCTGTCGGCCTCGATCGAGTGGGCCCGGCGGTCCGGTGACCCGGACGCCTGGCGCCGCTGGTGGACAGCGGACGCACAGGGCAAGGACGCTCGCGCGTACTACTTCATGGGCAAGGACAACATCGTCTTCCACTCGGTGATCTGGCCATCGCTGCTGCTCGGCTACTCCGGCGAGGGCGACCACGGCGGCGACTCCGGTCGGCTCGGCCGGCTCAACCTGCCCACTGAGGTGGTCTCCAGCGAGTTCCTGACCATGGAGGGGCGTAAGTTCTCCTCCTCCCGCCAGGTGGTCATCTACGTGCGGGACTTCCTGGCCCGCTACGACGCCGACGCGCTGCGCTACTTCATCGCCGTGGCCGGCCCGGAGAGCCAGGACACCGACTTCACCTGGGCCGAGTTCCGGCGCCGCAACAACGACGAACTGGTCAACGACTGGGGCAACCTGGTCAACCGGTCGATCTCGATGGCCGCGAAGAACTTCGGCGCCATCCCGCCGGTCGACCCGGCCGGGCTGACCGCCGCCGACGAGGCGCTGCTGGCGACCAGCCGGGCCGCGTTCGGTACGGTCGGTGCCCTGATCGAACGGCACCGGCAGAAGCAGGCGATCGGGGAGGCGATGCGGGTGGTCGCCGAGGCCAACCGCTACCTGTCCGACCAGGCCCCGTGGAAGCTCAAGGGAGAGGCGGACAAGCCCCGGATGGGCACCGTTCTGCACGTCGCCCTGCAGGTCGTGACGGACGCGAACACCCTGCTCACCCCGTTCCTGCCACACTCGGCGCAGAAGATCCACGAGCTGCTCGGCGGCACCGGCGTACACGCGCCGATGCCCCGGATCGTCGAGGTCGACGACCTCGACGCCGGTCCGGCGTACCCGATCCTCACCGGTGACTACCGCGACGGTGCCCGGTGGGAGTCCACCCCGGTCGAGGTCGGCCGACCGCTGGCCGCGCCGAAGCCGGTGTTCCGCAAGCTCGACGAGTCCATCGTCGACGAGGAGCTGGCCCGGCTCACCGGCTGACCGCGCGACGGCGCGGCTGGTTCACAGCTGGTACGGCAGGTCGGTCGGGCCTTCGTCGGAGATCTCCACACTCGGTGCCCACACCTCGTACACCCCGCGTTCGTAGCACTGCGCGCCGAGCGACGCGACCGCCTCCGGGGTGGGCCGGCACAGCCGCAGCCGGCTCCACCCGGAGTCCTGCCGCAGCACCTGGCAGCGGGCGTCGCGCCAGGTGGCGAGCCGCACCCGGCGGGCCAGCGAATCGACCGGGTAGCGGGCGGCCCGGGTCATCGCCAGCACCCGGAACTCGTGCGGCGGGTCGGCGACCGCCTCGTAGGTCTGGCCGGCGTGGGTGCCGACGAGTTGGGTCGACTGCGGCAGGTCGCCGGTGCGCAGGTACTCCTGGTCCGACGGGACGTCGGGGATGCCGTCGAGCAGGTGCCGTCGCTGCGGCCCGGCCATCCGGATCCAGCCGCGCTGCTCCGGCTGGTAGGTGTACAGCACCACCTCCGCGCCGTCCGGGGTGTACGCCAGCAGGGCGGCGTTGGCCGGCATCGGCAGGTCGGTGCAGCCGGCGGTGACGAATTCGGGGATCAGGTGACGCTCGCTCGGGGTGAACCCGGTGCCGAGCACCGGCGGGCCGATCCGGTCCCGCGGCGGCATGGCCACCAGCCCCTGGTGCGCCGGCCCGGCCGGGATCTCGTAGTCGTCGGCGCCGATGGCCCGCCAGCGCAGCGCGTACGCCACCTCCAGGCTGTCCCGCCCGCCTCCGTCGTCGGTGCGCAGCAGGGCCAGGTCGGCCGGAGTGCGTAGATGCGCGATGTCGTACTCCCGGTAGCAGAAACCGGCCGGCGACCAGCCACGCAGGAATCCGGCCACCTGCCGGCCGGAGAGGACCTTCATCATCCGGGTGCCGCGCCGGACCGTCGCGGTACGCCGGACCACGGTGATCGCCGGATTGCCGGCGAAGGCCGGGGTCTGGCTCATCTGGTGCAGATCCGCCCAGCTGGCGGCCCGGGTCAACGGGGCCATCAGCGGACTGTCGCCCGGATCGTCGACGCGGTCGTCCGCCGCCGCGCCGCCACCGGAGGCACCCGCGCCGGAGACCGGGCCGACCTCGCTGGCGTGCACGTGGCGGAACCAGCGGCCCCGGCCGTCGCGCTGGAAGCCGGCCACCGGGTCCAAACTGACCAGCCGGTACGCGGCACCCCGGGCGATCTCCTCAGCCGGGTAGACCGCTCCCTCGAAGCGGACGTGCAGACCGGCCGGGGCATCGGCGACGCCGCCACGCGCAGAGCTCAGAGTCACGTCGCCGAAGGTAGTTGCCGGGTCACTGCTTCGGGTGAACGCGCGGTTGCCGCCGGATGTCCATTGACGGTGCCGCCCGGGTGGGCCGGTGAACCGGCCGGAGCGGGGCGTGTGATGCTGTCCGATGATGACGCAGCCAGCCGAGACCCGCCGCCAACGGGCCGCCCGCCGGGCCGGGGAGTTCCCACCGCCACCCGACCCGCTGCCCGTACCGGTGATCGACAGCCACACCCACCTGGACCTGACCGTCGCCGAACCGGCGGTGCCCGGCCGGGACACCGGCGATCCGGTGGCCACCCTGATCGCCCGGGCCGCGGCGGTCGGCGTCGACCGGCTGGTCCAGGTCGGTGTCGACCTGGAGTCGTCGCGCTGGGGCGCCGAGCTGGCGGCCGGCACCCCGGCGGTGGTCGCCACGGTCGCCCTGCACCCCAACGAGGCACCCCGACTGGCCGACCTGGACGAGGCGCTGCGGGAGATCGAGGCGCTGGCCGCCGCCGACCGGGTGCGGGGCATCGGCGAGACCGGGCTGGACCACTTCCGGACCGGGCCGGACGGCCTCGCCGCGCAGCAGGCCAGCTTCCGGGCGCACATCGCGATCGCCAAACGGTACGGCAAGCCGCTGGTGATCCACGACCGGGACGCGCACGCCGACGTGCTGCGGGTGCTCGACTCCGAAGGCGCCCCGCAGACCGTGGTGATGCACTGCTTCTCCGGCGACGCGGCTTTCGCCGCCGACTGCGTGCGGCGCGGCTTCGTGCTCAGCTTCGCCGGTACGGTGACCTTCGGCAACGCCGCCGGCCTGCGCGCCGCGGCCGCCGTGACGCCGGTCGAGCAGATGCTGGTGGAGACCGACGCGCCGTACCTGACGCCGATGCCGCACCGGGGCCGGCCGAACGCTTCCTATCTGATCCCGCACACCGTCCGGCTGCTGGCCGAGGTCACCGGCAGCGACCTGGCAGAGCTGTGCGCCGCGATCTCGGCCACCGGCGACCGGGTGTTCGGGCCATGGTGAGCCGGTGACGGAGCTGCTCGGCCCGGCGCAGATCCGGGAGCTGGCCGGCCGGCTGGCGGTGGCGCCCACCAAACGGCTCGGGCAGAACTTCGTGCACGACCCGAACACGGTCCGGCGGATCGCCTCCGCCGCCGACCTGCCGCCGGACGCGGTGGTGCTGGAGATCGGCCCCGGGCTCGGCTCGCTGACCCTGGGCCTGCTCGACCAGGTACGCCACCTGCACGCCGTGGAGATCGATTCGGTGCTGGCCGGCGCGCTGCCGTCGACCGTCGCCGGCTGCGGAGGTGACCTCGCCCGGCTGACCGTGCACACCGCCGACGCCCTGCGGATCACCGCCGCCGGGCTCGGCGGGCCGGAACCGACCGCGCTGGTGGCCAACCTGCCGTACAACGTGGCGGTGCCGGTGGTGCTGCACCTGCTCGCCGAGCTGCCCGGCCTCCGGCAGGGGCTGGTGATGGTGCAGAAGGAGGTGGCCGACCGGCTGGTCGCCGGTCCGGGCTCGCGCACGTACGGCGTACCGTCGGTGAAGCTGGCCTGGTACGCTGCCGCCCGCACCGTCGGTCGGGTGCCGCCGAGCGTGTTCTGGCCGGTGCCCAACGTCGACTCCGGGCTGGTCGCGTTCACCCGCCGCGAGCCACCGGCGGTGCCGGCGGGTCAGCCGGTGGACCGGTTCCGGCGGCAGGTCTTCGCCGTGGTGGACGCCGCGTTCGCGCAGCGCCGCAAGACGCTGCGGGCGGCGCTGGCCGGCTGGGCCGGCGGCGCGGACCGGGCGGCGGCGGTGCTGGCCACGGCCGGGGTCGACCCGGGTGCGCGGGGCGAGGCGTTGACCGTGGCCCAGTTCGCGGCGATCGCTGCGGCGGCGCCGCTGGCCGAAACGGTGGCCGAGTAGGCTGGCGGCCGTGATCGTGACGAGAGGTACCCGCGCGGCCCACCTCAGCCGGGGTATTTCCCGGTGACCGAGGCGTGGCGGCCGGGCGACGAGGACGACGGTTTCCGTCGCGGTGCGCGCAATTCGGTCAAGGTGCGGGTGCCAGCCAAGATCAACCTGCGGTTGGCCGTCGGCCCGCTCCGGCCCGACGGTTACCACGAGGTGAGCACTGTCTACCACGCGATCGCGCTCTACGACGAGCTGACCGCCCGGCGGGCCGACACCCTGATCCTGACCATGGACGGTGAGGGCACCGGCGAGTTGGCACTGGACGACTCCAACCTGGTGCTGCGCGCCGCACGGGCGCTGGCCGCGCACGCCCGGGTCCCCGCGCACGCCCGACTGCACCTGCGCAAGCCGATCCCGCTCGCGGCCGGCCTGGCCGGCGGCAGCGCGGACGCCGCCGCCGCGCTGGTCGCCTGCGACGAACTGTGGGGGACCGGGCTGTCCCGTGACGACCTGGCCGGGCTGGCCGCCGGCCTCGGCTCGGACGTACCGTTCCTGCTGCACGGCGGCACCGCGCTGGGCACCGGCCGGGGCGAGGCGATCAGCCCGGTGCTGGCCCGACCCACCACCTGGCACTGGGTCGTCGCGGTGGCCGACGGCGGCCTGTCCACCCCCGAGGTGTACGCCGAGTTGGACCGGCTGCGGGCGGCCGGTGCGGCGCCGCCACCGGTCGGCGCCGCCGACGAGCTGCTGGCCGCGCTGCGCCAGCGAGATCCGCAGGTGCTGGCCGGCGCGCTCGGCAACGATCTCGAGCCGGCCGCGCTGTCCATGCGTCCGGCGATCAAGCAGGTGCTGGACATTGGGGTGGCCGCCGGGGCGTTGGCCGGTATGGTTTCCGGGTCCGGCCCGACCTGTGTCTTCCTGGCGGCGGACGCGGCCGGCGCGGCGACCGTCGCGGCCGCGCTCGACGACGCCGGCGTCTGCCGCGACGTGCACCTCGCGCACGGCGCCGTCGCCGGTGCCAGGCTGGTCTGATGGTGAACATCGTCAATCTGGACCGGGTGTCCAAGGGCTACGGCGCCGCTGGGCAGCTGCTCACCGAGGTCTCGCTGGGCCTGGACGACAGCGACCGGATCGGCGTCGTCGGTCTCAACGGCGCCGGGAAATCGACCCTGCTGCGGCTGCTCACCAAGGCCGAGGAACCCGACGCCGGACGGGTCACCCACCGCCGGGACCTGCGGGTCGCCGCGCTGCCCCAGACGCTCGAGCTGGCCGGCGACGCCACCGTACGGGACGTGGTGCTCGGCACTGCGTGGCTGGCCGAGGGGTTCGGCGCCGAGCACGTGTGGGCCGGCGACGCCGGGGTGCGTACCGTCCTGGACGGTCTCGGCATGCCGCACCTCGGTCTGGACCAGCCGGTCGGGCCGATGTCCGGCGGCGAGCGGCGCCGAATCGCCCTGGCCGCGTTGCTGATCCGCCCGGCCGAGCTGCTCATCCTCGATGAGCCGACCAACCATCTGGACGTCGCCGGGGTGGCCTGGCTCGCCGCGTACCTGGTGCAGCGTCGCCGGGGCGCGCTGGTGGTGGTCACGCACGACCGGTGGTTCCTCGACGAGGTCTGCACCGACACCTGGGAGGTCGCCGACCAGACGGTCCGCGCCTACGAGGGCGGGTTCGCCGCCTGGACGCTGGCCCGCGCCGAACGGGAGCGGGTCGCGGCGGCCACCGAGGCCCGCCGGCAGAACCTGCTCCGCAAGGAGATCGCCTGGCTGCGCCGAGGCCCACCGGCCCGTACCTCCAAGCCGCGGTTCCGGATCGAGGCGGCCAACGCGCTGATCGCCGACGTGCCGCCGCCGCGCGACACCGTGTCGCTGCACCGGCTGGCCACCGCCCGGCTCGGCAAGCAGGTCTACGAGCTGGACGACGTCACCGCGTACGCCGGGGACAAGCTGATCCTCGACGGGCTGACCTGGCAGATCGGCCCGGGGGACCGGTTCGCGATCGTCGGTGCCAACGGTGCCGGCAAGACCACCTTGCTGCGGCTGCTGGCCGGGGTCCGCGCCCCGCAGCAGGGTCGGGTGGTCACCGGGGCGACGGTCCGGCCGGCGTTTCTGTCCCAGGAGCTGGCCGAACTCCCCAGCGAGCTGCGGGTGCTGGAGGCGGTGGAGGAGGTCGCCCGCCGGGTGGTGTTCGGCGACAGGGAACTGGCCGCCACCCAGTTCGCCGAGATGTTCGGCTTCACCGACCGGCGGCTGTGGACCCCGGTCGGTGACCTGTCCGGGGGCGAACGTCGTCGGCTGCAGCTGCTGCGGCTGCTGGCCGGCGAGCCGAACGTGCTGCTGCTCGACGAGCCCACCAACGACCTGGACACCGACACCCTGGCGGCGCTGGAGGACCTGCTCGACTCGTGGCCGGGCACGCTGATCGTGGCCAGCCACGACCGGTACCTGATCGAGCGGGTCACCGACGAGGCGTACGGCATGTTCGGCGACGGCCGGCTGGTGCACCTGCCCGGCGGGGTCGACGAGTACCTGGCCCGGGCCGGCGGTGCCGCCGGCTCGGGTGCGGCGCGGGCCGCCGGGGCCGGCCGGTCGGCGGGTTCCGGTGCGGCCGGCCCGGCGGTGACCGGCGAGCGGCCGGCGAGTGACGCCGCCGGTGGCGGGCTGTCCGCCGGTGACCTGCGGGCGGCCCGCAAGGAGCTGGCCCGGCTGGAGCGCCAGGTCGGCAAGCTGGAGCAGCAGGAGGCGGCGCTGCACGAGGAGCTTGCCCGGCACGCCACCGACTTCAACCGGCTCGCCGAGCTGGACGCCCGACTGCGTGAGGTGCAGGCGCAGCGCAGCCGTACCGAGGAGGAGTGGCTCGCCCTGGCCGAGCAGGTGAGCTAGGCGTCAGGTGAGCGGGCCGGGCCGGTTGGTGAGCTGGGCCGCGCCGGCCGGGGCCACCCCCCGCTGGTCGCGGGCGATGAGCGACAATCGTCGGCGACCACCCCCCGTCGGCGTTGGAGCAGACCCCATGCACACCCCCGTCAACCACCCCGCCCGGCCGATCTACCGGGCGGTCGCCGCGCTGACCGGCCTCTACCTGGTGATCTTCGGTGTCGTCGGGATCATCGTCACCAGCGGCGACGACCTCTTCGCGCAGAACGACAGCCGGGTGCTCGGTCAGGGCGCCAACCTCGGCTTCTCCGGGCTGTGCCTGGTGCTGGGCGTGGCTGTGCTGGCCGGCGTAGGGCTCGGCCGCAACATCGACACGGCGATCAACAAGGCGCTGGCGTACGGTCTGATGGCGCTGAGCCTGGCCGAGTTGGCGGTGCTGCGCACCGACGCCAACTTCCTCAACTTCACGGTCAGCACCTGCCTGGTCGTCATGATCATCGGCCTGGTGCTGCTGATGGCCGCCATGTACGGCCGGACCGGCACCGAGCAGGAGGCCCAGGCGTGGCGGGACGGCCGGCTGGTGCTCTGACCTGGTCCGGCGCTCTGGTCCGGGGTCGCTGATCCGGGCGGCCGATCCGGCTGATCCGCGGCCGCCTACCGGTCGGTTCGGCTGCGCGCCACCCGCTCACGGCGGGAGAATCCGGGGAAAGACGGCCCGCGTCGCCGCGACGCGGGGCCCTGGATCGGCGACAGGAGCGGCAGCCATGGCGCACATTCCGGTCAACCACCCGCTGCGGCCGGTCTATCGGACGATCGCCGGGCTGACCGGCCTGTACGTGCTGATCTTCGGCATCGCCGGAACGGTCGCCACCTGGGGTGATTCGCTGTTCGCCCGGGACGACGTCTGGGTGCTCGGGCTGCGCACCAACCTCGCGTTCTCGATCTCCTCGATCGTCTACGGCGGGCTGATCCTGATCGGGGCGATCATCGGTGGCCGGGCCGGGCACCTCGCCAACCTCACCATCGCGGTGGTCTTCATGGTCACCGGTCTGCTGATGATGGCTCTGCTGCAGACCGACGCGAACTTTCTGAACTTCTCGATGTCGACCGTGATCGTGTCGCTGATCTTCGGCCTGGTCTTCCTGGCTACCGGCCTGTACGACAAGGTGGGGCCGGCCGAGGCGGCCGGCGATGAGGAACGCTACCGGCGCGGCGCGCACCGCCCGGCCGAGCGGGCCCGGCGGTGAGCGCCGCGCCGGTCCGACCCCGTCCGGACCGATCCTGCCCGGCCCGGCGGTCAGTGGTTGCGGCGCCGGGTCAGCAGGGTGGGTTTCGCTTCCAGGTGGGACAGACCGTTCCAGGCCAGGTTGACCAGGTGCGCGGCGACCGTCTCCTTGCGCGGCTTGCGTACCTCCAGCCACCAGCGCCCGGTCAGCGCGACCATCCCGACCAGCGCCTGGGAGTACAGCTCGGCGAGCTTCGGGTCGTACCCCCGGCTCTTGAACTCGGCGCCGAGGATGTGTTCCACCTGGTGCGCCACGTCGTTCATCACGCTGGAAAAGTTGCCGGCGGCCGACAGCAGCGGCGATTCGCGGACCAGCACCCGGAAACCGTTCGTCTCCGCCTCGATGTAGTCCAGCAACGCCAGGGCGGCCTGCTCCAGCAGCTCACGCGGGTGCCCGGCGGTCAGCGCGGTGGTGATCCGGTCGAGCAGGGCGCGGACCTCCCGGTCCACCACGACCGCGTACAGCCCTTCCTTGCCGCCGAAGTGCTCGTACACCACCGGCTTGGAGACCTTCGCCCGGGAGGCGACCTCCTCGATGGAGGTGGCGTCGAACCCCCGCTCGGCGAAGAGCTGCCGCCCGATGGTGATCAGCTGTTCCCGCCGTTGCGCGGCCGACATGCGGACCCGGGAGTTCGATTTGGCCGGCACCGCCGGTGGCGGTGGCGGTGCCGGTGTGCCGCCCGGTGAAGCGTCACCGTTGGTGGTTCGGTTGTCCGTCACTTGGCTCATCCTGCCAGTGCCGGGCCACCGGGTCGGTGCCCGCACCGACCCGGTGGGTAGCCGTACCGGCCGCAGTCCGGCTCAGCCGGCCGGCTTGACCAGCTTGGCTGCGATCCGATCGGGCTTCGGCCAGCGGACGTTGGAGACCGCACCGGTCTTCTCCAGCAGCCAGATCACCCGCGCGGAGATGTCGATCTGCCCGCGCAGTACGCCGTGCCGGGCGCAGGTCGGGTCGGCGTGGTGCAGGTTGTGCCAGCTCTCGCCGAAGGACAGGATGGCCAGCGGCCAGAAGTTCGACGCCTTGTCCCCCTGCCGCACCTCGAACGGCCGTTCGCCGTAGACGTGGCAGACCGAGTTGATCGACCAGGTGATGTGGTGCAGCAGCGCCACCCGGACCAGGCCGGCCCAGAAGAACGCGGTCAGCGCGCCCTGCCAGGACCAGGTGGCCAGGCCGCCGATCGCCGCCGGGGCGAGCATGGTGAACACGACCAGCGCCGGGAAGAGCTGGTCGATGCGCCGGATGTCCTTGTCGGCGAGCAGGTCCGGGGTGAACCGCTCCTGGTTGGTCAGGTCGCGGTGGAACAACCAGCCGACGTGGGCGTAGAGCAGGCCCTTGGTCAGCCCCCAGACGCTGGTGCCGAAGCGCCACGGCGAGTGCGGGTCGCCCTCGATGTCGCTGAAGGCGTGGTGCCGGCGGTGGTCGGCGACCCACTGGATCACGTTGCCCTCGATCGCCAGCGAGCCGGCGAGCGCCAGGGTGATCCGCAGCCACCGCTTCGCCTTGAACGAGCCGTGGGTGAAGTACCGGTGGAACCCGACGGTGATGCCCAGTCCGGCTACCACGTAGAAGACCAGCCCGATGGCGACGTCGGTCCAGCCCAGCCAGCCGCCCCAGGCGACCGGTACGGCGGCGATCAGCGCCAGGAACGGGACAGTCACGAAGGCGCCGAGGGCGATCAGCACACCGATCGACTGTTTGCCGACGGTCAGCGGCTTGGGGGCGGGTCCGGGGTTGGTCGGTGGTGGCTCGAGTAGGGCGGTTGACATGGCACCTCGCAGCGGTGACGGTTCGACCGCGGTGCGCCGGGGCGTTCCAGCCGGTGCGGCGGCCAGCGGTGAAAGAACGGGAACTTACGCCTACGTCACCGTAACCTACGGGGCCGTAGTTTTCTATGGTCGAGTTTCAGGGTCGGGTCCCACGGTCGGGTTTCACGGTCGGGCGAACGGGAGTACGCCGGAATCCGCCCGGCACGCTAGGCTGTGCCCGTAGCACGGTCGGCCGTGGTGTAATTGGCAACACCTCGGGTTTTGGTCCCGATATTCTAGGTTCGAGTCCTAGCGGCCGAGCTTCCCGCAACACCCAGACCGCCGGCGGTGACGCTGGGTGTCGTGCCAGGTCAAGCAGGTGTGCCGCCGCCCTGACGGGAGCATTTCTCGTGATCCAGCCCCGGTCCCGTACCGTGGTCGTCCTCGCTGCCGGCGAAGGCAAGCGGATGAAATCGGCGCTACCCAAGGTGCTGCACCCGCTGCTCGGTCGGACCCTGGTCGGGCACGTCCTCACCGCCGCCACGGCCGCCGCCGCCGAGCGCACCCTGGTCGTCGTCGGCCACCGCGCCGAGCAGGTCACCGCCCACCTGTCGGAGATCGCCCCGGCGGCCGTGCCGGTGCTGCAGGCCGAGCAGCACGGCACCGGGCACGCGGTCCGGCTGGCGATGGCGGCCGCCCCCGACGCCACCGGCACCGTCGTGGTGCTCAACGGCGACGTACCGCTGCTGCGTCCGGAGACGGTCGCCGAGCTGATCGAGGCACACGAGTCGGCCGGGGCGGCCGCCACCGTACTGACCGCCGAGGTCGCCGACCCGACCGGTCTGGGGCGGATCGTCCGCGACCCGGCCGGCGGCCTGGAACGCATCGTCGAGGAGCGCGACGCCAGCCCGGAGCAGCGCCGGATCCGCGAGATCAACGCCGGGATCTACGCCTTCGACGCGGCCGGGCTGCGCGACGCGCTCGGTAAACTCACCACCGACAACGACCAGGGCGAGGAGTACCTGACCGACGCCGTCGGCCTGCTGGCCGCCGCCGGAGCGCCGGTCGGCGTGCACGTCGCGACCGACGTGACCGAGACCCTGGGCTGCAACGACCGGGTGGAGCTGGCCCGGTTGCGCCGGCTGCTCGCCGACCGGGTCAACGAGGGCTGGATGCGCGCCGGGGTGAGCATCCTCGACCCGGCCACCACCTGGATCGACGTGACGGTACGCCTGGAACGTGACGCCGTCGTCGAGCAGAACACCCAGCTGTACGGCACCAGCACGGTCGGTGCCGAGGCCACCGTCGGGCCGGACGTCACGCTGATCGACACTGCCGTCGGCGCGGGCGCGACCGTGCTGCGGTCGCACGCCGTGCAGGCCCGGATCGGCGCCGGCGCGAGCGTCGGGCCGTACGCCTATCTGCGCCCGGACGCCCAGCTCGACGAGCGGGCCAAGGTCGGCACCTTCGTCGAGGTGAAGAAGTCGCAGATCGGCGCGGGTGCCAAGGTGCCACACCTGAGCTACGTCGGGGATGCCACGATCGGTGCCCGGGCCAACATCGGCGCGGCGACGATCTTCGTCAACTACGACGGGGTGCACAAGAGCCACACCACGGTCGGGGAGTCCGCCTTCGTCGGCTGCGACAGCAGCCTGATCGCCCCGGTCGAGATCGGCGCCGGTGCGTACGTCGGAGCGGGCAGCGTGGTGAACCGGGACGTGCCGCCCGGCGCGCTCGCCGTCACCCGGGCCCAGCAGCGCACGGTCGACGGCTGGGTGCGGTCCCGCCGGCCGGGTACCGCCGCCGCGGCGGCGGCCGAACGTGCCACGGCCGGTACGGCCAGTGCCGGGAACAGCCCGGCCGATGCCGGGAACGGGCAGGTCGGGGCTGGTAACGGTGAAGCGGCCCACCATCACGGTGTCACTGACCCGGTTCCGGGAGATACTGCGACTGACTAGTCCAGCGGCGTACGGCCCAGCCAGGTCGGCGTCCGCAACCACCCTGACGGGAGCAGACGTCTCGATGGGCAGCATCGTCGCCGAGAACCGCAAGAGCCTGATGCTTTTCACCGGCCGGGGTTTCCCCGAGCTCGCCGAGGAGATCGGTGAAGTGCTCGGCATCGCACCCACCCCGGCCGACTCGTACGAGTTCTCCAACGGTGAGATCTTCGTCCGGTTCAAGGAGTCGGTCCGCGGCTCGGACGCGTTCGTCGTCCAGTCGGTCACCCACGGCGTCAACCGCTGGGTGATGGAGACCCTGATCATGATCGACGCGCTGAAGCGTGGTTCGGCCAAGCGGATCACCGTGGTGCTGCCGTTCTACCCGTACTCACGTCAGGACAAGAAGCACCGCGGCCGGGAGCCGATCTCCGCCCGGCTGATCGCCGACCTGCTGCGCACCGCCGGCGCGGACCGGATCCTCACTGTCGATCTGCACACCGCGCAGATCCAGGGCTTCTTCGACGGCCCGGTCGACCACCTCTTCGCGATGGACATCCTGGCCGGCTACGTCGAGAGCCGGTTCGCCGGGCGGCCGATGACCGTGGTCGCCCCGGACTCGGGCCGGGTCCGGGTGGCCGAGCGCTGGACCGACCGGCTCGGCGGCTGCCCGCTGGCCTTCATTCACAAGACCCGGGACCCGCTCAAGCCGAACCAGGTAGTGGCGAACCGGGTGGTCGGCGACGTCGAGGGCCGGGTCTGCCTGATCGTCGACGACATGATCGACACCGGTGGGACGATCACCAAGGCGGCGGAGATCCTCTACGACGCAGGTGCGTCGGACATCGCGGTCGCGGCCACCCACGCGTTGCTGTCCGACCCGGCCACCGAGCGGTTGAAGAACAGCCGGATCAGCGAGGTGGTGGTGACCAACACCCTGCCGCTGCCGGCGGAGAAGCAGTTGGACAAGCTCACCGTACTGTCCATCGCGCCGCTGCTGGCCCGGGCGATCCGCGAGGTCTTCGACGACGGCTCGGTGACGACGCTGTTCGGCGGGCTGAGCTGATCTACGGCCCGCGCCCGCGCGGGCTGAGCTGATCTACGGCCCGCGCCCGCGCGGGCTGAGCCTGACTGCACAGGGGTACTGCCTGAACCTGTTCACCGGCCTCGGGTAGACTGGTGCGGTTGCCACGGCGAGGGTGCCCTGCGGGCCGCTGCTGACGAAGCGCTGCCGCCCGGAAGCACCGTGATCGACGCGGTGCTCCGGGCACTGCCCAGTTGGACGAGCGCCCAGCGTGCCCCTTCGCCCGGCACCGCCGACATCGCGTCCGTCTCTCCGGAGCCGGATCAGGTTCCCCCGCACGCACTGCCGAAACTCCAGGAGTACTCCCGTGTCCGAGGTAAAGATCAGCGCCGAGCCCCGCACCGAGTTCGGTAAGGGTGGTGCCCGCCGTACCCGCCGGGCCGGTAAGGTGCCCGCCGTGCTGTACGGCCACGGCGAGAAGCCCAAGCACATCGCGTTGCCCGCCCGTGAGTTCGCCGCCGCGATCCGGCACGGCGGTGCCAACCAGTTGTTCGCCATCGAGATCACCGACGGCACCCAGGCGCTGGCGTTGACCAAGGCGATCCAGCGTGACCCGGTCAAGGACACCTTCGAGCACGTCGACCTGCTGCTGGTCCGCCGGGGCGAGAAGGTCACCGTGGACATCTCGGTGCAGTTGGTCGGTGAGCCGGCCAAGGGCACCCTGGTGATGCACGAGCACGACTCGCTGTCGGTCAGCGCCGAGGCGACCCGGGTGCCGGAGTCGCTGGAAGTGTCGATCGAGGGCCTGGAGGCCGGCTCGCACGTCACCGCCGGCGACGTTCAGCTGCCGGGCGGGGTCGAGCTGACCGGCGACCCGGCGACCGTGCTCGTGGTGGTCTCCGCCGCGCCGACCGCCGCTCAGCTCGACACGGAGACCGGCGAGGAGACGGCTGAGGAGTCCGTCGCCGAAGGTGCCGCCGAGCAGCCGGTCTGACCTGCCGTTCGACGATCCGGGCGTCCCGCTGCCGGCCCTGCCGCGGCGGTGACGCCTTGATCCGTTTCAGGAGGTGTGGTGGAGACGGCGCCGTGGCTGGTTGTGGGGCTGGGCAACCCCGGCCGGGAGTACGCCCGTAACCGGCACAACGTCGGGTTCATGGTCGCGGACCTGCTCGCCGTCCGGCTGGGTGTGCGGTTGAGCCGGCACCGGCGGGCGACGGCCGAGTCCGGCGAGGGACGGCTCGGCCTGGGCGGGCCGAAGCTGGTGCTGGCGAAGCCGCTGACGTTCATGAACCTCTCCGGTGGCCCGGTGGTCGCGTTGGCGAAGTTCTACAAGGTGCCGGTCGAGCAGATCGTCACGGTGCACGACGAGCTGGACATCGACTACGGTCGACTGCGAGTGAAGCAGGGCGGTGGAGAGGGCGGCCACAACGGGCTGCGCTCCATGTCCCGGTCGCTCGGCAGCAGGGAGTACCTGCGGGTCAGGTTCGGGATCGGGCGTCCGCCCGGTCGACAGGATCCAGCAGATTATGTTTTGTCAGATTTCTCGACAACTGAACGCAAGGAACTCGACTTTCTCGTCGATCGGGCCGCTGACCTGGTGGAAGCGGTGGTCGTCCGAGGGCTCGAGTGGGCCCAGAACACGTACCACAGCACCTGAAAGGCGGCTGTGGCGTTACATCTGGGACAGCTGGATCGTGAACCGGGCAGAACACCGCCCGTGGATTCCGGGTGACGGCCCGGTGCCCGCCGGGCAGGTAGGAGAGGAGCCAGATGAGCACGCCGCCGGTAACCGACGCCGCATTCGCCCGATGGCTCGCCGGGCGCGCCGGCGAGTCGCTGCTCCAGGTCCGTGAGGAGCTGGGGTACGCCGACCCGACCGCGCTCAAGGCGGCCGGTGACAAGGTCTCCCACGACCTGCTCCGTACCGAACTGGCCCGCTGGCGGCCGGCGGACGCGGTGCTGTCGGAGGAGGACGACGGCGCCCGCCAGGCGCTGCCGGACCCGGACGCCGAGACATCGACGGACGCCGGGCCGTCCCGGCTCACCGCCGACCGGGTGTGGATCATCGACCCGCTCGACGGCACCCGGGAGTTCTCTGAGGAGGGCCGGGCCGACTGGGCGGTGCATGTGGCGCTCTGGTCACGCAGCGGCTCCACCCCGCACCGGCTGGTCGCCGGCGCGGTGGGACTGCCCGCCCAGCACCGCACGATCAGCACCGAGCACCCGCCGCCGTACCCGCCGATGCCGGCGGCGGCGTCGGCCGGCGGCGCGATCCGGCTGGCCGCCAGCCGCAGCCGGCCACCGGCCTTCGTCACCGCGCTCGCCGAGCAGCTCGGTGCGGAGCTGGTGCCGATGGGCTCGGCCGGCGCCAAGATCGCTGCGGTGATCGCTGGCGACGCCGACGCCTACGTGCACGCCGGCGGCCAGTACGAGTGGGACTCGGCCGCGCCGGTCGCCGTGGCGACCGCCACCGGTCTGCACGCTTCCCGGATCGACGGAACCGCGCTGCGATACAACGAGGCCAACCCGCGGCTGCCAGATTTGGTGGTCTGCCGACGAGATCTTGCCAGCAAACTGCTCGCAGCGTTGCGGCAGCATCTGCAGGTATCCTGACCCCCTATCTCCAGCTTGCCAACCGGAAAGGTCTGGTATTCGGATGACCAAGCTTCGGATGACCCACAACCAGGGGTGGGTGTGATGACCAACGCGACCGCGTACCGCGTCTCCCACCTCGACGCGCTGGAGGCGGAGAGCATCTTCGTCATGCGCGAGGTCGTCGCCGAGCTGGAGCGGCCGGTGCTGCTCTTCTCCGGCGGCAAGGACTCGATCGTCATGCTGCGGCTGGCGCAGAAGGCGTTCGCCCCGGCCCGGATCCCGTTCCCGGTGATGCACGTCGACACCGGGCACAACTTCCAAGAGGTGCTCGACTACCGGGACCGCCGGGTCGACGAACTCGGCCTGCAACTGGTCGTCGCCAGCGTGCCGGAAGCCCTGGAATCGGGGCTGGTCCGCGAGTCGCCGGACGGGATGCGCAACCGCATCCAGACCCCGGTGCTGCTGACCGCGGTCGAGAAGTACCGGTTCGACGCCCTGTTCGGCGGGGCCCGCCGGGACGAGGAGAAGGCCCGGGCCAAGGAGCGGGTCTTCTCGTTCCGCGACGAGTTCGGCCAGTGGGACCCGAAGAACCAGCGCCCCGAGCTGTGGTCGCTGTACAACGGCCGGCACCACCCGGGCGAGTCGATCCGGGTCTTCCCGCTGTCCAACTGGACCGAGCTGGACGTCTGGCACTACATCGCCCGGGAGCGGATCGAGCTGCCGCCGATCTACTTCGCCCACGAGCGCGAGGTGATCGAGCGCGACGGCATGCTGTACGCCGTCAACGAGTTCATCCAGCCCCGGTCCGGTGAGACGCCGTTCATCGAGCAGGTTCGTTACCGTACCGTCGGTGACGCCTCCTGCACGGCAGCGGTCCGCTCCCCGGCGGACACCGTCGAGAAGGTGATCGACGAGGTCGCGGCGACCCGGATCACCGAGCGCGGGGCCACCCGGGGCGACGACCGGGTCAGTGAGGCCGCCATGGAGGACCGCAAGCGGGAGGGCTACTTCTGATGACGGTGACGGCTGACGCCCCCACCACCCGGGCCATGGACCTGCTGCGGTTCGCCACCGCCGGCAGCGTCGACGACGGCAAGTCGACCCTGATCGGTCGGCTGCTCTACGACACCAAGTCGCTCTTCACCGACCAGCTGGAAGCGGTCGAGGCGGTCAGCGCGGCCCGGGGCGACGAGTACACCAACCTGGCGCTGCTCACCGACGGCCTGCGCGCCGAGCGGGAGCAGGGCATCACCATCGACGTGGCGTACCGCTACTTCGCCACCCCCCGGCGCAAGTTCATCATCGCCGACACCCCCGGGCACACCCAGTACACCCGCAACATGGTCACCGGTGCCTCCACCGCCGACCTGGCGCTGATCCTGGTCGACGCCCGCAAGGGCCTGGTCGAGCAGTCCCGCCGGCACGCGTTCCTCTGCTCACTGCTGCGGGTGCCGCACCTGGTGCTCTGCGTCAACAAGATGGACCTGGTCGACTGGGACCAGTCGACCTTCGAGGCGATCGCCGACGAGTTCACCACCTTCGCCGCCAAGCTTGAGGTGCCCGACCTGTCGGTCATCCCGATCTCGGCGTTGAACGGCGACAACATCGCCACCCGCTCCGAGCACAGCCCTTGGTACGAAGGCCCGTCGCTGCTGCACCACCTGGAGCACGTGCACATCGCCTCCGACCGCAACCTGGTCGACGTGCGGTTCCCGGTGCAGTACGTGATCCGGCCGCAGTCGACCACCGTCACCGACTACCGCGGCTACGCCGGCCAGGTCGCCTCCGGGGTGCTCAAGCCCGGCGACGAGGTGATGGTGCTGCCGTCCGGGCTGACCAGCACGATCGCCAGCATCGAGACCGCCGACGGCCCGGTCGACGAGGCGTTCCCGCCGATGTCGGTGACCGTACGGCTCACCGACGAGCTGGACATCTCCCGGGGCGACCTGATCTGCCGGCCGCACAACGCGCCCACCCCGGCTCAGGACGTCGAGGCGATGATCTGCTGGATGGACGAGACGCGGCCGCTGCAGGTGGGCGGCAAGTACGCCATCAAGCACACCACCCGCAGCGCCCGCGCCGTGGTCCGTGGCGTGCAGTACCGGCTGGACGTCAACACGTTGCACCGCGACGAGTCGGCCAGCCAGCTCGGCCTCAACGACATCGGTCGGGTCACCTTCCGGACCACGGTCCCGCTGCTCACCGACGAGTACCGGCGGAACCGGACCACCGGCGGTTTCATCCTGATCGACGAGTCGACGAACCGGACCGCCGCCGCCGGCATGATCATCGAAGCCGGCTGATCAGGGCCGACGGGTCGGGTCCGCTGTCACCGGCGGGCCCGACCTTCCGGCTGAGCTCACCAGCGTCCGTAGACCGGGGCCCGACCGGCGGCCAGCGCGCCGAGCGCTGCCACGATCTGGGTGCTGCCGCAGTCCAGCAGCATGGTCGGCACCATCAGCCGGGCGCCCGGCGGCACCGCCGGGTGCGGCGTCTGCGCGTCGATGAAAATCAGATCCTCGATCCCGGTACGCCGGACCTGTACCGCCGACACCGCCTCCCACGGCAGCCAGACCGGGTTGGCGCGGAAACTGCCGTTCGCCACCCAGACCCCGGTCCGGTCGGCGGCCAGCACCGGGCCCCGGCCGGTGAACCGGCCGTGCCACATGACAACCGTCGCGGCCAGCGACCCGCCGAGCAGCAGCACCGGCAGACCGGCCAACGCCATCGTCGCCGAGCGGCCGACCGCCGCCTCCCTCGCGACCAGGTACGCCACCCCGCCGAGCAGGCCACCGGCCAGCAACCAGCAGACGGCGGCCAGCCCGCCGGCCCAGATCAGGAACCGGCGTCCGTCGATCCGGACCAGGAACGGGATGTCCTCCGCCGGCCGGTCGGTCATCTCCTGCACCACGGGCACCTCCGCCGCCACTGGTCTAATGTGTCGCGGCGAGGTTAGTGGATCCGTTCGGCTCCCGTGCAGGGCAGGGCGGTGAAGAACGTCGGCGGCGGGAAGCCGTGCTCGGCGTACGCCGCGCCCACTGTGGCCGCCACCCGGTCGGCGGCATCCGCATCGACCAGCGCCAACACACAACCGCCGAAGCCGCCGCCGGTCATCCGGGCACCGTACGCGCCGCCGGCCAGCGCTGCGGTCACCGCGACGTCCACCTCCGGCACGGTGATCTCGAAATCGTCGCGCATCGACGCGTGCGAGGCGGTCAGCAGCGGACCGATCTCGCGGATCCGGCCGGACCGCAGCAGCGTCACCGTCTCGCGGACCCGGTGGTTCTCGGTGACCACGTGCCGGACCCGGCGTCGGGTCGGGTCGTCCGGCAGCCGGTCCAACGCGGCCGGTAGGTCGTCGACCGGCACCTCGCGTAGCGCTGGCACGCCGAGCAGCCCGGCTGCCCGCTCGCAGGCGGCCCGGCGGGCGGCGTACTCGCCGGAGACGTGCCGGTGCGGGGCCCGGGTGTCGACCACCAGGACGGCCAGCCCGGCGGCGGCCAGGTCGAACGGGACGTGCTCGACGTCGAGCGACCGGCAGTCCAGGAACAGCGCGTGCCCGGCCCGGCAGCGGATCGACGCCGACTGGTCCATGATCCCGCAGGGCACCCCGGCGTAGCCGTTCTCCGCCCGCTGGGCCAGCGCCGGACGCCGGTCCACCGGCAGCCGGTCGGGGCCGAGGCCGCCGAGGTCGGTCAGGGCGGTCAGCACCGCGGCCTCCAGCGCCGCCGACGACGACAGGCCGGCACCGAGCGGTACGTCGGAGGCGATCGCCAACCGGGCGGCCGGTACGGCGTACCCGGCCTCGCGCAGCGCCCACACCACCCCGGCGACGTAGCCGCCCCAGCCGTCGACCGCGCCAGGCCGGTCCGCGTCGGCGGTGTTGAACGCGATCTCCTCCCCGGACTGCTCGGACCAGACGGTCCAGCCCTGCTCTGCCGGTGCGGCCTGCTCTGCCGGCTCCGCCAGGCTCGCCGCGACGACGGTGCGGTGCGGCAGGGCGAACGGCAGCACGAAGCCGTCGTTGTAGTCGGTGTGCTCGCCGATCAGGTTGACCCGCCCGGGTGCCGCCCACACACCGGCCGGCGGTACGCCGTACCGCTGCCGGAAGCCGTCGTGGGCGCGGCGGGTGACCGGCCCCGCGCCGCTGTCGCGTGCGCCGCCGTCGGCTAGCGGGAGTGTCACGATCGGTGTCCCTTCACGCCGCCGGTCGTCCGGGGAAGATTCCACCACATCCGGCCAGTAATCAACAATGGCGGCGGGTTAATCCAACAGAGCCGAACATTGCCGACCGGCGGCCGCCGCTCGGATACCGGCGAGACATCGATCCACCGGTGCTGTCAGAATTGTCGACATGTCCGAGCCCGCCTCCCGCCCCCGGGTGCTCTCCGGCATCCAGCCCACCGCCGACTCGTTCCACCTCGGCAACTACCTCGGTGCGGTGCGCAACTGGGTGGCGATGCAGGACACCCACGACACCTTCTACTGCGTGGTCGACCTGCACGCGATCACCGCCGGACACGACCCGCAGGTGCTGCGTCAGCGGACCCGGGTGGCCGTCGCCCAGCTGCTGGCCGCCGGCCTCGACCCGGGCCGGTGCACCCTGTTCGTCCAGTCCCAGGTGCCGCAGCACGCCCAACTCGGCTGGGTGATGGGCTGCATCACCGGGTTCGGCGAAGCGAGCCGGATGACCCAGTTCAAGGACAAGTCCGCCAAGCAGGGCGCCGAGCGGGCCAGCGTCGGGCTGTTCACCTACCCGGTGCTGCAGGCCGCCGACATCCTGCTCTACCAGGCCGACGAGGTTCCGGTCGGCGAGGACCAGCGGCAGCACCTGGAGCTCACCCGGGACCTGGCGCAGCGGTTCAACACCCGGTTCGGTGCCACCTTCACCGTGCCGGCCCCGTACATCATCCGGGACACCGCCAAGATCCTCGACCTGCAGGACCCGACCGCGAAGATGTCCAAGTCGTCGTCCTCCCCGGCCGGCATCATCGACCTGCTGGACGACCCGGCAAAATCGGCCAAGAAGATCCGCTCGGCGGTCACCGACACCGGCCGCGAGATCATCTACGATCCGGAGAGCAAGCCCGGCATCAGCAACCTACTCACCATCTACGCCGCGCTCAGCGGCCGGACGCTCGACGAGCTGACCGCCGCGTACCAGGGCAAAGGCTACGGTGACCTGAAGAAGGACCTGGCGGAGGTGGTGGTGGAGTTCGTCCGGCCGATCCAGGAGCGCACCCGCGGCTACCTCGACGACCCGGCCCAGCTGGACAAGATCCTGGCGATCGGCGCCGGGAAGGCCGAGGCGGTGGCAGCCGCGACGCTAGCCGCCGTGTACGACCGGGTCGGCTTCCTGGCACCCGCGGGGACTGTCTGACAGTGTCCGTCATCGGCGCGCAACCAGCTCCCGGTCAGGTGCGGATCGGCGTCGCCATCGACATCCCGCAGCCGTGGGGTGAGGAGCTGACCCGCCGCCGGGCCGAGGCCGGCGACCCGGCCGCCGAGTACGTGCCCGCGCACATCACCCTGCTCGGCCCGACCGACATCGTCGAAGATCAGCTGGCCGAGGTGGAGGCGCACCTGGCGGCGGTGGCCGCCGCGCATCCGCCGTACCCGTTGCACCTGCGCGGGACCGGGACGTTCCGGCCGATCACCGAGGTGGTCTTCGTCGCGGTGGCGGCCGGGATCAGCGAGTGCGAGCTGCTCGCCTCGGCGATCGGCACCGCCGACCAGCTCGTCCGGGAGAGCCGGTTCGCGTACCACCCGCATGTGACCGTCGCCCAGGACGTGCCGACCGACGCGATGGACAAGGTGTACGACGACCTCGCCGGCTTCGAGGCGCAGTTCGAGGTCGACTCGTTCACGCTCTTCTCGCACAGCGGTGAGGGGCGGTGGCGTCCGCGCCGGGATTTTCCACTCGGCGGCTGACCACCCGGCGGCGTCCCGGCGCACCAGGATGACCGGTACACCGGGATGACCGGTACACCAGGATGACGGGGTGAACTTTTTCGGCCGGGCCTGGTCCGGCACCCAGCGGGCGCTGGACCGGTCCCGGCGGCGGTACCCGCGCCTGGACCACCTCTGGCGGGCGGTGGAACGCTACAACCAGGTGCTGGGCGGGCGGCTGGCTGCGGCGATCGCGTACTACGGGTTTTTCGCCGTCTTCGCCCTCGGCCTGGTCGCGTACTGGGTGTTCGGCACCCTGGTAGAGGCCAACGCCGAGGTCAGCGCGGCGGTCGCCGACTTTCTGCTGCAGAACCTGCCGCTTCTGGACCTGGCCCAGATCCAGCGCAACAGCGGCCAGGTCGGTGTCGTCGGCCTGGTGCTGCTCGCGTTGACCGGCATCGGCTGGGTGGAGGCGATCCGCTCGTCGCAACGGTTCGTCTACCGGCTCGAGCAGCAGCCCGGCCACTTCGGCGTACGGCAGGTCGTCGACCTGGCCGTACTCGTCGGGGTGTTCCTGCTGATCGGCGTCTCGGTCGGCGCGGTCGACGCGCTGCGCTCGCTGCTCGGCTGGCTGCTCGGCGAGGATTCGGCGGCCGCGACCGTCGTCAGTGTGCTGCTCGCCTTCGTGATCAACCTGGTGCTCGCCTCGGCGCTGCTGGTCGCGGTGCCCCGGCTGCGAATGTCCGCCCGGCGGCTGGTCGCCCCGATCCTCGTGGTGGCGCTCGGGCTGACCGTGTTGAACACCGCCGGCCGGTTCTACGTCGGCCGGTTCGAGCGCAATCCGGCGTACACCGTGGTGGCCGGCGCGGTCGGTCTGCTGATCTACCTTTATCTGCTCAACCAGCTGCTGCTGTTCGGTGCGGCGCTGGCGGCGACCAGCCGGTACGGCCGGGTGGTCGACCTGGCGGTCCGGCGGACAGCCGGGCGGACAGCCCGGCGGACGGCTGGGACGGCACCGCCAAAAGCAGTAAAAGCCGCAAAAGCCGTCGGCGGTCTCGGTCGTACGACGATGATCGGTCAGGTGGGGGCACTAGTCACGCTTGAGCTGCCGGACGACTCACCGGCGCACACGATGCCGTGGATCATCACCTTCGGGCCGCTCGGCGACCAGGACGGCGAGTGGGAACCGGTGGTGTGCGGGCCGTACGAACGGGCGCACGCGCTGGCCCTGGCCGAGACGGTGGTCGCCGACGAGGAGCTGATGGCGGTGGTCGAACCGCTGCTGACCCTGGTCACCGTCGAGGAGATCCGCGGCGAGCTGGCCGCCGCTCAAGCCTCCGCCGACGAGGACGTCGCCGAGTACGACGACTTCGAAGACCTGGTCGGCGGCAACGACGCCGAACCGCAGGAGCGGCACGTCGAACCGTCACCGCCGCCGTCACCGGACGAGGTGCGCGCCGGCATGGCCCGGATCGCCAGCATGCTGACGACCCGGGCCTGACCGTTACGGCCGGCGCATTCGTGCTGACGCTACGAGCGCAGCGTCAGCCGCCAGCCGTCGATGTACGCCGGGCCCGAATCGCCCCAGTAGTGATCCTGGACCCGCAGCTTCCACACGCCGTCGGGTGTGCCGGACCAGCCGACGACGAAGGTGCGGAACATGTTCGGCAGCCCCATGCCGTTGACGCCCTGCAGGGTGAACACCTGTCCGTCCGGGGCGACGAGCTGGTAGCTGAGTTCACGCGACCACGGGTGGATCACCCGTACGTCCACCCAGGCGCTGTACCTCGGGGCCGGGGCACAACCGGTCACTGTGATCGGGCTCTCGACGGTCGCCCGGTCACCGATCGGCACGTCGGTGGTCGTCTGCCCGCCGCAGGCGGGTATGGGCAGATCCGTTCCGGCGAGGTCCAGCCGCCAGTAGTCGAAGAATCCGGTGCCATTCGGGCCGGCGTCGCGCACCTGCAGGCGCCAGGTCCCGTTGGCGGCCTTGTCGGACAGGTCGTAGGTGAACGTGTGGTCGACGTCCGGTGCGGCCCCGTGGCCGGTCCGGGCGAGCAGGAAGTAGCGGGTGCCGTCGGGGGCGAACAGCTCCACCTGCAGGTCGGTGATGGCGGTATGTGGAATGCGTACCTCGATGGTGCTGTTGCCGGCGGCGTTGCCCGCGCAGCCGGTGATGGTGATCGGGATGTCGACGGCTCCACTGAACGCCAGCGGCGTGTCGGTGTCGTTGGCGCCGACACAACCCGGCAGCGCCCCGACGGTGAGGGCGAACCTGGTGATCCGGGTGACGTGCGAGCCGGTGCCGAGGATCAGCACCGGGTACGTGCCGGCGGCGGTGACCGCCGCGGTGGTGATGGTCAGGGAGGTGCTGCCGGCCGAGTCGATGCTGGCCGGGGTGAACGTGGCGGTCGCGCCGCGCGGCAGCCCGACGACGCTCAGGTCCACCGACTGGACGGTGCCAGCGGTGACCGTCGCGGTGACGGTGGCGGTGACGCTGCCGCCAGGGGCCACGGTGCCGCTGGTCGGGCCGGCGGCCAGGGCGAAGTCGTGGGCGGGGACGGTGTCGTCGACGTACAGCAGCCGGTTAGGTGAACCGGCGCCCGGGTCGGTCACCACACCGGGGGTGGCGTCGGCGAGCAGCGCGGCGGTGACCTGCGCCGGGGTGTAGTCGGGGTGCGCGGCGAGGACCAGCGCGGCCGCGCCGGCAACGTGCGGGCTGGCCATCGAGGTGCCACTGGCCGGCAGGCTCGCGGTGTCGCCGGCGATGCCGGCCGAGACGATGTCCGTTCCGGGGGCGAAGACGTCGACGCAGCCGCCGATGTTGGAGTACGGGGCGCGGGCGTCGTCGGGGCCGGTGGCGGCGACGGTGATCGCGTCCGGGACGCGGGCGGGGGACGATCCGCAGGCGTCGGCGCCGTTGTCGTTGCCCGCCGCCACGACGTACGTGATGCCGTCGGCGATCGAGTAGGCCACCGCCTGGTCCATCGGGGCGTAGCTGAGCCCGCCGAGACTCATGTTGGCTACCGCCGGCTCGCCCGGCCGGTGGTCGGCGGTCACCCAGTCGATGCCGGCGATGACGGTGGCGACGTTGCCGTTGCCGTTGCAGTCGAGCACCCGTACGGCGACCAGCTCGACGTTCTTGGCCACGCCGTACGTGGTGCCACCGAGCGTGCCGGCGACGTGGGTGCCGTGTCCGCGGCAGTCGGACGCGTCGTCGTCGCTGTCGATGGTGTCGCGGCCGGAGCGTACGCGGCCGGCGAACTCATGGTGCGACATCCGGATCCCGGTGTCGATGACGTAGGCCCGTACGGTCGGCGCGACGCTCGGATAGAAGTACGTGTCGTCGAGCGGCCGGGTGCGCTGGTCGATCCGGTCCAGGCCCCAGGACGGTGTCGGGGTCTGGACGTCGGCGGCGGTGACGGTGTGGTTCTGGGTGACCGAGGCGACGCGCGGATCGGCGGCGAGCCGGCGGGCCTGGCGCGGCGACAGGTGGACCTCGAAGCCGCGCAGCGCGTGCCGGTAGACCCGGGCGACGTCGCCGCCGTACCGGCCGGCCAGCGATCGCGCGGTGCGGTCGACCGCGTTGGTGGCGTTGGTGGCGTCGGTGGCGACTGCTGAGCCGGCCAGCACGACGATGTAGGAGTCGGCGACGGCGGTCGGGCCGCCGACGGCGTGCACCGTCGCCTCGGGCGCGCCGGCCACCGCCGGGGCGGCCGGCACCAGTGCCAGCAGCGTCGTCGCCACCAGCACACCTGTACGTTTCGATACCATCGGTTGTTCCTTCCCGGCTCACCGGACATCTCCCTGATAGGGGAACATCGATGAATCGGGTTGGAAACCTTCCGATCGCACACTTGAGGGTGTTGCCCAGCGGATTGGCACTGCTGGCCAGTGGCCGGTGGATGTCCAGAAGTCGCACCCAAACGCGGCGGTCGCACCCAGACGCGGTGGTGCCCCGGGACCAATCCTGGTCCCGGGGCACCGTCACCACCTTCGCCCCCCACCACAAGGGGTCTTCTTGCCCAGCCATCCGGCGGCGCTTCCGGCTCGACGAACGACCGGTGTTTCCTGCTTCGAGCCATACCCGGCGGCAGGCTGTCGTAAACCTGGCCCCACCCTGCCCGCCGGCCGGGGGCGGAACGGGCGTCAGGCCGGCTGGAACCAGGCGGCGGCGTCGACCGGCAGCAGCCGGCCACCGGGCGGTCCGTCCAGCGGCGCGCTGGTGATCAGCGGTACGCCGTACCCGTCGACCGGCACCGGAGCACCGCTGAGGTTGACCACACAGACCAGCGCCGCCTCGCCGGTACGGCGGAACGCCAGCACGCCCGGCCCGGCCTCCAACCAGGTCAGCCCGGTGCCGTCGCCGGCCGGGGCGTCGCGCAGCGCCGGATGCTCGGCCCGGATGGCGAGGGCCCGCCGGTACAGCTCCAGCGTCGAGGACTCGTCGCCGGCCTGAGCCTGCGCGGTCAGCGGCGCCCAGCCGGCCGGGGCCGGCAGCCACGACGCCGTCGACCCGGCCGGGCCGAAGCCGTACGGCGGGTCCTCACCGCTCCACGGCAGCGGCACCCGGCAGCCGTCGCGGCTGGCCCCGGTGCGGCTGAACGCCGGGTCCTGCCGCAGATGGTCGGGCAGGTCGAGGACCTCCGGCAGGCCCAGCTCCTCACCCTGGTAGAGGTAGGTGCTGCCGGGCAGGGCGAACATCAGCAGCGCGGCGGCGCGGGCCCGGCGCAGCCCGACCTCGCCGTCGCCGTACCGGGTGACGTGCCGCTGCTTGTCGTGGTTGGACAGCACCCAGGTGGTCGGCGCGCCGACGATCGCCGCTTCGGCGAGCGCGGTGTCGATCACCTTGTGGAACGAGTCGGCCGACCAGGTGGCGTCGAGGAAGTCGAAGTTGAACGCCTGGTGCAGCTCGTCCGGGCCGATGTAGCGGGCGAGCCGCTGCGGGGTCTCCGCCCATGCCTCGGCGACCGCCATCCGCCCGCCGGGGTAGCTGTCCAGGACCGGCCGCCAGGCGCGGTAGATGTCGTGCACCTCGTCCTGGTCGAAGTAGGGCAGCCGGCCCTTGCCGAGCAGTTCGATCTGGCGGCGGCCGGTGGTGGCCGAGGTCCAGCCGATGTCCGGCAGCCCGTCGGCCTTGATCATCCCGTGGGCGACGTCGATGCGGAACCCGTCGACGCCCCGGTCCAGCCAGAAGCGCAGGATCTGCTCGAACTCGGCGCGCACCTCGGGGTGGCGCCAGTTGAGGTCGGGCTGGGCCGGGTCGAACAGGTGCAGGTACCACTGGCCGTCGGGCAGCCGGGTCCACGCCGGCCCGCCGAAGATCGACTCCCAGTCGTTCGGCGGCTCTTCGCCGTTTTCGCCGCGGCCGTCGCGGAACATGTACCGGTCGCGCTCCGGCGACCCGGGCGCGGCGGCGAGCGCCGCGACGAACCACGGGTGTACGTCGGAGGTGTGGTTCGGCACGATGTCGACGATGATCCGCAGGCCGAGCGCGTGCGCGTCGGTGATCATCTCGTCGAAGTCAGTGAGGTCGCCGAACATCGGGTCGACTTCGCGGTAGTCGGCGACGTCGTAGCCGCCGTCGATCATCGGGGAGCGGTAGAACGGGGTCAGCCAGAGCGCGTCGACGCCGAGGTCCCGCAGGTACGGCAGGCGGCTGCGGATGCCCTGCAGGTCACCGATGCCGTCGCCGTCGGAGTCGGCGAAGCTGCGCACGTACACCTGGTAGACGGCGGCGGTGCGCCACCAGTCGTCCCGGGCGGTACGCGGGTTGGCCTGGGCAGGATCGATCGTCACGGGGTCCCCGTCCTGTCGGTGCGATGCTGGCTCTGCTCCGAGCATGCCTGCCGGTTCTTGCAAGAGTCAAGCAACCCTTGCGCAAGCTCTCAGCTGGCGGGCGCGGCCGCTGCGGCGGCGAGGTGGGTGACCTGGGGGGCGATGCCGGTGGAGCCCCGGGCCACCAGTTCGGGGCGGAACACGTACTCGGAGTTGGGGGCGGCGTGCCCGTTGATCTCGTCCACCAGCGCCCGGACCGCCGCGACCGCCATCGCGATCACCGGCTGGCGCAGCGTGGTCAGCGGCGGATCGGTGAACGCCATCAGCGGCGAGTCGTCGTAGCCGACCACCGACACGTCACCCGGCACCGACAGGCCGCGCTGGCGGGCGGCCCGGACCGCGCCGAGCGCCATCAGGTCGGAGCCGCAGGTGATGCCGGTGACGCCCTTGTCCAGCAACCGGTTCGCGGCTGCCTTGCCACCCTCCACTCCGAACAGTGACAGGGCGGTCAGTTCGTCGATCTCGGCGTCGGTGGCCCCGACCAGCCGGCGCATCGCGGCCCGGAACCCGGCCAGTTTGCGCTGCACCGGCAGGAACCGGTCCGGGCCGGTGATCAGCCCGATCCGGCGGTGGCCGAGGGCCACCAGATGCTCGACGGCCAGCTCGCCGGCTTCCCGGTCGTCGCAGGAGACGAACGGCGCTTCGATGCCTTCGGCGTACCCGTTGATCAGCACGATCGGCAGCGGCCGGGCGATCAGCGTGCGGTAGCGCTCGTGGTCGGCGGCGGTGTCGGCGTGCAGGCCGGAGACGAAGACGATGCCGGCGACCTGGCGGTCCAGCAGCATCTCCACGTACTCGTCCTCGGTGACCCCGCCGGGGGTCTGGGTGCAGAGCACCGGCGTGTAGCCGGACTGGGCGAGGGCCGACTCGATGGTCTGCGCGAACGCCGGGAAGATCGGGTTGTCCAGCTCCGGCACCACCAGGCCGACCAGGCCGGCGCTGCGTTTGCGCAGCCGGGCGGGGCGTTCGTAGCCGAGGACGTCGAGCGCGGTCAGCACCGCCTGGCGGGTTTCGGCTGCCACTCCGGGGCGGTCGTTGAGCACCCGGGACACCGTGGCCTCGCTGACGTCGGCCTGGCGGGCGATGTCGGACAGTCGTGCGCGCATGGCGTTCACGGTAGCGCACCGGCAAGTTCTTGCGGCGATGCCTGCAAGGTCTTCCATTGCTTGCAACGTCTTGCTAACGTCCCGGCAACACGCGACGAAACCAGTGCCGTGATCGCGGCACCGTACTGCAATAGCTTCCACGACAGGAGTCCCGATGCGCGTCCGTACCACGTCGGTGGCCGCCGGGCTGGCCGCCGCGCTCGCGCTGGCCGCCGCCGGCTGCGGCAGCAGCGACGGCGAACCCGCCACCACCGACAGCCCCGACGCCGCCGCCGGCGGCACCCTGGTCATCTGGGCCGACGACAAGCGCAGCGCCGCCCTCGCCCCGTTCGCCGAGAAGTTCGGCGCCGACAACGGCGTCACCGTCGAGGTCCAGGCGATCTCCAAGGACCAGCAAACTACCTTCGTCACCGCATCCCAGCAGGGCAGCGGCCCGGACGTGATGGTCGGCGCGCACGACTGGATCGGCAACCTGGTGCGCAACGGCGCCATCGAGCCCGTCCAGCTGACCGCCGACCAGACCGCCGGCTTCGCCGACGTCGCCATCAAAGCTGTCACCTTCAACGGCCAGCTCTACGGCGTCCCGTACGCCATGGAGAACGTCGCCCTGATCCGCAACACCGCGCTCGCCCCCGACGCCCCCGCCACGATCGAAGAGCTGGTCGCCACCGGCGAGCAGCTCAAGGCCGACGGCAAAGTCTCGGAGATCCTCTGCCTGCAGGTCGGGCAGAACGGCGACGCCTACCACCTGTACCCGCTCTACACCTCGGCCGGCGGCAGCCTCTTCGGCACCACCGCCGAAGGCGACTACGACCCGACGCAGCTCGGCGTCGGCACGCCGGAGTCGATCGCCGCGTTCGAGAAGATCGCCACGCTGGGCGAGAAGGGCTCCGGTGCGCTGAAGCGCTCCATCACCCCGGAGAACTCGATCGCCACCTTCACCAGCGGCAAATGCGCCTTCCTGGTCTCCGGGCCGTGGGCGATCACCGACGCCAAGGGTGCGGACATCGCGTACGACATCAGCCCGGTCCCCGGCTTCGCCGGCGGTGCCGAAGCGCAGCCGTTCGTCGGCGTGCAGACCTTCTACGTCGCCGCCAAGGGCAAGAACAAGGCCCTCGCTCAGGAGTTCGTCGCCAACTACACCACCGGGACCGACCTGGCCGTCGCCCTCTACGAGGCCGAGCCGCGCCCGCCGGCGCTGACCGCCGCCCTCGACCAGGTCGCCGGGGCCGACCCGGATCTGGCGAAGTTCCAGCAGGCCGGGCAGGGCGGCGCGGTGCTGCCGGCGATCCCCGAGATGGCCGCCATCTGGGACCCGTTCGGCAAGGCCGAAGCCGCGATCGTCGGCGGTGCCGACGTGGCGAGCACGATGACCGCCGCCGGCAAGACGATCGCCGAACAGATCAAGTAATGCGCGACACCGGAGCCGGCGGTCTGCTGGCCAAGGCGCTGCTGCTCGGCTTGGTCGCGGCGATCGCGATCTGGGCGGCGTTCCCGCTGATCGACGCCGAGGCCTGGGTCGGGCTCGGCATCCTGGTCGCCACGACCGCCGGCATCGGTTACCTCTACCTGGGCCGGCGGCACGTGCCGGCGAAGTACCTGATCCCCGGCACCCTGTTCCTGATCGCCTTCCAGATCTTCCCGGTGCTCTACACCGCCTCCACCGCGTTCACCAACTTCGGCGACGGACACCGGGGCAGCAAGACTGAGTCGATCGCGGCCATCCAGGCCACGTCGGTGGTCCAGGTGCCAGGATCCATCGAGTATGCGATGACGGTCGCCACCACCGGCGACGCTGCCACCGGTGAACTGGTGCTGCTGGTCGTCGACCCGGCCGACGGGGTCGTCTACGCCGGTGACGCCGACGGGTTGACCGAACTGCCGGCCGGCGACGTCACCGTCACCGACGCCGGCAAAGTCACGGCGGCCGACGGCTACACGCTGCTCAACGCCGGCCAGGCCAGCGCCCGCAGCCAGGAGATCACCGACCTGGCCGTGCCGACCGACGACGGGGCGATCCGCTCCATCGGACTGTCCCGGGCGTACGAAGGGGTCGCGGTCCGGGCGTACGACGAAGGTTGTGACTGTGTCACCGACACCGTGACGGGCACGGTGTGGACGGCCGACGACGACGCCGGCTCGTTCGTCTCCGCCGACGGCGACCGGCTGCTGCAGGGCTGGCGGGTCGGCGTCGGCCTGGACAACTTCACCCGCGTGCTGACCGACCGCAACATCTCCGGGCCGTTCCTCGGCACCCTGGTCTGGAACTTCGCCTTCGCGATCGGCTCCACCGGCGGCACCTTCGTCCTCGGGCTGCTCTGCGCCCTGGCGCTGCACTCCGACCGGGTGCGGGGGCGCAACCTCTACCGGGTGCTGCTGATCCTGCCGTACGCGATGCCGTCGTTCGCGATGCTGCTGGTCTGGCGGGACATGTTCAACACCGACTTCGGGCTGATCAACCAGTTCTTCGGGTTGACTGTGGACTGGTTCGGGCAGGACTGGTCGGCCCGGCTGGCGGTGATCGGCGTACAGCTGTGGCTCGGGTACCCGTACATGTTCCTGGTCGCCACCGGCGCGTTGCAGGCCATCCCGAAGGAGCTGACCGAGGCCAGCTCGATCGACGGCGCGAACCCGTGGCAGGCGTTCCGCCGGGTGACGCTGCCGCTGCTGCTGGTGGCGTTGACGCCGCTGCTGATCGCCTCGTTCGCGTTCAACTTCAACAACTTCAACGCCATCTATCTGACGACCGAGGGTGGGCCGTTCCCGGCGGACAACCCGAGCGTCGGCGCGACGGACCTGCTGATCACCTACACGTACCGGTTGGCGTTCGGCGCGGCCGGCGCCCAGTACGGCTTCGCCGCCGCCATCTCGATCTTCATCTTCACGCTCGTCGCGGTGATCTCTGCGGTCAGCTTCCGGCGCACCCGGCAACAGGAAGAGGTGTACGGATGAAGCAGCGCTCGCTGACCCGCTGGCTGGGTCGGGTCGGCTGGCGGCACCTGGTGGCGCTGCTGGCGGTGGCGTTCTCACTGTTCCCGATCGTGTTCGTGCTGTCGGCGGCGGTGAACCCGCTGGGCACCCTGTCGTCGACCGACCTGTTCCCGACCGGGGCGTCGGGCAACAACTTCCGCCGGCTGTTCGCCGACACGTCGTTCGGCCGCTGGTTCGGCAACTCGCTGCTGATCGCCGGGCTAGCGTCGTTCGCGTCGGTGTTCCTGTCGTCGCTGGCGGCGTATGCCTTCTCCCGGATGCGGTTCCGGGGCCGGCGGGTCGGGCTGCTGTCGCTGCTGCTGATCCAGATGTTCCCGCAGTTCCTGGCGATCGTGGCGATCTTCCTGATCTTCTCGACGATCACCGACCTGTGGCCGACGATCGGCTTCAACACCCCGTGGGGGCTGATGCTGCTCTACCTCGGTGGCGCGCTCGGGGTGAACACCTGGCTGATGAAAGGCTTCTTCGACACCCTGCCGAGGGAGTTGGACGAGTCGGCCACCATGGACGGGGCGTCGCACGCCCAGGTGTTCTTCCGGATCATGCTGCCGCTGGTGGCGCCGATCCTGGCGGTCACCGGGCTGCTGGCGTTCATCAACACGATCAACGAGTTCCTGATCGCCAACGTCTTCCTGACCAACCCGGAGGCGAAGACGCTGGCGGTCGGCATGTACGGCCTGGTGGCGGGGGAGCGGAACAACAACTTCGGGATCTTCGCCGCCGGCACCCTGCTGACGGCGATCCCGACGGTGCTGGTGTTCCAGCTGCTCAGCCGCTACATCGTCTCCGGTCTCACCTCCGGGTCTGTGAAGGGTTAGCACTGTGGGCCAGCTGTTCGAGGCGCACCACGACGGGTCGTCGTTGTATGCGCCGGGTGCCGCCGCCGGGGTGAACCTGGGTGATCGGGTGTCGGTCTTCGTCCGGGTGCCGGCGGGTGCGCGGCCGGTCGACAATCTGTGGGTACGCTCCACAGCCGACGGTGAGCCGCGCTTCTCCGAGGCGGTGGTCGACCGGCAGGATCCGAACGGGGACGTGTGGTGGCGGGGCGAGGTGCAGGCCCGTAACCCGGTCACGCCGTACCGTTTCCTGCTCGCCGGCGGCGACGGCGCTGCCGGCCCGGCCGGCTCTGCTGCTGCCGGCGGGTCTGCTGATGGCGGCGGCTTTGCTGGTGGCGGGGGTGGGCGGCGCTGGTTGACCGGGGTCGGCGAGGTCGACCACGACGTGCCGGACGCCACCGACTTCCGGCTCGTCACCCACGATGCGCCGCCGGCCTGGGCCGCCGACGCGGTGATCTACCAGATCTTCCCGGACCGGTTCGCCCGGTCGGGTGCCGCTGACGGGCGGGAGCTGCCGGAGTGGGCGATCCGGTGCGACTGGGACACCCCGGTCGTCGGGCGCGGGCCGGAGACGCCGTACCAGTTCTACGGCGGCGACCTGGACGGCATCCGGGAGCGGCTCGACCACCTGGAGCGGCTCGGCGTCAACACCGTCTACCTGACGCCGATCTTCCCGGCCCGCTCCAATCATCGGTACGACGCCGCCGCGTTCGACCACGTCGACCCGCTGCTCGGCGGGGACGAGGCTTTGGCGCGGCTGTCGGCGGCGGTGCACGCTCGCGGGTGGCGGCTGCTCGGCGACATCACCAGCAACCACACCGGCGACGCCCACCCGTGGTTCAGCGCCGCCGTGTCGGACGTATCGTCGCCGGAGCGGGAGCTGTACTACTTCGGCGACGACGGCGACTACGAGTCGTGGCTGGGCGTGAAGTCGCTGCCGAAACTCAACTGGGGCAGCGCTGAGCTGCGGCGACGCTTCGTCGATGGGCCATCGTCGGTGGCGCGGCGGTGGCTGCTGCCGCCGTACGGGTTGGACGGTTGGCGGATCGACGTGGCCAACATGACCGGCCGGCGCGGGGCCGACGCGCTCACCCTGGAGGTGGCCGCGTTGCTGCGCCGGGCGGTCGCCGAGACTCGGTCGGACGGGCTGATCGTCGCCGAGCACGGGCACGACTTCACCCGTGACCTGGACGCCGATGGTTGGCACGGGACGATGAACTATGCCGGGTTCACCCGGCCGGTGTGGAGCTGGCTGCGGTCATCATCGTTGGGGTTGCCGGACTTCCTCGGCGTACCGGGTGGGGTGCCGGCCCGGTCGGGGTCGGCGGCGTTGGCGACGATGCGGGCGTTCGGGGCGTTGGTGTCGTGGCGGTCGTTGGTGCATTCGTGGCAGCTGCTCGGTTCGCATGATTCGGCCCGTATTCGGACGGTGGTGGGGGACGCGGGTCGGCAGGAGGTGGCGGCGGGGTTGCAGTTGACGTTGCCGGGGACGCCGATGGTGTTCGCGGGGGATGAGTTGGGGTTGCGGGGGGAGAACGGGGAGGGTTCGCGGACGCCGATGCCGTGGGACCGGCCAGAGTCGTGGGACGATGCGACGTTCGGGGTGTACCGGGCGTTGGTGGCGTTGCGTCGGGAGGTGCCGGAGCTGCGGCACGGTGGGCTTCGTTGGGTGTACGCCGATGACGACGCCCTGGTCTATCTGCGGGAGTCGCCGTCCGGGTCGGTGTTGGCGTTGGCCCGGCGGGCGTCGGGTGCTCCGGTGCGGTTGACGGGTCTGGTGGCCCCGCCGGACGCTGCTGCTCCGGCACTGGTCAACCTGTACGGCGGCGCACCACCGTTACGCCCGGCCGCCGACGGCACCCTGACCCTGCCCGCCGACGGCCCCACCTTCCAACTCTGGCGCCTCCCCTGACTCATCCCCAGTCGCCCGGTATCTACTTGCTACTTGTGCAGCGCCTGTGTCCGATATGGCAACACCCCGGCGAGGGAGTACAAGCTCTGTTGACTCGCGGGTGTGACTGGTACGCCGGCCGCTCCGACTCTGTCGATGCGGGGCTGCCTCAGGCGATGCCTGGACAGCGTTAGTCGCCGTTCGGATGACGCAGAGTACCCCACGCTCTACTACTGTGGACCCTTGGCCCGAGAGTGAGCCGACCGGGAGGCGATAGTGGTCGCGGAGTGGTTGATAGCAGTTGCCGGTGCCGGCGGGTCGGCGCTAGCCGGAGCAGTCGCTACCGATGCATGGAACGTTGCGCGCGGTGGACTATCGAAGCTGTTCGGACGAGGCGGTGACCGCCGTGCCGCGCTAGCCGGGCGGTGGGCGGACGAGACTGCGGCGGCGATTGAGGCGGCTGACGACCGGCCTGCAGTGCTAGAACGTGAGGCGCGGACCTGGCAACAGCGCTTCGCGGACCTGCTGGAGGAGTTCCCGGAAGCGGCTGAGGAACTGCGGGAATGGGCCGACCAGGTGCGCAGGGAGCTACCGGTGGCTCATCAGTCGACAGTAAACACGTTCGTCGCTCGGGACGACTCAACGCAGTACAACGCGCTGAACGGGACCATAACTATCCACCAGCACCATCCGGGTGCCAGGCCAGCGAAGTGACCACGGCGGGCGGTTCGTACGAAGCCCGGGACGGTTCTGGCCAGTACAACGCGCCGGGTGGTTCCCTTGTCGTGCACCACTACTATTCGAAGCCGCCCGAAAGCAGGCTGCGAGACGTCGGCTGGGAGGTGCCAGGGCTCGGCGGTCGCCGCCCGGTCGACCGTCCCGACCTCACGGAGAAATTGGTCGGATACCTGAAGGAAGGCACCGGTACTGCGGTCGGTGTGACGACGGCCCTGCACGGTGCAGGCGGCTTCGGAAAGACAACCCTCGCCACCTACGTCTGCTCAGGCTCTCTTCTGCGCGAGACCTTTCCTGGTGGGCTCCTCTGGGTGACAGTTGGCCAGGATAAAAGCACCGCCGATTTACTCACGCTCGTTAATGACCTCTGCATTCGTCTCGGTGGCGGCGCGCTCGGAACCCTGGAACAGGCCGGTAGTCGCCTGGGTAACCTGCTCGACCAGTATCCGCCAATCTTGCTGGTCCTCGACGACGTCTGGCAGGAGGCCGCGTTGCGGCCATTTATGATCGGTGGTGCTGGCTGTACGCGGCTCATCACGACGCGTATTCCGAACGTCATCCCGCATGGCGCTCGCTTCGTGCACGTTGATCAGATGGAGCAGCGGGAGTCCGTAGCCGTGCTGACCTCCGGCCTGTCGGGCATGCCGTCTACCGAGCGCCGGCGTTTGCTCGAGCTGACCGGACGGTGGCCCTTGCTGCTCGGCCTTGTCAATGCCCAGCTGCGACACGCTGTGCGGCGCGGGGACAATTTGTCCACCGCCGCCGCCGAGGCGGCCCGGCGGCTCTCCGAGCATGGGCCAGCCATCCTCGATGTCACCCGTTCCTCCGACCGGAGCCGTGCGGTCGACGCCACCATGCGAGCCAGCATGGATTTGCTCGGCGCGGAAGGTCGTGCGCGATATATGGAGCTGGCGATCTTCGCCGAAGACGTCGATATTACGTTTGACGTGATGTTGACGCTGTGGCGGGCCACAGCCAGATTTGAGGAGCGCGATGTCGTTCGGGTAATTGAGGACATGGTCGACTTATCGTTATTCGCCGCGTACCGGTTCACCGACCGCTCTGTGCGCCTACACGACGTACTCCGGCTGTACCTGCGGTATTTAAACGGCGACGACGAGATCCGGAGACTCAACACGGCTTTCCTCGACGCCAACCGGTACGAGCTGGGCCTCCCCGGGACCGGCGAGGCCGGCGACTACGTGCACTGGTGGACGTTGCCGGACAACCGTGACTATCTTTGGCAACACCTCGCATATCACCTGGCCGAAAGCGAGCTCGCAGGACAACTCGAGTTTCTGCTGACTGACCTGCGATGGCTGGCAGAAAAGAGCCGGCGCTACGATGTGGCGGCGGTAGAAGCCGACCTAGCCCGGATCGACACGCCGGTGGCGGCGGCCCTGAGGGTGGCACTCGGGCGGGACGCCCATGTGCTACAGCCAACGACACAGGACAAGTCGTACGCTGCCGTCATCATCAGCAGGCTAGCCGGCGAGCCGGAACTTGCCGACGTCATCACGCGGTACCGCGCAAATCTGGAACCTGGGATGCCTCACGTTGAGAACTACTGGTCGCTGCCCGACCAGAGTTCTGCGTTGGTGCGAGTTATCACCGATGGTGAAACAATGATGACTGGATGTGCGATAACCTCGGACACAAAATACATCGCTACTGTCGGAGCCGGCTCGGAGGTTGCGATCTGGAGTCGAGACACTGGGCAGCGCCTGTACACTCTCTCTGGCCATACAGATGCGGTCACTAGTTGCGTGTTCTCGTCCGACCAGCTAACCCTATACAGCACCAGCGGCGACAACACCGTCCGAGTTTGGGACCTGCTGACCCGTCGGCAGCGTATGGTCCTGAGCAGGCACACGGCGAAGGTGAATGGCTGCGCTTTGTCGGTCGACGGATCAAAGCTGCTCACCGTCAGTGATGACCGGACCGCGCGAATCTGGAATACCAGCACCGGCGTGGAACTGCTGACCTTTGACCGGCACTCGGACCGGGTGCTCTCCGGTGTGTTCTCCCCGGACGGCAGTTGGGTCCTCACGACCAGCGCTGACGGACAGGCCCGGCGCTGGGACGCGGCAACCGGTGAGGAGGCTGCATCTTGGACTGCACATCTTGGCCTGGCAACCTCGTGTGCTATCGCTCCGGACGGGTCTTGGTTCGTTACCGGCGGAGAAGACGAAATGGTGCGTGTTTGGAGTGGATCCGCTTTTCGCGTCATCGACGAACTGTCCGGCCATAGCGGTAAGGTCTCGGCAGTGGCCATCTCCCCCTCCGGTGATCTCATCGCCAGCTGTGGCGATGATCGCAGCATCCGGATCTGGGATGCCGGCCGTCGTATGGCGCGTATGGTGTTATTCGGACACAGTTGGTATGTCAGGGATTGCACCTTTAGCGCGGACGGTCGATGGCTTCTTTCGGCCGGGTGGGACAAGTCGGCCCGGCTATGGGACGCCAGCCACCGGGTAGCCGATCTGCCGGAACCAGCCGCCCGAGCACGCACCACTTCATGCGCGTCAACTCTGAGCGGCGACTTGTTGCTGACTGGCGGCCGGGATGGCGATCTTCGACTGTGGTCGGTCGCGCAGGGTGCACACCAGATCATTGGACGGGGCACCGCAATCGCGGCTGCAGATCTGAGTCCCGATGGCACGCACGCGGTCGCGGCAGACTCAGCCGGGCGTCTCGCCGTGTGGGAGATTGCAACTAGAACCGAGTTTGTCTTGCATTCTCCGAGCGACAGGAGATTCGAACGCTGCCGATTCTCGCCAGATGGCAAGTGGATCGCGGCTGCGGCGCAGGACGGCAAGATTGTTGTGTGGGCGTGGCCCGAACGAACCATCGCTTGTGAATTCGGCGTCCACGAGGATTGGGTGGCGGACTGTGCTTTCAGCCCCGACGGCCTCTGGCTTATCTCGGCCGGGTGGGACCGCGCGGTGCACCTGTACCGGGTAGCCAGCCGGGCGTTGATACGTAGAATTTCCGGCGACCATAATGGCGCGATCCACTGCTGTGCAATTACGCCGCATGGTGGCTATTTTGTCACTGGTGGTGCTGACGGAAAGCTCTTAATCTGGTCGCTCCCCAGTGGAATGCTGCTGCGCGGGCTCCGGGCCCATGAGAGTGTCGTCAGGTCATGCGCAATCAGCCCCGATGGTCGCTACCTACTCACTGGCGGCGACGATGCTTTTGTGCGGGTCTGGAGGTGGGATGGCCTAAGCAATATTGCCTCAATGCGGGTAGCCGGCCCAGTCTTGGGTGTCGCTTGGTGTGGCCCACTCCGTAAATTCAGCGTTGTCGGTGACGCCGGTGTTCACCTTTTCCGGTTGGTTGACATGTGAACAGATATGCGTGGGTTAGGTGGCGAGTGACAATTTGTTAGCATGAGTTTCGGTGCGTTTCGAAGGGCGGCAGGGAGCCTCGTCTGCGGATAGTCTTCGGGCTTCGCGGAACAGGTGCTCGGGATGTACGAGGTTCATCGGCGCCCGCATTGGAAGGCCCTAGTGGGTTAAATTATATGGGGCCACGGGTTTCGATGAGCTCCGCTTCAAAAGGTACCTTTTTGATAAATCGGTTGTCGCGTCGACGCGGCAACCTTACGCGGATTCACTGGCAAGGTCCGCGAAGGGGGTCCAGCGTACGGTGTCGTCTTTGTCGCGGACGGAGGCTAGGCGGACGGCGAACTCGTCGGCTACGCCGGGGGTGCTGGCGAGTAGGGGTACGGCGGCGGCGATCATCTTGAGTTCGCGGGCTTCGCGGAGGGTCGGCCAGGCTGGGTCGGTGGTGACGTCGTAGCCGTACGCCGAAGTGAGCGCCTGGTGTGCGCCGGCCCGGCCGAAGTGGATCTCGCCGACGGCGACGGCGGCCAGGTCGACCTGCCACGGGCCGACGCAGGTCGGGTCGAAGTCGCAGAGGACCACGCGGCCGTCGGCTTCGCGGAGCAGGTTGCCGATGTGTGCGTCGGCGTGGACCAGCCCGCGAGCCTGGACGTTCAGATCCGCGATGCGTGGGGCGAGTCGGTCGCACCACTCCAGCAGAAAGTCTCGGTCGTCGCCGTTCAGCGCCTCCGCGTCGGTGAGACGGGTACGGACGTCGCCGACCGGGTCCCACTCGGGCAGCGGGAGCTGTGGCAAGCCGAGGGAGTGGAACTCGCGGAGTACCTGACCAAGTTCCTCGACGGTCGGCGGTCGCGGCGTGGGAGCGACGAGCCGCCACAGTGTTGCTGAGAGTTCGTCGACCCGTACCGGCTGGTTGATGTCGGGGGCGAGGCGGATGGTCGGGGCGTTGACCGCTGCGAACCAGGTTGCCAGGCGGGCGACCTTCAGCGCCCGGTCGTGCAGGGCGTGGGATCGGGTGATGCGGATGACGAGGCCGGCTGAGGGGAGCGAGTACACGGCGTTGTTGGTCAGCCGCAGTAGTTGGGCGTCGCCGGCGGCGACGCCGAGTCGGGCGGCGATCTGGTGCATCGCCGCTGTCATCGCCTGCTCGGTGAACCGTCCGGCCGATCCGGTCATCAGCTGCCCACGCCTACCGTAGCTACCGTCCGGGAGAAGTCGGCGACGGTGGACAGGCGTTCGTGGCGCTTGAGATCCCGTCGCAGGTTGTGGATGCGGTCCAGGATGCGTGGTGAGCTGAGTTGCCGGGCTTGTTCGATGACGCGGGCGCCGATGGTGACTGCCTCGTCGGGTTCGTCTGCCAGGAACAGTGAGCTGCACAAGCTGACGCCGCTGAGGACGCTGCTCCGTACGTTCTGCGACCCCAGCGTGTCGATCGCTTCAGTTACGGTGCGGGTGGCGGCTTCGCCGTAGCGGTCGCTTTCCTCCTTCCGGGCGAGGTCGCGGTAGACCCGTCCGTACTGGGCGAGGAGTTCACCGCGGTCGTAGAAGCGCATCCAGTCTGGTTCGTTGTCCGGGTTGATGCGGTCGAACTCGTCTGTGGCCGACCCGAGGGCGCGTGTTGCCGACGGCCCGTCGCCGAGAGCGGCTATGGAGGCGGCCTCGGCTCCGTGCAGCATTGCGCTGACAGCCGGGGTGACCCGTCGACCTACCTCGTCGCGGGCCAGCCGAAGCGTCTCCAGCGCGTCCTTGTTGTGGCGCAGGTGCTGGAACTGGCGGGCCTGGCAGTAGCGCACCCGCGCTGTGAGCAGAACATCGTTCGCGGCGACCGCCATCCGCTCGGCCAGGAGGAAGTGCCTCTGTGCATCGAGATGTCGGCAGGCGTCGAACGCGGTCCAACCCGCCAGTTGTCGGACTGACGCGACCGACCGCAGCAACCGAGAGCCCACCGATGAGGGGTAGGGCTGATCCAGCATGGCTGACGCGGAGTCGGCCAGGTGTGCGACGTCGCGGTAGAGCGCGCCACCCCCGCGTTCGTAGTCGATAGATCGGTAGAGGGAGATCACGGCGTCGAGCCGGTCGATGTCGCTGTGGCCCACCCGACGCGAGCCGCCATCGGCGGAGCCGCCGAGTAGACCGGCCGAGGCAGCGACCGCCGCGATCCCCTGGAGCAGGGAGCGACGGTTCGTGTCCGGTTCTCCAGCCTCGCCGTGCTCTGGCATCTGCCCGGGTCGCACGTCGTTCCCTGGGAGTACGCCGGCTGGCTCACTCTCATGTCTCGACGATCGGGAGTAGACCCTTCGGACCAGGGCGACTGTGGTCCTCAGCTCGCGTGCGGGCCGGAATCCGAGTTCGTCGTCGGTGTCGGCGTTGAGGGCGATGCGGAGGGCGGTGCGGTAGTCCTCGGCGGGGTAGCGGATCTTGCCGTTTTCGAGTTTGCCGAGGTAGTTGGCGGTGAAGGCGCTGTGGGCTGCTTGTCCGGGGTCGGGGTAGAGGATCTTGTTGACTGCGTCGGCGAGTTGCCGGCGGGTCAGGCCCAGGCGTTCGCGTGCTGCGGTGAGCGGATGGTTCTGCATGACACCCCCGAAGTATGGCGCAGGATCTGATGCGTGGTGGCGCGAACTGCCTGTGGCGGTAATCGATTTTGGACAGTATCCCACCTGGTGAATGCCGCCTTCAACCATCTGCGTCGAGCAATTCCTGGCTCTGCCAGGGAATACGTCAACGACGGATGTCAAGAGGGGAGGCAGGGGATGGTTCCCGCAACGGGAAGCATCCCTTCCAGTAGTGCAGGAGCACAGCCACCCACCGCCGGAAGCCGGCACGAGCGACTGTGGCAGGCTCAGCGAAGCCTTGCGCACCGATCAACGGAGCACGCCGGCCCGGTCGAGGCCGGCGGCGTTGGCGACGATGCGTGCGTTCGGGGTGATCTTCTGCAACCGCTGACCCTCGGCCATCGACACCTGCCGGCCGAACACCTCTGGCCGTCTGCCTACCGGCCATCACCTCCCACCACAAGTGTTGGGAGACAGCCTGCCGACAGAGAGACACTAGTTGCCATGGATATTTCGTAGTGACGAGAAGATCGTGTCGATATGCTTGCTTGTCGCTTCGGGCGACGGAGTAAGACGAGCCTGATGTCCCAGGTGTGGAGAATCGCGCATCGAGACCTCGCGCATCGAGGCCTCTTGCTGTTGGCGTACTTGTGTAAAATTTGGAAATACTTCCTCCGCATTTTCAAACGAGGTAGCATAATCAAAAATCTCCGAGTCTATTGATCCACCCTTTTCTGGCCAACTGTCAAACTCCCGGACGGTCAGACGGAGCTTTGCATCCTCAATCTCCGCGATCACAGAGCTCGGTGCAAGCTCTCTAAGCTCATCAACTACAGACTCTGCCCATACGCAATTGTTCCAAGTCCAGAGGTCACCGAGGGCGTCGTCTACGGCAAGCTCCACGAGTTCGTCAGTCCGTCGTCGGAGGCGCGGGTTAGGCGAGTCGCTGACAGTTCGAATAAATCTGCCTATATCGGATGGGTCGTCCGCGAAAGAGAATACGTTTGTCCCTTCGTTGACCTCGTCGGCGACGTGATCGGATAGCATAATCATGTCGAGTTTCTCGGCCATCCGAAGAAGAGCCGTTAGCCTCTCGAGGTAGCTCTGACTTCTTGCAATCCTCGAGCGATTGTCATGCAGTAACTCGATAGCTCGTTCGGCAAAAAGATCCTTGATATCCGTGACCTGTCCGATGTCCTCGGTGTCGAGATCATTCAGCAAAGGCCAGCATTCCATGAGCTGTTCAAAATAGATGGCAGAATGGACCAGATTTCGAAGCAATTCTGGGTGACTTTTAACGAAAACTTTCATGAAATCTCGAATGGATGGATTGTGAAATACTACGGTTGGTGCCCCGAGGATCTTGCCTACTCCTCGCGTGATGGTGCCATCGAGTATTCGGATAGACCGACGCATCTGGTCCGAGGTGGAAGGCTGGTTCAAAATTTCTCGATAGGCGGTCCATGCGTTTAGAAGGTCAGGGACTGGTGCCGATCCGCCAAGAAGAAGGAGGCAGAGGAGTACGTGTACATCAGAGTCATCTAGTTGCTCTTCTATGATATGCGCCCATATGCGCCAAGGATTAGACAAATTCGCTAGGAGTGCTTCGACAACATCTTCCGGTGGTTGATCTGCAGAGACGAAAGAATTGAGGGTAACGCTGACGAGTCTAGGATTGAAGTTGGAATGACGTATTATTGGCCAGTACGAATCTAGGTTGGCAAAGAAGGCGCGTTGCTCTCGGGTTAGTGGTGAAAAGTAGACATGATTATACAGAATCTCTGCCCGAACTAGCGGTGTATATTCACCTAGATCAAGAACGCACTTCAGAGCGTCAAAATCTTGGCTGGCAAGCTTCTCGTATCGAGTTTTGGCCTGCGCAAGTATGTACTCGCGCGTGGTAAGAACGAAGCGTTTATTGCTGGCCCTGTGTGAGCGGCGAAGGAGCGAAATTATTCTGCTGTCCTCATTCTTGTGGAGTTTGTCTTGCAGTGTTGTTTGGCCCAAGAAATCGTCATAGTAGAAGATCTGAGGTACGGAATCGTCCCACAAACGGTTTGCCTCTTCGGCATCCTCCGAAATCTCCACAACCTCGTAACCGGCCTCGTAGTGTGCGGCCAAGATGACGTGAGCGAGGGTAGTCTTCCCTATTCCAGGTATTCCCGATATCATGCAGACGTGGTACCGATCCAGCAACTCATTGGCTCGACCGTAGCTTGGACTTGGCACGTATGTGCGCAGGGTCTCTTCAATTTCCGACTTCAATGCCGCCGATCGGGTGACAATACCCCGAGAGATTAGTGTTCCTAGAACTGCGGCGCTACTTAACCATAGCCGCAGATGCCGGCGCGCTAAATGCGGTCGCTTCCGCAACTCGCTTTCTATTTCTCGCAAGCCGAATATGTCGCCGACGTCCATGCTGTAGGGCTTGAGGGCATGGACTATTTTTGCTTTTGCCTGAGGAGTAAGGTCTACAGAGGTAGCCAAGATGTATCTCGCTGGATTCAATATCTTCAACTTTGGCGCCTCGTTCTTCCCCATTTCTCGAATAAGCGCAGTGCGGCCAGCTTTGGTCCAGTGCTTGCACTGAACGATAATCTGATCTGAACCAAGATGTCTGAGATCGATTCCTTGATCGGCTCCTTGCGCAAAAATCTCTAGGCGAACATCAAGTAGTTCCTCAAAGACATCTTTGCAGACTGCCTCGAAGTCCATGTCGGTCAACCTGGCAAGATCGAAGCTATCCACCTGTTCTCCACCTATCTGTATAGCAAGTCCTGACGTACTGGGCTGGTTCGATCGACGGCGGCGCACGAGCCTTCCCATTTCATGAAATGATCATTGCCATGGCCGCTTGGCTGTCACTGGGTAAAGGCTGGCCGAGGCCTGCGCGAGGCAAGGCACCCGTCGGGCGGTCGAAATGCCGTAGATTCGACCCTGTTGATTATGTGGATCCCTAGTAGCCCAAAGATCTGTTTTCGCAGGATGTGTAGATGTCGGCGACCAAAGACTTGACCAGCTGTTTCGCCCGATAGACGGTAGGAAGTGTCGTACCGCCGTGCGATCCTAGTGACGTCGGCGGAGGGAGGCAACGACGTGACGGCCATCGAGCACCGGGTACGCCACCCCGAGACACCAGAACCTAATTCTTGTCGCTGGTGCGGGGTCCCCCAGAGGGAACACGGGCAGCGTTGGGCACCATCAAAAAGATGGCACATATGGGAGACCCCCACCGCCGCGCAGCGTCGGGCACGAATGGTTAGTCGCCGTGCCTCACGTGTCAAGGATGGCTAGTTTTTCCAAATCAAGGAAGGCATCGCGTAGCTCTGAAGGAACTTCGGCTGGTGTCTTGAGGCTTCGAGCCATCTCATACATCATCTCTGCTTTTGAAGAGGGGCCGCTGTTACTTCCCTCTCGGAAAAGATGCAGCAAGGCGGAACTGAATTTCCCTGGTCTTAAAGCGTCTATGTCGAGAGGTTCCCATGGTTGGCCGTCGATGCGTGGCCAGGCCTCGTTGGCCACTCTGCACCACTGGTCGTTCGTAAAAGTGAACTCCAATTCCTTTCCTGGGACCCCAATAAAACGAGCCTGCCTGAGAATGTCGATGCCCTCCTTTGCTAGGTTCGCATCCTTGAATAGCTTGTTTGTGTTCCGGCTATCGTCGTCGACGATAAGCATTACCTGCCGTTGTGTGCGGGCGAGGTATCCGATGAACTTCAATGCCCCCTCGTTATTGTGGCAGCCGACTATCACGACTCCGGCGGCGTGAATTGGCTGGCCAGTGCACAAGCGGTAAAGTATAGGGAATGACTGTTGCTCGGTGGCGCCTTCGACGCCCACAAAGCAGCGTTCATGTAGCAGGACCGTATTGCGGAGCCCCAAGGCGGTGGCGATGTCCGAAAGGAAGCGAGAATTGGTGTTGTCATCGAGATCAGATAGCAGTAGATTCGCGCGGGTGCGCTCCCTGTCGAGTTGCAAATGAACGATGTCTTCGATCGCGGCTCCGTCGATCAGGTTCATCGAGTGGGTTGCGATTATCATCGACACGCCGGGAATTGTGCATTGTTCTCTTATCAGTGCCATCACTCGACGCTGTTGGATATAGTCGAGATGCGTGTCGGGCTCGTCATAGGCGAGCACGATTTGTGGCTCGTCCATGGCAGTGCTTTCGCTGGCGTCTCGTTGTAGAAGTTCGCTTGTCCACTCCCAGATGGCAAGACTGATGCGACGGGAACGGCCGGCTCCAACTGCGCTGAGGCTGACGGTCTCGCCTCCCGTGCGTGCCAGGAGGATTTTGGTAGACCGTAGGCCGGCGGTGAAGGATACGTCTGGCTTAACCTCGACAAACACTAAGTCTGGACATCGTTGCTTAATGTGGTCGACTAATCCTTGTGCGTCCTCGCGTACTCGTCGTCCAAGTTCGTCCTCGAGGCTGCGAACCTGCTGTTTAAGGTCTTCGTCGTCTAGGTGGGATCTGTAACGGCTATTTAAAGCGACCCGGACTGCAGCTTCTGCTGACTCTGCGTCGCCAAAGCGTAAAAACTTTGGTAGTCTAGCGACTACCTCTTTGCCTGCGGATACCCATGCTTGAGTGGACGGTTGTGAGCTAGCGAATTGATTGAGTGCCGTAATCCAGCTGCTTCTGGACCTTGCGTCGGACGTGACCGTGACCCCAAGGCCGGCTGCTGTGGCTCGCAAGTCTGATAAGGGCTTCGCGTCGAGATTGCGAAGGTTTTCGTCGACGGGCGCGTCTACTAGTATCTCAATGCGTGACCCAAGTTCATACCCGCTGATGCGTCGCAGTCGAATGGCCTTGGGCAACGTTAGAACCGCTTGCTCGTGAGTGGAGAGGAGGAACTCGCCTTCGACCCATGTAGCGTCTACTCGGCGCGAGGGCTGAGATTTTTCGTTAGAGAAAGTGTCGGCATCTTCTGCCTGAGCCAAATGGTCGAAAGTTCGGTCCTCTTCACTCAAAGGTGAGGTGCCTAGCAGGAAGGACAGCGCGTCGATAGTGGCTGACTTTCCGCTGTCATTAGGGCCAGTTAGGATGGTTGGGCGTCTGATTGGGATAGGGCCGACGTCTTGCAGGCTACGGAACCCGTGTACTGATATCGAGACGAGTTGCATGAAGATCCCTTCGCTGCCCAACTGCCCGTACGTGCAGGCGCAGCATCCTTCTCGGCTATCAGCCGCCGATGGCCGCGCGGCAGATAGGCTACTCCTGTTCTCGATACGCCGTGTCACCTGATCCGGGACGAGCGGCGGACTAAGCCTTCGTCGCCGGACTTCTACCTTGTGCGCCTTCTGCCTGATATGGGTACGACAAGCTTGCCCGGCTCGTTGCCCGTGCGCTGCATGACCTGCAACCTGCCTAGCGGCAGAGCGCTTTCGATGTCGCCCTTGGTTGGTGACGTGCTGCCTGCCGTCGAGTATCCCAACTGCTGCGGCTGTACGCTCCTCCCTATTCAGGGCCTCACGGGACCGGTTTCCAGTTCCAGGGGCGGTGGCCGTGCTCGCCACGGATGCAGGCGAGGCGGTAGTCGGCCTGGTCGCGTAGGGCTGGGTTGTCTTGCGCGAGTTGGGCTGCGAAGGTGACTTTGCGCAGCTCTCGGGCGTCGCGGAGGACCGGGTACCCCGGCCAGTCGGTGACGTCGTAGCCGTAGTGCCGGCAGAACTCGGTCCAGCCGGGGGAGTACTCGGCGCTGAAGGTCAGGTGGTCGACGGCGACGGAGACCAGGTCCCACTCGGGTGGGCCGAAGGCGAATCGTTCGAGGTCGAGCACGACTGGTCCGGCGTCGGTGTCAACGATGTTGCCGGCCCAGGCGTCGCCATGCACGGCACCGTGGGGGAGCCCGGGGGGAAGCTCTCGGTAGCAATCCTGCAGGCCGTGGAGGTGATCGAGTAGCCAGGCGCGGTCGTCGTCCGCGAACACGGTCGCCTCGGCGATGCGCTGCTCCAGGCGTACGAACGGTGCCAGCGGAGGCAGGTCGAGACTTGCCGGGGGCCGCAGACGGTGCAGCTGTTGCAGCACCTGGGCCAGCTGGCCGATGCTGCCTTCCCGATGTGGCGGCAGCTCGTGCCAGAAGGTGACGGCTCGCCCGTCGACCGCGACTGGTTGGGGCAGCTGCTCGATCGCGCGGACAGCCGGTATCCCAGATTCGTTGAGCCAGCGGGACACCCGTACTTCCTTGCCTGCGGTGGCGAGCTGCCCGTCGCGGCTGACGCGGGCGACCACGCCGCCGGGCAGGCGGTAGATGACGTTCTCCGCAGACCGGATCAGCTCAGCGCCGGTCACGTCGACCCCGGCCTGTTGGCAGGCGAGCAGCAGCGCTTCCTGCGGGTCCATCATGCGACAGCTCCGACCGTCTCCCGAATCCGGGCGCGCATCTCCTGCACCTCCGTGAGCTTGCCGTGCCGTCCGGCCATCCGGTGCAGCTCCCGCAGGTCGTCGGCGGCGCGCAGCGAGCGGACCGGCCCGGCGTCGTCGAGCGCCAGGTTGCCGATCGTGACGGCCTCCAGCGGGTCACCCTGCACCATCGTGAGGGAGGCCAGCTTGATCCGGGAGATCGCCCTGGACCGCAGGTACGCCGGGAGATGATGCTCCACCGAGTAGGCGAACCGGTCGGCCGACTCCGTAACGAGTCTGGTGTGCAGGGCCACGTCGAACAGTGCGTGGGCGGTGTCGCCGTGGTGCTGCGCGCCGTCGTAGAAGCACATCCACGGCGGGTCCTCCGCCGGCGAGGCGTGCGCGAAGGCTTCGTCGGCGGCGCCGACGGCGGCCAGCGCCTCCTGTGCTCTGTCCGGTCCGAGCTTGGCGAGTGCCCGTGCTCGGACGGTGTGCAGCATGGCGCGCTCGGACGCGGTGAGCCAGTCGGCGCGGACCAGGGCCATTTCGATGTGGGTGAGCCCGTCGTCGGGCTGACCGCACCAGACCGCCTGCCGGGCCAGGCTGGACAGCAGCATCGCGCGCTGGTGCCAGTCGCCGCCGATGCTGGCGCAGCGCAGGGCGAACGTGAAGCGTTGCCGAGCCGCGTCGTGGTGGTAGGCGTCGAAGAGCATGAACGCCACGACCCCCGCCAACTGGGCCAGCGCCTTGTGTAGCGCGGGGCGCAGGTGCGCCGGGCAGCTCACCTCCAGCAGCCGGGACATGCGGTGCAGCTTGTCGTCGGCGATCTCCCGGACCAGCGCGCCGCCGTGCGCGTTGTCCCACTGCTCGAGGATCTCCGCTGCTTCCAGAACCTGAGCGATGTGTTCCTGGCTGACCTGACGCGGCAACTCGTCGACGACCGGCGGCCCGAGCAACGACATCAACGGGATGGCGTCGGATGTCAACGAGGCAGCGGCGGCGGGACTCAGCCCGGTTGCCGGGGACTCGTAACGATTGGATCGAACGGCGAGCATGCCTTTCGTTCGCATGCTGATATCCCGCCGGCGGAATCCGAGTTCGTCGTCGGTGTCGGCGTTGAGGACGATGCGGAGGGCGGTGCGGTAGTCCTCGGCGGGGTAGCGGATCTTGCCGTTTTCGAGTTTGCCGAGGTAGTTGGCGGTGAAGGCGCTGTGGGCTGCTTGTCCGGGGTCGGGGTAGAGGATCTTGTTGACTGCGTCGGCGAGTTGCCGGCGGGTCAGGCCCAGGCGTTCGCGTGCTGCGGTGAGCGGATGGTTCTGCATGACACCCCCGAAGTATGGCGCAGGATCTGATGCGTGGTGGCGCGAACTGCCTGTGGCGGTAATCGATTTTGGACAGTATCCCACCTGGTGAATGCCGCCTTCAACCATCTGCGTCGAGCAATTCCTGACCCTGCCAGGGAATACGTCAACGGAGAATTGTCAAGAGGGGAGGCAGGGGATGGTTCCCGCAACGGGAAGCATCCCTTCCAGTGGTGGGGGAGCGTCGCCCCGTCCCGGGCGGGACGCCTACCGCAGGCGGTCAGTCATCGGCCACGGTGTGTGCGGGGTTCGGCACAGACGCCGTACCGCTGAAGTTGCCGGACCCCGACGCGGCCTGCCGCCGCCGGAAGCCCCCGTGACCGGCGGCGGCAGGCCCCGCGAAGAAGCCCAGGTCCACCGGCCAACACAGTGGACGTACCCGGAAAGGGGTTGTGATGCTGGAAGCGGTGCGTGCCGCCCCGGTTGCCCGACGACGAAGTCCCGGTCGTGCCGGAGGATGCGCTGCCGGATGTCGGCCATGATGCGCCGGTAGTGCGGCTCGAACTGACGTGCGGGCATGCCGAAATCGTGCCCCAGTTCGCCCTTGCGGGAGACCCGCCGGGGTGGCGTCGACCTCGTGGAGCGGCGCTCAGCTGCTCCTTCGACGGTCGGCGCTACCTCGGCGATCCCCATCGACGCCCCGGCCGAGCCGGTGCACGCGGCACCGTCGGCCACTGCACGCAACCAGGAGGAACCCGACCTCCGGCGTTCGGCGGAACGTGAGCCGTCGGACGCCCGCACCAGCGGCCCTGTGGGCGTACCGCCGTTTGTGGCTGCGTGCGCAGGGCGGGCGGCCCGACCTCCGCGCCCCCGTTCGGGGTCGGGCCGCCCATCCCACCTTCCCCACCGAACCGCGATGTAGCGGCGATCCCGTGACCTTCGAAAGGGCGGTCCCACCCGTGCGCAGACTCCTCGACCGTGTCCTGTTCCCTCGGCGTACTCGGCGGCAGGCCCGGCTGCTCGCCAGCCTCGCCAACCAGACCTGGCCGGCCGCCCGGCCTCCTGCCGCTGCTGCTGCCGGTGGGTCGCGTCCGCCGGCCCGGCACGGTGGCAACGCCGCCACCCACCTCTACTACGGCGCCAGTGTGGTGCGGCCGGCGATCAGCCCTGGGCTGGTCCGCGACCGGCGGTTCGCGGTCCGCACCCGGCGCGGTTGCGACCCGACCGAGGTACGCGCCTTCCTGCACCTGGTCGCCGACGAGTTGACGGCGGTGCGGGCCGAGTTGGCGGCCACCCGGGACGAGAACGTGCGGATCAAGCAGGCGTTGCGGGACTGGCAGTCGCGGCAGTTCCAGGCCGGGATGCCGGCCTGATCCGGTCGACCCGGACCCGCCAGCCGGTGAACACAGTGGACGATGCAGGGAGAGGGGTAGCTTGATGCTGGATGTGGTGCTCGCCGCCGCGATCGCGCTGCTGGTCGGCGCGGTCGTCGGGTTCAGTTTGTGTCGGCATCGGCACCGCTGGTGTCCCGGCTGTGGCCGTACCCTGACCTGCCCGGCGTGTCCGACCGGCGGGCTGCTGCCCGCGCAGGTCGAGGCGGCCGGGCGTCGGTGGGCGCCGCAGCCGGCGCGGACCGTGACCCTGCGGCGGACCTGGGTGTGGCCGGGCCGGGCGCGGCGGCGGGCCGGGCGGTGACCGCGCGGGTGGTGGCCGTGGTGGGCGGGGTCGGGCATGTGGCGGCGCGTCCGTCGTGGCGGTGCCGGGCCTGCCGCCGGCCGTGGCCGTGCGAGCCGGCCCGCGCCGAGCTGCTGGCGAGCTTCGACCGGATCGGCCGCTGCATGTACGTGGCCCAGCTCGCCGCCGAAGCCGCCCGTGACCTGCCCGGCCTGACTCCGGCGCAGACGTACGCGCGGTTCATCGCGTGGGCGCGGCGGCGGGAGCCGGCATGACGGTCTACCGCACCCAGGCCACCGCCGCCGCCACGGCCGCTGTCGCTTCCGGTGGTGGGGTGCCGGTGCCGGCTGCGGCGGCACGGGGCCGGTCGCCGCTGCTGGCGGACGAGTTCTTCCTGTTGGCGCATGATGATGTGACGGGTCGGCCGCGTCTGCCGGCCGGGCCGGTCGGGTACGGTCTGGCCGCCGCCCTGCTGGCCGACCTGGTCGACGCGGGCGCGTTGCGGGTGCACGATGGCCGGTTGTGGCTGGCCGCGCGGCACGTACCGGTGGACGCGCTCGGCGGCTGGATCCTGCGCTGGCTGGACGCGGAGCCGCGACACCGGCGGGTGGGAACCTGGTTGGCGTTGCTGGCACCGCGGGCCCACGGCCAGGTCGCGCGGCGGCTGACCGCGGCGGGCGTGGTCCGGCCCCGGACGGTACGCCGCCGGCTGCTGACCACCGCCGTGGTCCATGTGCCGACGGACATGAACCGGGCCGCCTGGGCCTGGGCCCGTCTGACCGTACGCCTACAGCGCGGTGAGCCGTTGCCGGCTTTTGAGGCGCGGCTGGGCGGGTTGTGTCTGGTGACCGGGCTGGACGACTTCGTGCTCACCGGCCTGCCGCTGGCGGCCCGCCGCCATCTGCACCGGGAGACCGCCGCCCGGTTGCCGGCCGAGATCGGCGAACTGTTCACCATCGCCCGCCACCGCCTCGACGGCGCCGCCCACCGCCGCCGCTGACCATGCCTTGACCGTCTTCGGCAGTAGGCTCGCCACGTGCGGTTCTTCCTGATCAAAAGGTGCTTTACGGCTGCAGACAAAGGTTGAGGCGAGGGATCGTGTCGTTAGCGGCACTGGTCAGACTCACGGATCGGGCCGCTACATGATCAACGGCCCGGCGGGAATTGATCTTGATTCCTGGCTGCTTGGTCCGGGCGAACGATTGCCTGCGACACCTCCCCATCTACCAGCGGAAACAAGAGATTCGCTGACCGAACCACTCCAGAGCCGAGATGGAATTGTGACCACAACCCGCCCGAAAGCACCACCCTCCAAGTAGCGATTCGCCACCGAGACCGACCAAACACCCACTTTCGATCCTGGCCACAAGAGCACGCCATGGCTCAGTTCCGACCAGCCAGGAGACGATCTTGACTAACCCTGTCCCGCCACCTCCACCGCAGCCCTTCCACCTCGGACAGATGGCCCCGCCGCCGCGCAAGCGCCGTCTCTGGCTGTGGCTTCTCGCCGGAGGCGCCGCGTTCACCGTGCTGCTGGTCTGCGGCATCGCTGGTATCGCCGTACTGGCAAACCTCGACACCAGCGAGCCTGGCGTCAGCGTCGCTGCGCCCGGTACCGATACGGCTGGCGATAGCGATGCGCCAGGCGGCTCAACGGAGGAAGAGCAGCCAGCCACGCCGGCCGAAGTCGCTGTCGGGGAAACACTTACCATCACCGGGACCGGATTCGAAGGCCGCTACACGATCACCAAGGTCGAGCAGGTTGACCGTGACGAGTTCGGTCTGCGCCCTGAGCACGGCACCTACCTGCTCGCCCACATGAAGGTCGAGATCGTCGAAGGATCGACGTTCGTGTGCTCCTGCGAGACCGCGTTCGTCCAGGCCGGCGGCCGCGTACACGAGGAAGCCTTCGCCTCGATCAAAGGCAAGCCGATGTTCGAGTCGGCCGAGCTTGCCGCCGGCCAGAACACCGACGGCTGGATCGTGTTCGACGTGCCGAAGGACACCGTCGATGGCGGAAAGATCCAGCTGACGTTGCAGAACTTCTGGACTGACAACGAGTACGGCTACTGGACGCTCTAGTCCACCCGACGTGTGGTCGCCGGCAGCGCGTTGGCGACCATGCGTCCCATCCTCGGGCGGTCGGACCCTGCAGCGGTCGAGCGGTATGGGATCCCGCCTACCCGGTTCGCTACGGGAGACGTGGCTCAACCTGCGGTGATCAGCTCGCGGTACAGCGGAGAGTCCAGGAACCGCGGGACGATCTCGCCGTACGCCTGGCCGAACTCCAGGGTGCGCACGTCGGTGCCGGCCACGAACCGCATCGCGGCACCCTCCCCGCAGACCACGTCCTCGTCGGTGGCGTCGGTTGGCGCGTAGAAGATCGAGAACTCGCCGACGGCGCCAGGGAACTTCGCCGACGGGGCGAGGCCCTGCCAGAACAGGCGCAGGTCATGCACCGTGAGACCGGTCTCCTCGCGCAACTCGCGGTGAGCCGCCGTCAGCGGATCCTCGCCCGGATCGACGTTCCCGCCCGGCAGGCACCAGCGGTACGGGTCGACGCGGGTGTTGCCGTCACGGAGTTGCAGCAGCAGTCGACCTGCCGGATCGACCAGGATCACGCCAGCGATCCGAGCATCCACTCGTACGGCCACCCGAGCAGCCTACTGCCGTCCGCCGAGGGTGGTCTCGATCCCGTTGAGCTGCCGGTCGGCTGGATACGGTGCTGTCATGACGGTGGAATGGTCGCTGACGAGATGAGCGAGGCTGACATCGTGGAGGATTCGCCGGACCTGACCGTGGCCGGCGTCCGTAAGGCGGTACGCTCCTCAGCAGAGCCCAGCCCGCTTGGTCAGCGGACGCTTGCTGCGCGTGCGGCCGGTCGGAGCGGGCACGACGACATCTCCGAGCGCGCCGAGGAGTTGCTGCGCAGCGAAATCGGTGGTCCGGCGTCGCGCGGTCGTGAAGCCTGTACGGGTGAGCTGGGTGGCGAACCTGATGATTCAGGCTGATGTGGCGGATCACGGCAACGTCGAGTCGTTGAGTGGCTGGCTGGAACGCGAAGCACCTTGGAGGGCAGACGCCTGCAATAGCCAGGCCCGGGGAGTCGGCACGCTTCGGACGCTGACTGAGCCAGGCGTCAACCACTGGGGTGGGTGGAAGAACCCGGAATGCGAGGTCTGGGCCGGTGCGCTGAACCACGCCGACCTGGATGCGCTACTGGATCGGATCCGCGCGACGCCGTGGCGCTACCCGCAGCGGGTGCAGGTCCTCTTGATGGATCAGGAGGAGTCCTACTTCCGGCTGTACATGCTCCGCGACGGCACCTGGAGCCAGTACGCCCCGCCGCCGCCACCCGACGCGGACGATCAGCATGCCTGGTAACCCGTCGAGAGTTCCGGTGCCGTCGCCCGTACTGCGGGCGGCGGATCCGGGTGTCGAGACGGCGGGGACTTCATCGAGGTGAGGCTCAGATACCTCACCTCGCGATCCTGACGTGCGTCAGCCTCACCTCGACGACACATTTGGATGCCAGACCAGCCCGGCCACCCGCCGGCACGTGGGCACGCGCGCCGGCAGTAGGCGCGAGCCTGATCATGATCGATCGGCGTAGTCCGGTGACGACAACGATCGGTGGGCTGGTGGACAGCGCCGACTCGCCGCAGAACTCACCGAGCTGGTCTCGTAGCCCTCCACACAGGTGGCCGTCACCGAGTTGTGCCGCGTGCGAAGGGGTGCACGGTCCAGCCGGGGGCGACGGCCGCTGGCATCGGGCCGACGGCGAGGATCCATTCGTCGCCGAGCGTGCCGATGGCCAGGTCACCGGCGTCGAGCCGTAGGACCAGGCCGGTGCAGGTCAGCTCGCCGTTCGAGCCGGTGACCACTGCGCCGTCGGTGAGAATGGCCTCGACGAACCTGGACAGGACGTCCGGAGGGAGCGCCGGGCCGACCCTGACTTCTCCGTCGTCACCCATCTCATAGGAGAGGTACGGGTCCTTTCTGGCCAGCAGGAATTCGTCGCCGCGACCGTGGAGACCGACCGGTACGGCGCGTTCGAAGTGCAGCCACGCGTGCAGCAGGCTTGCGGCGTCGGGTTCACATCGGCCCTCGTACCAGTAGCGGGCCTCGGCCACGGCGTCGAGCCGCCGGCCGGCAATGTCGTTCAGCCATGACGTGACGATCAGCGGGTCGCTGAAACCGACGTACGGCGCGGAATGCTCGACGCCCAGTGCCTGCCACACGGCGTGGGCGGTTGCCTCATAGACGTCGCCCGTGCCGGTGTCGACCTCGGTGGTCACCACGTCGGTCACGGTCACCCTTACCGCAGGGGAGTTGTGGCGTAGTGCCCACCGCGTACCCAGGTCGGCTTCTCTCCGATGCTCGGCGCTGACGCCGACGGTCGTGGTCACCTCGACTTCGGGCGTGCTCGACGGCGACACCTCGACGGTGACCTCGGCGAACCGCGAGGAACGGCTCGTCTGCCGCCGGAGCCGGAAGGTTGTCATGATCCCCCATGATCCAGCCAGCCTCGGGGCCATCGGTCGCGGCCCCGATTGTGACGCCGCTTCGGCAGCAGGGATGCTGACGTGATGTCGACCAAGCAGCGGTACCTCGTCCTGCATGACTACGGCATGGGCGGCCTGTGGTGGTGGGTCTGGGCCAGGTCGACTCGCGAGGTGCTCGAGACCTTTGCCGAGGTCGAGGTCGTCGACTCGCCGGCCAACCTCGCTCGGGCCGAGGATTGGACGCTCGAAGAGTTGGACATCGACGATCAGGCGATGCCTGCCGGCCTGGACGATCTGCGTGCCAAGCGCGACCAGCAGCGCCTTCTGCCGGGCTTCGGCGCCCTCGCCAACCGGGAGGTCGTCTATCTGCGTCGGGCGTGGGACGGCGACGACCCGGCGACATACTTGATGGAGGTCGGGCCGGACGGCCGCTGGAGCCGGCAGGTGGAGGTGGGGGAGGGCGGGTCCGCGATCAAGACGGACCCGGAGGCCTGGCCTTTCAACCCGCCCGTCGTGGACCTTTTCAACCCCGAGCTGCGGGACCAGGAGGTTTCCCGCGACGAGTTCGAGTGGGCGTGGGCGGCTGCACAGTGGGAGGAGGGCAGGTAACGCGGATGAGCGAGGCTGGCCAACGGAGCGGATGCCGATCGGGCACTAAGATTGTTTTCCGGGATCCAGCACGCCGAGCTGCACGGAGCATGCATGCCTTTGACGCTGCGCCATGCCCTGGATGATCCGCCGCTGCGGCCGCTGCCAGCTCAGGTCGCCGACCTTCTGCTGCGGCTCGACGCGTCACCACGGCTGGCCGCGCATCTGCGCGCCGTACACGACGTCGCCGCCCAGCTCACGGGCTGGCTGGCCGTCCACTACCCGGCCCTGGTCGTCGATCGCGACGCCGTACTCTTCGGCGCCGCCACCCACGACATCGGCAAGACCGTTTACGTGGCGGAGTTGTCCGGGCCGGGTTCGCGGCACGAGCCGGCCGGTCAACAGCTCCTGCTCGACGCCGGCATCGGCCCGCACCTCGCACGCTTCGCCGCGACACACGCCAGTTGGCGGTCGCCCGGCATCGAGTGCGAAGACCTGCTCGTCAGCCTCGCCGACAAGATCTGGAAAGCCAAACGGGTCGTCGATCTCGAACAACTCGTCGTCAACCGCCTCGCTGCCTCCTCCGGGCAGGAACCCTGGCAGGCCTTCGTCAACCTCGACGATCACCTTGACGGCATCGCGGCGGACGCTGACCAGCGGCTCGCCTTCCAGAACAGCTACCCCGTCACGGCCGGCTGACGCCGGTGCGCGGTTCGTTGGCGGTCTATCCCGGTACGTTCGACCCGTTCACCCCGGGGCACCGTGACATGGTGGCCCGTGCCCGGGCGATGTTCGACCGGGTCATCGTCCTGCTGGCGGTGAACGCCGACAAGCAACCGACCGCCGAGGCCACGGCCAGAGCGGTACGCGTGCGCGACGCACTCCCAGCGGACTGGGGCAACGTCGAGGTCGACACCTGGACCGGCCTGACCGCTGCCTACTGCCTGCGCCGTGGCGCCACGGTCATCGTCCGTGGCGTGCGTACGGCTGTAGACGTCCACTCCGAGCACCAGCTCGCCGCGATGAACGAGCGGCTCGGTGTCCGGACCGTATGGTTGCCGACCCGTCCGCAGCTGGCCGCCACCTCGTCCACTGTCGCACGAGCACAGCATGCGGCGAAGTCGGCCCGTGCGTCGTACGACGCTGGGGGTCGGGTCAGTTCTCCACGAGGGTCCGCAGTGTCCGGCGAAGCTGACTTGTCGCACTCGGACTGATCCCGGCCAGGAACGCACTTTCGGCCTTCCAGTACGCCACCTGTGCCGCGTCGTAGGTCTGCAACCCCTGTTCGGTGAGCTCAACGACGTTCCTGCGCCGGTCCGTGGGGTCCGGTCGGCGCGTGATGATGCCCTTGCGCTCAAGTACATCCAGCAAGGCGACCATCGTGGTGCGGTCGATGCCGAGGGTCTGCGCCACCTGCAGCTGCGAGGTCGGTTCCCGGTGGGCCAGGACCCGGAGCGCTCCGAAGTCCTTGCTGTCGATCCCCAGCGGCTCGAGCGCCGCGTCGGTCAACGCGGTGAGCTTCAGGGCCGCGTGCTTGAGGAGGTACCCCAAGACCTCGTGCGGGTCAGCGGTGGCGCTCGGCTCAGTGGACACGGCTCCCATCTTATGCATAGTCTGATCGTCAGTACTGCTGACGATCAGACTTACTGCGAAAGGCTCGTCATGATCATCGTTACCGGAGGGGTCGGTTTCATCGGCTCCCACACCGTCCGCGCCCTCGCCGAGGCCGGCGAGGAGTGCGTCCTGCTCCAGCGCCGCACCCCCCGAATTCCGCCACATCTGGCGGACCTGCCCATCCACGTCGTCCAGGCCGACGTCGCCGACCTCGATGCGCTGCTCGCCGTCGGCCGGCGGTACCCGATCACCGGAATCGTGCACCTCGCCCTCGCCCTGCCCTGGCCGGCGACCGACGTCGACCCGATCGGAGCGACGGGAGGAGCCCTGGCGGCGTTCCTCAACATCGTCCGCGTCGCGCAGACCTGGGGTGTGCGCCGCGTCGTCACCGCCAGCACTATCGGCGTCTACGGCTTCACCTCTGAAGGTGCACTCACCGAGGACGTGCCGATCCCCTTGGGGCACGTCCACGCCATCCCGACGTTCAAGAAAATCACCGAACTCCTCGCCGGCCACCTCTCGGACACGACCGACGTGGACATCATCAACGCCCGCATCTGCGGCACCTGGGGTCCCGGCGGACACCTGCCCGACCCGTTCTTCGCCGCGCCCTCCCTGGCTCATGCCGCAGCCCGGCGCAGCGAACCCGACCTGTCCGGACTCCTCGCACCTCCGCACGCCGAAGATGCTCTCGACCTGCTCTACGTCAAGGACACCGGTCGCGCACTCGCGTTGCTACAGCTCGCCGAGAAGCTGAACAACCCCACGTACAACGTCGCCTCTGGTCGCGCCACGAGCAACGCCGACGTCGTCACCGCGATCGCCTCCGTCGAGCCCGGCTTCCAGTGCGAACTTCCCTCGAGCGGAGGCCGCCCGGTGAGCTGGCTCGACATCACCCGCCTGCACGAGGACACCGGATTCAACCCCCAGTACGACACCGCCGCGGCTGCCGCTGACTACATCGCCTGGCTGCGCGCGGGAAACCCGCGGTAACTTCGGCCGACTGTGTGGGTGAGGGGGTGTGGCCCGGCCTGGCCGGGCTGCCCGGCAGCGTTGCTCCTACCTCATTCGGCCCCGGTAGCCGACAGGGCCCGATCCGACCCCCTGGCGGATCCCCAGGAACGTGCCGTCGTCAAAGGCGATCGTGCCGTTTCCGCCCCGGTTGTCGCGCCAGGCCAACCGGGTGAGCGGGCGACCACCCACCCCCACCGCGAGCAGGAGGTCGTGCGAGGGGTACCAGCCACCACCCCAGCCTTCCTGGGCCGCGTATCGCGAGGCATCGCTGGTGGCGGGACTACGTTCGATGAGCTGGCCGCGGAACTCCTTCGGTCGCTTGCCCGGCCGGCGACACCAGCCGTAGAAGGCAGCCTGCTGGGCCTCGAAGGTGACGGCGTACTCGGCGCCGGAATCGTCGGCCCAGGCCACGTGCTCGAGAAGGCAATGCTCGCCCCGGTCGATGAAGATAGTGACCTCACCCCGACTGGTGGCGTACCTCAGCACCGGTTCCGCGGTCAGCTGGCTCTCGAGCGCCGACCTGGCCTGGTCGTGCGCGTGCATCGGGTCGATCGTGACCCGGTACAGCCACAGCATGCTCTCGGCGTCGCCACCGCTCTCCACCCGCAACGTGTTGCGCCCGATCAGCAGATCCTCGGCCGGGACCGCGAAGATCAGACGCTGCGGCAGCCCGCCACCGTTCGGGATCCGCAGCCGGTCCGCCAGTGGCCTGCCGTTGAGACGAACGGTGAGCGGGGCGTATCCGGGAGAGTCGAAGAGCATCGACGCAAGCGCCACGACTGCGACGCACGCCTCGCCGACGACCTCCGGGTCGGGTACGTCGAACTCCAGCTCGACCGAGCCGCCGGCATCGATCTCCAGGTGACCGTCAGCGTCCTCCACCCCGTCGACGTCGGTGATGGTGACGTTGCCGGTGCGTGCCGGGTCGGTGCCGAAGTCGGCGTAGGTGGGCTCCATCTGGACCCCGGCGCGGTCGCTGACACGCGGGGCAGGAGCCGGCTGCGGGTCCAGCAGCACCTCGTACGTCGCGACCGTGCACTCGTTCCTGTCGTACCCGATGTTGGCCGCGCCGAAAGCGGGCCGCACCTTGCCGACGTGCAGCGCGCCGTTCTCCTCGTTGCCGTGGGGAACCGCACCGGGCGGGATCTGTCCTGCGCTGGCGGTCTCCCAACGGTATCCGCTTTCGGATTTTTCCATCCATGAAGGATAGATCAACTCATCGGACCGACGGCCACCCTGGGTCGTCAGGACTCCGTCAGGACCTGTTCGCCCTGGGAGACATCCTGCTGTGCCAGCCACGTCAGGATCGCGCGGTTCGTCTCTTCCGGCTTCTCCTGCTGGATCCAGTGACCGCAGTCCAGGGTGACCACGTCCACGTTGGGCACGAACTCCGCCAGCCTGCCGGACTTGGCGATCGTGTCCCGGTCGCCGTAGATCATCAGGGTGGGCTGCTTGATGATCGGGTCGACGTCCGCCAGTAGATGCCAGTTGCGGTCGAGGTTGCGGTACCAGTTGATGCTGCCGGTGAACCCGGTCGACTCGAAGGCCGAGACGAAGACGGCCAGTTCGTCGTCGCTCATCACCGGCTCGCCGAGTGGTGCATCAGCCCTGGCCAGGTCGATGAACGCCATACCCGGCTGAGGCTGTCTGAACGGCACGTTCTTCCGGTACAGGTTGCGCAGGAACTGGAAGGTGTTCTCGTCGAACACGGCGTCCGCGACACCCGGCTGTCGGTTGAAGTGGACAAAGTAGAAGTCGCCACCGAGTACGGCTTCCATCAGCTCGATCCAGGGCGTCTCCCCACGCTCCTGGTACGGCAGGCTCAGGTTGATCACCCTGTTGACCCGGTCCGGGTGCAGCAGGGTCAGCCCCCAGACGACCATCGCACCCCAGTCGTGGCCGACGAAGGTGGCATCGTCGTACCCGTAGTGGTCGAGCAGTGCGACGAGATCCCCCGACAGGTGGGCGATGTCGTAGTCGGTCACCTCGGCCGGGCGCGACGAATTGCCGTAGCCCCGCTGGTTCGGAACGATGACGTGGTAGCCCGCTTCGGCAAGGGCAGCCATCTGGTGGCGCCACGAGAAGGCATGCTCCGGCCAGCCGTGACAAAGCACGATTGGCTTGCCGGCGTTGCGCCGGCCAGCCTCGAAGACTTCGAGCTGCACGCCGTTGACGGGGACAAGACTTGGCTCGGGAAAGTTCATGCCGCCATCCTGCCGACCATAACCGGTCACCTCATGACCGGTTTATCTGACAATCTTGGCGGCATGCGCACCGACCGGCTGGTGGCCGTACTCCTGCTGCTGCAGCAGCGCGAGCAGGTGACCGCGGCGGAGGTCGCCCGCGAGCTGGAGGTCTCCGAGCGCACCGCCCGCCGCGACCTCGACGCCCTGGCCATGGCCGGGGTGCCCGTCTACGCCACGCAGGGCCGAGGCGGCGGCTGGCGCCTCGTCGGCGGTGCCCGTACCGACCTGTCCGGGTTGACCGCAGGTGAGGCCCGCGCCCTGTTTCTGGTCGCCGGCCCGGCCTCGGCCGCGACACCGGAGGTGAAAACCGCGCTGCGCAAGCTCGTCCAGGCCCTTCCGGAGCCCTTCCGGGCCCAGGCGCAGGCAGCGGCGTCGTCGATCGTCGTTGACCCGCAACGGTGGGGGGCGAGCCGGGCCGACCGCCCGCCGCCACGCTTCCTCGACGACCTCCAGGACGCGGTGATCCGTGGCGTCCAGGTGCGGCTCGGCTACGTCGACAGCACCGGCAGCGAGACCGAGCGGACGCTCCACCCGCTGGGCATCGTCGCCAAGGATCCGTGGTGGTACCTCGTCGCCACCACCGGGACCGGCCGCCGGACCTTCCGGATCGACCGGGTGTCGTCCGTCGACCCCACCGACGATCCGGTGCACCGACCTGCGGACTTCGACCTTGCCGGCAGCTGGCGGGAGATCGCCGACGAGGTCGACCGCAGCCGGATGCCCGTCGAGATCCATGCGGTCTGCGCGCCCGACGGGATCGGCAACCTGCGGATGGCGCTCGGCGACCGGCTCGAGGTGGGTGGCCCCACGGCCGACGGCCGCATCGAGGTGGTGATCCGCGGCTACAGCGAGTACACGCTCGCTGGCGAGCTCGCCTGGCTGGTCGAATGGCTCGAGGTAACCGGCCCCGCCGGTGTGCGGGACCAGCTGGCCGCGATCGGCACCGGGCTCGTCGAGCGGTACGGCCGAGGCGCCGTCACCCGGTCTGGAGCAGGCCGCGGTTGACCATGAAGTCCCGCAACGTCTCGACGTCGTCGGCGGACATCAACTCACGGGGGATCACGGTCGCCGGCATCCGGCCGACGTACACGATCCAGAAGCCGGGAGTGTCGAGCACCTTGCTGACCCGGTCCCAGGCGATGTCGCCGAACTCCGTACCGCTGCGCATCGTGATGGTGTCGTCGGTGATGTCGTAGCCGCCGTCGACCGCGTACTCGCCGGACCGGCGTCGGGCGCGCGAGCGCACCCACGGCCCGTACAGCATCGACAGCACACCGGCGGTGACCAGCGACATCCACAGCAGCGAGAACTGCTCGCCCCAGCCGTACTCCCGCGCGGCGACGAAAGCGGCCACCCCGGTCGCCGCCAGCGCCGCGCCGATGTAGCCGTACTTGGCCAGCCGCACCCGGCTGAGCGCGGCGGCCGCTTTGCCGGGGTAGTCGGGATCGGCGGGGACATCGAAACGGATACGCACCCCAGCACGATAGTGCCCGCTTCCGCGATTGGTCGGGCCCAGGCCGTCATCAGGTCGCGGTGAGGGCGTCGGCGGCGGCGAGCAGCGAGGCGGGGTCGTCCAGGTCGCCCCGGACCAGTTCGGCTCCGCGTTCCCGGAGCGCCCGCGCGGCGTCGGAACTGGCGTCGCGGACCAGGGCGCGTACCGCGACCCCCCGCTCGAGCAGGGCCCGGGCGGTGGCCCCGCCCTGCTTGCCGGTCGCGCCGATGACAAGGACGGTCATGCTTCCTCCTGGATAAGTGGGGTGGTGCCCCGTTTCCTGCGTACGCCTCCCTGGAGGAGATCGCCCGTGAAGCTGGTGTGGGTTCGGCTACCCTGCACCGGCACTTCCCGTCCCGGTGGGCGTTGCTGGAGGCGGTCTTTCACGACCGGGTCGAAGCGCTGTGCGACCGCGCCGCAGAGTTGGCGGCCGGGCCGGACGCCGGCCAGGCGCTGACGACCTGGCTGTGCGAGCTGGCGGCTACAACGCGACCACCCGTGGCCTGGTCGCCTCGCTGCTGCAGGAGCCACCGGAGGACGAGTCCTGCTGCGCGATGCTCGCGGCGGCCGGCGAACCGCTGCGGCACCGGGCCGTCGACGAGGGCGCGGTACGGCCGGACGTCGCCATGGCCGACCTGGTGACCCTCGTCAACGCGATCGCGCTGGCCACGGAGTCGGCCACCGCCACCGAGGCGCAACGGCTGATGCGTCTCGCCCTGGAGGGAGTCAGCCCGACCCGGCGGTGAATCCGTCGATCCGGCCGTGGCTACTGTCGATCTGCTCCCGTAGCGTGTCCCGGACCTGCATCAGGGCGAAGCCGAGCAGGTTGAGGCCGCGCCACCGGGTGGGGTCGGTGGCGGCCGGGTCGTCGCGGGTCAGGCCGATGCCCCAGATCCGGTCCATCGGGCTGGCCTCGACCAGCACGCGTTGCCCGGTGGCGAGCAGGTACGCGCGCAGGTCGGGGTGCTGGCTGAACTTGGCCAGGTTCCCGGCGACCACGATCGGGACGCGATGGGCGTTCCACGTCCGCTGGTCGAACCCGGCGACCCAGCCGCCGAGCACCTTGGCGGCGCGAGGGTGGGGTGCGACGAGGATCCTTTCGGCCATGAGCGGGTCGTCGAACAGGACCGCCTTTCGCCACATCATGTAGTGCTCGGCGGTGGCGAACGTGACACCGTCCACAGTAAATTCATTTGGCGACCACTGGCTGAGGCAACCCGCGCCGACGCTGCCGTCCGCCTCCGGCTGATGGCCCCAGAAGAACAGAAACTTCACCGGGTGGCCGGCGGCCACCAAATCGGCGACGTCTCGAACCTGAGCCAGCATGGCGGCCTGTGTGCCGCCGAGGTCTTCACGGCGCCGTCGATTTGACCGCCGTACGGCCAGCGACGGCAGCGGTCACCTGTCGCCTCCTGCTCAGTCGAGGCAGAATTCGTTGCCCTCGACGTCCTGCATGACGAGACACGACTCGCTGACACCGTCGGCGCGCAGCAGCCGTACGCGTACCGCGCCGAGCGCGACCAGTCGGGCGCATTCGGCCTCGAGCGCGGCCACCCGCTCGCCACCGACGAGACCGGTGCCGACCCGTACGTCGAGGTGCAGCCGGTTCTTGACGGTCTTGCCTTCGGGCACGCGCTGGAAGAACAGTCGCGGCCCCACCCCCGTAGGGTCGACACAGGCGAACGCCGAACCTTGCCGATCGGGCGGCAGCGCGCGGTCGAAGTCGCCCCAACTGGCGAACCCCTTCGGCGGCGGCGGTACGACGTACCCCAGCACCTCGCACCAGAACCGGGCGACGCGCTCAGGTTGTACGCAGTCGAAGGTGACCTGGAACTGCTTGACCGACGCCATCGCCCCACTATAGAGGCGGTCCGCGTGGCGGCAGCTGTCCGACCGGCGCGCGAACCTGCCGTCGTCCGCCGCGCTGCTAGACTCATCGAAAGACCGACAGTCGTTGACGCGCCCTCCAGACGCACGCATCGTCACGATGATCGGCGCCCGCCGCCATGCAGGCCATCCTGGAGGATGATGGCTCTCCGCTACCCAGGCCTCGCGAACCGTTGGCATCGCCTCTTCAAGGTGGCGGTCGCGCTGCTGGCCGGGTCGTTGCTCCTGTCAGGATGCGAGAGCAGCGAGAGCAGCGAGAGCACGGGGCCGGGTGCTGACCGCGCTGCGGACGGGGCAGAGCCGCAGCGAACACCGCCAGCACCCTCCTTCCCCGGCTGGGATTTGCCCGACGACCCGGCTGATCTCGGCGACCTGTGCGAGGACCGGGACCTCGACTACCGCACGCAGACGGAATACGCGGGCACCGGGCCGCATCCGATCGTGATCGGCGGCGCAGTGCAAGTCGTGGTGCTCAGCGAGGAGGCGTTTCCGGCGGAGTGGACGCCGGAGACGGCATCCGAGGTGGTCCTGGTCGGCTGCGCCTACGAGACCTTGGGCGACGTTGAACTTCGGACCTGTGATTACACCCTGGGTACCAGCACGGACCCGCCGCGGTTCCCGCTGCGGGTCCCGCTGTACCACCGAGAGGTCACGATCCTGGTGTGGGAGCTGCGGACCTGGGAGTTGGTGGAGACGGTCAAGTTCGAGACGGCGGGGGACGACTGCCCGGAGACCGCCATCCTCGGCCAGGAGGTCCGTGCTGTCGGAGCGGTGATCACCGCAGCGGAGTTGACAGCGGCGTTGGAGGGCGTGGTCACCGGCGCGGTGCCGTGACCCAGCCAAGGGTCAATGCCGTCGATCCGGCATCATGATCCGGAACCTGCGGGTAATGAGGGAGGCGCCATGCGGATCGTCAGCCGGGAGATGGTCGTCGTGGTCGGACTGCCGGTCGTCGCGCCGTTCCAGGATCTGAGCACGCTGGTCCCCGCCGCCTGGCGGCAGCTGTTCGACCGGTGCGCGGACCTGCCGCCGTCCGCCGACGGCACCTTCGCTGAGGCGAGCTACCACCTCGGAGAGGGGCGGTACCACGAGGTCGTCGGGGTGGCGGTGCCGCCGCAGACGTCGATCTCGGGTCAGTGGACGGCCGCCCACGTTCCGGCGGGCGACTGGGCGTACTGCCGGCACACCGGGCCGGTGGAGCAGATCGGGGAGACCTTCGGCGCCATCGAACAGTGGCTGCGCGAGCAGGGACGAACGGTCGGCGGAATGAAGCTCGACCTCGGCTACCGCGCCGACACCGAGCCGCAGGTGCACGAACTCTACGTACACGTCCCAGGGTCCGACCCGGCGTAGACCGGACGGTGGTCCGGTGTAGCCCAGGAGTACGGGTAGGCCCGTGGCCGCTTCAGCTACCTGTTGGTGAGCGCCGACTGGAGATGGGCTGCGGTGTCCTCGTCGAACGCGACGAGTCGGATCCGCTCGACGGCTGTCGGGGTGGCGGTAATGGTCTCGACGGCGATCCGGGCGGCTTGGTCGGCGGGGAAGCCGTACACGCCGGTGGCGATCGCGGGGAAGGCGACCGTCCGGGCACCGAGGTCGTCGGCGACCCGCAGGCTGCGCCGGTAGCAGGAGGCCAGGATCTCGGCTTCGCCGTGGCCGCCGCCTTCCCAGATCGGCCCGACGGTGTGGATGACGTGCCGTACCGGCGGGTCGAGGTCGAAGGCGGGAGTCGCCTTGGCGTCACCCGGCTCGCACGGGGCGATCGTGCCGCCGGCCCGCGCCAGGCGGGGGCCGGCCGCACGGTGGACGGCTCCGTCGACCCCGCCACCGCCGAGCAGTGACTCGTTGGCGGCGGTGACGATGGCGTCGACGTCCGCACGGGTGATGTCGCCGACGACGACCTCGATGACTGCCACGACGCGATCCTGGCACACCGGCCGGGAACCTACCGACCGCTTCTCAGTCGTGGGTGATCGAGAAGCCGAGGATCACTGCAGCGGAGACCACCACGTGCCCGGGTGCGAGGTCTTGGGCGGAAGCCTGCCCGCCAGATCCGTGCCCACGGTAGCGCTCGTGTCCCACATTCTCTGGATCGACGTCATCGATGTGCACGACCGCACCGAGTCGGACACCGGCCGCTTCGGCGTACAGCTCGGCCTTGCGCCGGGCGGCGGCAACCGCTTGACGTCGAGCCTCCGCGCGCATCTCGCCTTTGGTCGTTACGTCGAAATCCACCGCCTCGATCTCGTTCGCGCCGGCGGCTACGACGTCATCGAGCAACTGCTGGACGAGGTCCAGACGGTCCGACTCCATGGCGAACGACGCCTGACACTGGTAGCCGAGAAACACCCGCTCCGGACCGTAGCCACTCCACGAACTCTTCAGATCCAGGCGGGAACGCTCCACCGCGCTGTCGCCGACGCCGTGCTCCCGCAGTGCCTGACGCACCGCGCCTACCGCTTCGGCTGCGGTAGCGAAGGCCTCCGAGGGAGTCTGCTCTACCCGTACCACCCGGAACCTGGCCCGGACCAGGCTGGGCATGGCCTTTACGCTTGCCGCGCCGAACGCGGTCACACCCCAGGGCCGCTCAATCAATTGCATCTGTCAATCCTAGGAGGACGCTCGGCGACGGCATCGGCCGGTGCAACGTCGGCGATCATCTTCCGCCGGGTGGGAACCCGGGTGGTGGTGGCGGACAGACAATGAGCATGACGACGGACCTACGCGCGCGGGCGCGGGCCGGTGACGCCGCCGCCTTCGGCGAGCTGTTCGACCGGTACGCGAAGACGGTGTACAACCACGCGTTCCGGTTGACGGCCGACTGGTCGAGCGCCGAGGACGTGATGTCGACGACGTTCCTGCAGGCCTGGCGGCTGCGGGGGCGCATCGACGCCGACGGTGGCTCGCTGCGTGCCTGGCTGCTCGGCATCGCCACCAACGTGGCCCGCAACGCCCAGCGGGGCAACCGGCGCTACCGGGCGGCGGTTGCCACGTTCGCCGCTGCGGAAGCCGCCGGTGACGGCAGCGTCGCCGACCACGCCGACGACGTCGGCCGCCGCCTCGACGACGACCGCCGGCTCGGCCATGTGCTGACCGCGCTCGCGTCGCTGCGCCGCCCGGAACGTGAGGTGGTCACCCTCTGCCTGTGGGAGGGGGTGGACTACGCCACCGCGGCGGCGGCGCTCGGCGTACCGGTCGGCACCGTCCGGTCCCGGCTGTCGCGTGCCCGCCGCAAACTCCGCGACCTGCTCGGCGTACCACCTCAGCTGGGCACCGGGCCGGTGGAACCCGCGCCGCTGCCCGGACAGGTAAGAGGTGACCGCAATCCTGCGGCACGGACCGTCACGGAGGGAATCCGATGAGGACCAACGGAACCCGCCCCGGGGAGACCGGCCGGCAGCCCGACGCTTCGCTTGGGCCGCCGGCAGCCCGGGACCTGCCGGCCGGACGTCACCTCTTCCACCGGGAGCGACTGATGACCATGATCGAGCAGGAGAGCCGAGGCATCCCGACACCGGGTGCTGCGGCCGGGCCGGATCGCCGGTGGCGGCTGCCCCGGTTGTCCGTCGCGGTGCCGACCGTCGCGACCGCACTGGCCGGCCTGATCGTCGTCGGCCTGGCGTTGAACCCCGGCGGTGGTCGGACCGGCGATCCGGCCGGCCCGGCCGGCACCACCGCCGGCCCCGATCAGATGGCCGAAGGGCCGGCCCAGTTCGCCGACCCCGACGCCGGCACCGCCGAGGGCGCGACCGCGCTGCTCGACGAGATCGCGCTGGTCGCCGCCACCCGGGACACCGGCCCGGTTCGGCCGGACCAGTTCATCTATGTCGAAAGCCAGGTGGCCAACACGTACGAAGCGCACAACGCGGACACCGGCGAAACCCGACTGGTACGCCAAGGGCTGCACCTGCGTCAGGTGTGGCTGTCGCCGGACGGCCATCGTGGCTGGCTGATCGACGAGCTGAACGAGCCGGCCGGCATCACCCTCGACAGCGACGTCAGGCACTTCGGCGCGTACGACCGGCTGGCCACGTTGCCGACCGATCCGGACGCGCTGCTGGAGTGGATCTACGCCGAGACCCGGGGTCAGGGCAACCACCCGGACCACCAGGCGTTCACCACCATCGGTGACCTGATCGGCGAGCAGTACCCGCCGGCCGAGCTGAGCGCCGCCCTCTACCGGGCGGCGGCGAGGATTCCGGGCGTACTGCTGGTCGACGACGCGACCGACGCGACCGGCCGCAGCGGCATCGCGGTGGCTCGGGTCGAGGAAGGCACCGGCGTACGCAACGAATGGATCTTCGACCGGGAGGAGTACACCTTCCTCGGTTCGCGGTCGGTGTACACCACAGCGGTGCCGGACAGCATCATCCCGGCCGGCACGGTGACGTTCAGCCAGGCGGTGGTGCGGCGGGCCGTTGTCGACGAGTTGAAGCAGTTGCCGTAGCGGAGAAGTCAGTCTGACCGGGTGGCGGGCCCTGCCGTCGGGATCCGGCGGCCCGCCACTGCGCCGGGGTGACCTCGTGTTCGGCCCGGAACCGCTTGATGAAGTAGCTGACGTCCGGGTATCCGACCCGGTGGCTGATCGTGGCCACCGTCAGCGAGGTCTCGGTGAGCAGCACCCGGGCCTGCTGCATGCGCCGCTGGGCGATCCACTGCTGGACGGTACGGCCGGTCCGGCGGCGTACCACGGTGGTGAGGTGACCGGCGGTGAGTGAGAGGGCGGCGGCGACGTCGGCCAGCGAGATCGGCTCGTGGTAGCGCTGCTCGATGAAGTTGAATACGGCCGCGAGCAGCGGCTCGTCCGAGGCCCGTAGCTGGTCGGCGACGCTGGTCGACAACCGGGCGGCGGTCACCAGCAGCAGGGTCAGGTGGGCTAGCGCGGCGTCCTGATGGCCGTCGCGGCGGGCCCCTAGCTCCTCGTCGAGCGCGGCGAAACGTTCGGACCAGGCGGCCCGGTCCGGTGGTGGGACGTTGAGCCGCTGCGCCCGGTCGGTGCCCCGGGCGAACGGGAAGAGCAGCGGGTGGGTCCGCCAGGAGGCGTACGCCCCGGTGGTCCCGGGGCGGACCGCGTCGGCGGGGAACCACACCACCCAGCCGTCGATGGCGAGCTGCTCGGGCCGCTCGCCGAACGAGACGACCTGGCCCGGGGCGACGACGAGTAGGTCCCCGTCGGTCAGCGGCCAGGTCCGATCGTCGATGCACACCGTCGCGTCCGCCCGCTCGGCGTAGCAGAGTGCGACGAAATCGTGGGTGTGCGCGTCGGCGGGGATCGCGGCGATGGCCGGCATGCGCTCCTGGACCCGGGCCACCGCTACCGGGGCGACGCCGGGCACCCGGGGGAAGCCGACCATCGGTACGCCCCGCCCGGCGGCACCGACCACGCGGCGGGCCGGCACCAAACTTTGTCGCATCGTTTCCACAACCTCACCGATGCCACGCTGCACTCAGCGGCCGATGCTGGAAGCATGACCGAATCTCGTCTGATACCGGAGGGTGACATGACCAGACAGGGCAGCGCCAGTCGTCCGCACCAGCACTACCTGCCCGCGATGGGGCGGCAGTGGTTGCTGCCGCTGTACGACCCGTTCAGCCGGCTCGTCGGCGCGGGGCGGGTGCACCAGCAGTTGCTTGACCGGGCCGAGATCCGGCCCGGCCAGCGTGTGTTGGAGATCGGCTGTGGCACCGGCAACTTGCTGCGGGCGCTGCTGCGCCGGCAGCCGGACGTCGACGCTGTCGGCATCGACCCGGACCAGGGTGCGCTGCGGCTGGCCCGGCGCAAGGCCGCCCGCGCCAAGCTGCCGATCCGCTACGAGGTCGCCTTCGCTGGCGACCTGCCGCTGCCCGACGCCAGCGTCGACCGGGTGCTGTCCGCGTTCATGCTGCACCACCTGGCCGACGAGGAACGGGGCCGCGCGCTGCGGGAGGTCCGCCGGGTGCTGCGCCCCGGTGGCCAGTTCCACGTCGTCGACATCGACGGTACGGCCCCGGGCCACGGGTCGGGACGTCTGCACAACGACCCCCGGGTGGTGGCCAGCCGGCCCGAGCGGGTGCTGGCCGCGCTCGCCGAGGCCGGCCTGATCGGCGGTACGGAGAACGGCCGCAGTCGTGGTCGGCTCGGTCGAATCGCCAGCTTCGTCTTCTACCGCGCCACCGGCCCCGCAGAGCACGGCGAATAGGGTCGGCGGCGCGGTAGCACCCTGCTCTGGCGCCAAGTGGGTCGCGCCAGTCAGACACCTTGCCCCCATGATCACTTGACGTTTTGCTGGGCGACACGCCGACGCTCTCCCAGCTGCAGGTTAAGTGATCATGCCGAACCACAGTCGGCGGGTGGGCCCCGTCGGGTGAGACGTGTGGTGTTCGTCTGCCGGACAACTCGGTGCAGCGTGCTGGAAAGACTTATATCGATCTAATGATTGGCATGAGTGGATCACACCCCCACCATTGCCATCACACACCCGACGACCACCAGACGGGCCAGCTGCCGTACGGCCAGATCGACCCCGCCTCGCACCCGGCCGGCGGCCTCGGACGCAGATCAATGCTGGCCGCCGCCGGCGGCATGCTGATGCTCGCCGCCGTCCCCGGCACCGCGCGGGCCGCCACCGCGATGACAGCCGGTGCGACGTCGGCCGGTGCGTCGGCCGTGGCCGCGCCCGGCGCGTCCCGGGCGTCGCGGATCAGCCAGGGGACCACCCTGGTCCACGCTGACCTGCACAACCACACCGTCATGTCCGACGGGGACGGCAGCGCCGACGACGCGTTCGCCTCGATGCGCGAGGCCGGGCTCGACGTCGCCGCGCTCACCGACCACGCGACGATGTTCGCCATCAGCGGGCTCAGCCAGTCCGAGTGGCGGGCCACCGGAGACCTCGCCAACGCGGCCGACGACCCCGGCCAGTTCACCGCAATCCGCGGCTTCGAGTGGTCGCACCCGTTGCAGGGCCACATCAACGTGTGGAACACCTCGGACTTCGCCGACCTGCTGCGGGCCGGCAGCCCCGGCAGCCTCTACCGGTGGCTGGCCGGTCGGCCGGGCGGCCTGGCCAGCTTCAACCACCCGGGCCGGGAGATCGGCCGGTTCGACAACTTCTCGTACGACGCCTCGGCCCGCCCGCAGCTCGTCGGCCTGGAAATGTTCAACCGCACCGACGACTACCTGTTCGAAGGCTGGTCGTCCCGGACGACCTCGCCGCTGGTGGCCTGCCTCAACGCCGGCTGGCGGCCCGGTCTGACCGGAGTCACCGACGAGCACGGCACCAACTGGGGCTTCCACGAGGGCAAGGGCCGCAGCGGTCTGTGGGTCGCCGAGAACACCCGCGCGGCGGTGTTCGAGGCGATGGCGGCCCGCCGCTGTTTCGCCACCCGGGTCTCCGGCCTGCGGCTGGATGCGGCCGCCAACGGCGTACGGATGGGTGGGGTCCTTGGCCTGGCCACCGGTGACGTCCGATTCCAGGTGGACCTGGACCGGGGTGCGGTCTGGGACGGCAAGCCGCTGCGCATCCAGGTGCTGCGCCCCGGGACCTCGGTGCCGACCGTCGTCGACGTCGTCGACACCGTCGCCGGGTCGGTCGCCGAGTTCACCGTGCCGCTCGACGTCGCCGACGGCGACTGGGTGGTGCTGCGGGTCTCCGACCCGGAGCTGGCCAACCCGACGCCCGGCCCGGCCGGGCACCCGTGCAACGACTTCGGGGTGGCGTACAGCAGTCCATGGTGGCTGCAACCCTGAACAGCGACTGCCGGGGCCACGTCGGTTCGCGGCCGGACCGAATCGGGGATGGACCCTATGTAGCGAACCAAGTATGGTCCACCCATGACCGAACGTGTCCGGGTCACCGCCAGCGTGGCTCAGGTGTTGGCGGTGCTGCTCGACGATCCGCAGGCTGGCCGGTACGGCTTGGAGCTCATGCAGGCCACCGGCCAGCCCAGCGGCACCTTGTATCCGATTCTGGCCCGGCTGCAGGAGGCGGGCTGGCTACGGGCCGACTGGGAGGACGTCGACCCCAGTGCGACGGGGCGGCCGGCCCGGCGTTACCACCGCCTGACGCCGGAGGGGGTGGCGGCGGCCCGCGCAGAGCTAGCGGCCCTGCGGGCGAAACTCCGCCCGCGCGCAGCCGGTGGCACTCGGGCCGCCGACGCCGCCACCTTCACATCGGCGCCGGGGTGGTGAGCACCTTGACGCAGCGAATCGCCGAGTGGCTGCTGGCCGTGGCGGCACGGCGTTGGCCGGCACACCTGCGCGAGGAGATGAGCCGGGAGTGGGCCGGCGAGCTACACGCACTCGGCCATGAGGAAAGCGTTGTCGCTGCGCTACGGAAGTGGCGGCAGCTTCGCTTCGCGGCCAGTCTCGCGCTCGCCCGCCCACCAGGTGCCGACCCGGCGCCGGTGCCCTGGCTGCGCGGACCGTCGCAGGTACGGGCACACGCGGGATGGTTGTTCCTCGCGCCCCTGTTCAGCCTGGTGCTGGCAATGGCGGCGACGGTCTCCCTGGGGCCGTTGACCAGTTGGCTGCGGTACACGCCTGCCACGGCGATCTCCCTGTTGGCCCTGAACCACGTGGTTCATGTGGCCCTCGCGGCAACGGTCGGCACGCTGCTGGCCCGGCGGCTGCTCCGGCGGCGTGCCGGCCGGGCGCGCGGCGTGGCGGGCTGCGGGTGGGCGACGCTACCGGTGATCGCCGGCCTGCTCGCCGTCGATGTGCTCGCGCGTGCCGTGAACCAGGTCTGGGACGGCGCCTTGTTCGCCGTCGTCGCAGCCCTGTGCCTGTCGGTGCTGCTCCCGCCGGTGGCGGCGGGTGTCGCCGCGCTGTCCCGCGGGGCGCGTCGGGTGTCGGCCACCATCCTGGCCGGGCTCGCCGCTCCTGCCCTGACGCTGGCTACCGCCTACGCCATGGTGCTGCTGGCACCTCAGACACCGGCCGTGGCGGCAGGGCGGCCCTGGTGGTGGCTGGCATACCTCGGCCGAGGGCCCTTACTGTTGTTTTCCTACCACGACCAGGGCGACTCGCTGCCGATCGAGACCGTTCTGCCGGTCCTGCCCGGGCTCGTGTTCATCGCGGTGGTGCTCGCGCTGGCCCACACGGTACGGCTGGCCAGACCGCTCCGCTCTGCCGCGTCCGCAGTGCCGACCGCGTCCGCAGCGCCGTCCGCGACTGTGACTCCAGCGATTACCCCGCTGTCCGCGATCGAGCCCGATCAGGTCAGGGCCAGCCAGGTCCCGGCCGCTGCGCGTGGCCCATGGTGGCACCGCGTCGCATTGGCAGGCGCGATCTACTCGGTCCTGGCCTGGGCGGTGACGCTGACCTACCTGACTCCCAACATCGGGGTGCAGAACTCCTGGCCCAGCCGGATAATGCCGGACGGCTCGCTGCTGCCCCCGCAGCCCGCCGGCTGGCCCGGGTGGTCGGGTGAGGAGGAGCGGGTGTGGATGCATGAGCTTCAGCTCTCCGGCATCGTCTGTGCCGCCCTGTGCATGCTCCTCGCCGCCGCCTACCGTGGCCGACCCCTGCTGCCGACGTTGGCCGGTTCGGCCGTACTGCTGGGGGTGAACATGGCGGTGGTGCGCGGTGGCTGGACGACGCCCCGGTTGCTGCCCTGGCTCGCCGCGGGCGGGACCATCCTCGGCATCGCCGTCTGGACGGCCTCGACCAACCCGGCCGTGACCCGGCGGCCACCCCGGCGACCACGCCGGCTCGTCATCACCATCACCGTGCTGGCCGCGTTCCTCGTCCCGGGCGGCTTCCTCGCCCGGTTGTACCTGGGGGACAGGCAGGCGCCGCCCGTCCTGCTGCTGGTCGCAGTCGGCCTGCCGACCGTACTCGCCATTGTCGCCGCCATGGGTGTCCTGGCCACGTCCAGTCGCCAGTTGAGCGGGCCGTTCTGGCGACCACCCGCCACCTTCGCACTACTGATCGCCGTCGGTGGTGTCCTCTACTACCAGTACTCTCCCGAGCCCACCATCTCTGCAGAATGGCTGATGGTCGACTTCCTGTCCGTGACGGCGGCACCGGGACTGGCTGTCCCCGTAGCGGCCTGGACGATCGTCGCGATCCGCGGCCGACCTGCCTTGCCGCGCCGCCGCTGGCAACGGCTGCTCCTCGCCCTGCCGCTGTTCATCGTCGGGATCCTCGCCACGCCCGGCACCGCGATCGTCGGTAAGGTCCTGTCCCTGCTTGTTCTCTTCCCGATGGAGTACGGGCAAACCTACGACGGTGTGCCCTACCTGCCGGGTGCGATCGCTGCCGGTCTGCTGCTCGGCTACGTTGCCGCAACCCGCCTCGACCGCGTCGCGCCAGCGCCGTCACCAGCCACGCACGACACCCCGACACCTACCCACCTTCCGTCGGGCTGAGCCGCAGCCGTCCTGTTCGGACGATTCCGCTGCTGCTCCGCGCGCCGGTCGTCATCGCCGGTCTCCGTAACGAGACAGCCGACGTGCACCGGGTAGTTGACGCACGCTAGGTTGTAGACGTGTCGCCGTCCGTGACGGTGATCACGACGTTGCCGACCTTGTGTCCGCTGTCGACGTACCGGTGGGCCTCGACGATCTCGGCCAACGGGTAGCTGCGGTCGATGACGACCCGGAGCCGGCCGTCGCCGAGCAGGTCCCGCAGCGCGGCCAGGGCGGTGTGCTTGCGTACCGACATCCCGGTGCGGACCCGGCGGCCGCCGCCGACGGCCGTGCCGGCCGCCAGCAGGTTGTTCGTCATCAGCCCGGTCGTCGGCAGGTAGCAGCCGCGCCGGGTGAGCACCGGCCGGCACCGGGCGAACGAGCTGCGACCGACGGTGTCGAAGACCACGTCGTAGCGCTCGCCGCTGGCGGTGAAATCCTCGGCGGTGTAGTCGAACACCCGGTGTGCGCCGAGCGAGCCGACCAGTTCGGCGTTGCGGCCGCTGCACACCCCGTGCACCTCGGCGCCGAGCTGCCTGGCGAGCTGGACGGCGTACGTGCCGATGCTGCCGGAGGCGCCGATGACCAGCACCTTGTGGCCGGGTCGCAGGTCGGCCAGGTCGTGCAGGAAGTGCCAGGCGGTGGTGAAGCCGTCCACGGCCGCAGCCGCCTGCGGGTACGTCACGTTCGCCGGCATCGTTGTCATCGACGCCCGCTCCGACAGGCACTTGTACTCGGCGTTCGCCCCGACGCCGAAGCCGGTGAAGCCGAAGACCCGGTCGCCGACCCGGAACCGGCTGGCTGCCGGCCCGGTCGCGGTGATCTCGCCGGCGAACTCCAGCCCGAGCACCCGGATCCCCTTACGCGGGCGACGCAGACCGATGATCGCCCGGCCCCACCGGGGCTCACCCCGGCGCATTCCGCACTCGGCGGAGGTCACCGTGGTGGCGTGCACCCGGATCAGCACCTGGTCGCCGCAGGGTACGGGTGTCGGCAGATCGACCTGGGTGAGCACGTCGGGCGGGCCGTACGCGTCGAACATCACCGCTCGCATGCGGGCGATGATGCTGCAGACGCGCTGTGAGCACGCTGAGGACGGGCACCTCGGCTGCGACACAGAACCGGATCGCCGGGCCAGGTGTCGCCGGCCGCGTCGTGGGGTAGCTGTCAGCCGACCGTTGCGCGCGGCCGACGATGAGAAAGGGGGTACGGATGCCGATCGACGACTGGTTCCTGACCGGGGAGCAGCGCGGTAACCCGGCCTCCGGGCTGCCGGTGTGGTCCGAGGGCAACCAGGTACGCGTACACGTGCACGGGTCCGCGTACTTCGACCGGCTGGTCGAGGTCGTCGCCGCGATGGGCGACGGCGACCAGCTGTTCTTCACCGACTGGCGGGGCGACCCCGACCAGCGGCTACGCCCGGACGGGCCGACCGTGGCCGACCTGCTGTCCGCCGCCGCTGGCCGGGGCGTGGCGGTCCGTGGCCTGGTCTGGCGGTCCCACCTCGACGTGCTGATCTACAGCGCGGAGCAGAACCGCAACCTGGCCGAGGAGGTCAACGACGACGGTGGCCAGGTGCTGCTCGACCAGCGGGTACGGCGGTTCGGCTCGCATCACCAGAAGCTGGTGGTGGCCCGTCACCCCGGCCGGCCGGAACGGGACGTCGCCTTCGCCGGCGGGATCGACCTGTGTCACAGCCGGCGCGACGACGCCGCCCACCTGGGCGACCCGCAACCGGTGAGCATGTCCCCGCGGTACGGCGACCGGCCGCCCTGGCACGACGTCCAGCTGGAACTGCGCGGCCCGGTCGTCGCCGCGCTCGACCTGACCTTCCGGGAACGGTGGACCGACCCGACCGCCCTGCGGCGGGGCAACCCGCTCGCGATGCTGCGGGACCGGCTCTCCGGCCGCCCTGCCGGCGGCGGGCCGCTGCCGGCACCGCCGGACCCGCCGGCGGCCTGCGGCCCGCACGCCGTGCAGGTGCTGCGCACCTATCCGGCGAAGTCACGACCGTACCCGTACGCGCCGCACGGCGAGCGTACGGTGGCCCTCGGCTACGCCAAGGCGATCCGCCGGGCCCGCCGGCTGATCTACCTGGAGGACCAGTACATGTGGTCGTCGCAGGTCGCGCAGTTGTTCGCCGACGCCCTGCGGACCAACCCCGACCTGCACCTGATCGTCGTGGTGCCCCGCCACCCCGACGTGGACGGCCGGTTGGCGCTGCCACCGAACGTGGTCGGCCGGGAACATGCCATCGACGTCTGTCGCCGGGCCGACCCGGGCCGGGTGCACGTGTTCGACGTGGAGAACCACGCCGGGACCCCGGTGTACGTGCACGCGAAGGTGTGCGTCGTCGACGACGTCTGGGCCAGTGTCGGCAGCGACAACTTCAACCGCCGGTCCTGGACCCACGACAGCGAGCTGTCCTGTGCGGTCCTCGACGACACCCGGGACTCCCGTGCCCCGTACGACCCGGCCGGGCTGGGCGACCACGCCCGTACCTTCGCCCGGGACCTGCGGCTCACCCTGCTGCGTGAGCATCTGGACCGGGATCCGGACGGCAGCCGGGACCACGACCTGCTCGACCCGGCCGACACGGTCCGGGCCGTCGGCGCGGCGGCAGAGACGCTGGACGCCTGGTACCGCGCCGGCCGCCGGGGGCCGCGTCCGGCCGGACGGCTGCGCCGGCACGACCCGGCAAAGCTGTCCACGTTCACCCGGGCGTGGGCCACCCCGCCGTACCGCCTGTTCTACGACCCCGACGGTCGACCGCGACGGCTGCGCCGCATTGCGACCTGGTGAGCGTGGGCCGCTGACGACCGGACCGTTTGGCGTGACCGTCTCAGCGGGTAGCGCAGCCGGTCATGACGTTTGCTGCTGAAGGGTCCGTCGGGGTCGAGGTTGCCCGAGGGTTCACCGACTTCGGCGGCTACATCATGGCGGTACGGGTACTGCTGCTGGCTACCGCGTACCTGTTGATCCGTCGGCGGCCCCGGCTCGCCGGCTACGTCGTGGCCACCGCCGGCGGCGCTGTCACCTACCACTGGCTCGACCTGGGCTTCCCTAGCGGACCGGCGGTCGCCTCGGTCGTCGCGTACGGCGTACTGTTGCTGGTGTTTCTCCCGGCGTTGGCACCTCGGTGGCGGATACCGGCTGTCGTCACCGCCGCATCGCTGGCCATCGGGTTGGAGGTGCTCCGTTGGCTGCTCGGTGGGCCGCCGCTCGGTGCCGTCGCCGTCGGCTGGCTGCTGGGCCTGGGCTGGCTGGCGGCGACCGTGGCCGGCTACCGCCGGCTGACCGGCGAAGACCTGTTGGCCGTCGGGACCACGCCGGAGGGTCGGAGCCGGGTCGATCAGGGTCTGCGGGCCGCGTCGAACGAGCAGACCGTCCTGCCCCGGCCCTGGCGTACCGCCGCCTGCCTGGCGGCGGCCTGGGCGTTCACCTTCGGCCTGCTGGTCGGTGCCGGCCTGCTTGTCACCGGACCGTTGGCCGGCTCCGCGCTGGTCGCCGCCGACCGGGCGGCGGTGGAGTGGTTCGTCGCGCACCGCGACAGCACGTTCGATCCGGTCGCGGCGGCCGGCAACCGGTTCGGCGACACCAACTGGTCCACGGCCGGGGCTCTCGGCGCCGGGGTCGTGATCGTCGCGTCACGTCGGCGGCTGCGACCCGTGATCTTCCTCGCGGCGGTGATGGTCGGTGAGATCACGCTGTTCCTTGCCTCGTCCGGCGTGGTCGCCCGCGACCGGCCCGCTGTGCCACGGCTCGGGGAGGAGATCCCGCCGACGGCGAGTTTTCCGTCCGGGCACCTGGCCGCGCCGGCGTGCCTGTACCTCGCCGTCGCCCTGCTGGCCTGGCACTGGTCCCGAGGCTGGCCACGCTGGGCGGCGGTCGTGGCCGCCGTGCTCGCGCCGACCGGCGTCGGGCTGTCCCGGCTCTACTGGGGAGTGCATCATCCGCTCGATCTGGCCGGCAGTCTGCTGCTCGCCGGGTGCTGGGTGGGTGCCTGCTGGTGGACGGTCCGGCCCGGCCCGGCCCCGCCGGACCCCGGGGGCGGTCCGGTCGGCCACGGTACGGGAGGATGCAGGTCGTGGAAGCTCTCAGACTCGTACTGCTCTACGCCCACCTGATCGGGTTCGCGCTGCTGCTCGGTGGTGCCGCCGTCCAGTGGTCCAGCGGTCACATCCGGGTCAACCCGGCCATGCTCTGGGGCGCGGTGATCCAGGTCGTCACCGGCATCGGGCTGTCCGCGCCGCTGCGCGACGGCGCCGAGCCGGCCCCGGCGAAACTCGTTACCAAACTGGTGCTCGGGCTCGCCATCCTGGCGATGGTCTTCTTCTCCCGTAAGCGCGAATCGGTCAACAAGGGGCATTTCCTGGCGATCATCGTGCTGACGTTGGTCAACGCCGCCGTCGCCGTCTTCTGGCGCTGACATCACGCCACCGTACGGCGACCGACCGTTGCCGTCACCTGCCCAGGTCACGACCGGGTGAACCGCCGACGACCCGCTGCCGTCCCTTATAGGGTCGGCGGCGGGAGCGACCCTGCGGATCCGCGGTGACCTCCCGCACGGGAGAGTTACGCGAGGGTAACGGCGGCTCAACAGTCGTGCACGATTGTCGGCCGGTGGACGGGACCGCGCGTACGCTCCCGTCCAAAGTACGTCCGGTCCGACCGGCCGGGTGGGGACGCGATGCCGCGACAGGCTGCGGTGTGCAATGGAAGGAGACCGTCTTGCGCTCTACGCGTGGGATGCGGATCGTCTCGATGTTCGCGGCGGGTGGGCTGGCGCTCACCGCTGCCGCGTGTGGCGAGGCACCCGATAACGAAGGTACGGACGGCACCGGTGGCGAGCCCACCGAGGCGTACAAGGCGTGCATGGTGACCGACGTCGGCGGCATCGACGACCGGTCCTTCAACGCCTCGGCCTGGGCCGGGATCGAGGCGGCGCAGAGCGAGAACGACGCGGTCGACGGCGACTACGTCGCCTCCAGCGCCGAGGCCGACTACGAGCCGAACCTGACCGGCTACGTCAACGGGGACTGCGACTTCATCCTCGCCGTCGGCGGCCTGATGGGCGACGCCACCACCGCCGTCGCCGAGGCCAACCCGGACCAGCAGTTCGGCATCGTCGACGCCACGACCGGCCAGCCCAACGTCTACCCGATGCAGTTCGACACCGCCCAGGCCGCGTTCCTCGCCGGCTACCTGGCGGCCGGCTTCTCCGAGAGCGGCATCGTCGGCACCTACGGCGGCCTGCCGATCCCGCCGGTGACCATCTTCATGGACGGCTTCGTCGACGGCGTCGCCCACTACAACGAGGTCAAGAGCGCCGACGTGCAGGTGCTCGGCTGGGACAAGGCGACCCAGAACGGCTCGTTCACCAACGACTTCGTCAAGCAGGACGAGGGCAAGAAGGTCGGCGACAGCCTGGTCGCCCAGGGCGCCGACGTGATCATGCCGGTCGCCGGTGGCGCCGGGCTCGGCACCGCCGCCGCCGCGCAGGCCGCCGGTGGCGCGTACAGCGTCATCTGGGTCGACGTCGACGGCTGCGAGAGCGCCGAGCAGTACTGCGACACCTTCCTGACCACCGTGGTCAAGAACATCCCGGACGCGGTGAAGCAGGCCGTGCTGGCCGGCGCGAACGGCGACGAGCTCGCCGCCGACCCGGGCTACCTGGGGAACCTGGAGAACAACGGCGTCTCGCTGGCCCCGTACAACGAGTTCGACGACCGCGTCTCCGACGAGCTGAAGGCCGAGGTCGAGCAGCTCAAGGCGGACATCATCGCCGGCACCATCGAGGTCACCTCCGCCGCGCAGCCGGAGTAACCGGCGGCTGGCGCGCCGGGGCTGCCCCGGCGCGCCTCGCGAGCGACACCCCGCCCCTGTCACCGGGGTCCGTAGACCCCGGTGACAGGGGCGGCCTCAGCCATCGACTCCTCCGGGCACCCGCCGGTGGCCCGGAGTCTCCCCGGGAGGCTCCGCTGAGACTCGAACTGCGCGGCATCACCAAACGCTTCGGCGACCTCGTCGCCAACGACCACATCGACCTGACCGTCGAACCCGGCGAGATCCACGCCCTGCTGGGCGAGAACGGCGCCGGCAAGTCGACCCTGATGAACGTCCTCTACGGGCTGCTGCAGCCGGACGAGGGTGAGATCCTGGTGGACGGCACCCCGATCAAGATCCGCAATCCACGGGACGCCATCACCGCCGGCATCGGCATGGTGCACCAGCATTTCATGCTGGTGCCGGTGCTCACCGTGGCGGAGAACGTCATGCTCGGGGCCGAACGCACCCGGGGCGGGCTGCTCGGCTTCCTCGACCAGCGCCGGGCCCGCGCCGAGGTGGTCGACGTCTCCAACCGGTACGGCCTGGCGGTCGAGCCGGACGCGGTGATCGAGGACCTGCCGGTCGGCATCCAGCAGCGGGTGGAGATCGTCAAGGCGCTGACCCGCGACGTCGACCTGCTGATCCTCGACGAGCCGACCGCCGTGCTCACCCCACAGGAGACCGAGGAACTGCTCACCGTCATGCGGTCGCTGAAGGCGGCCGGCAAGTCGATCGTCTTCATCACCCACAAGCTCGGCGAGGTGAAGGCGATCGCCGACCGGATCACGGTGATCCGGCGGGGCCGTACGGTCGCCACCGCCGAGCCGACCGCGAGCCGCGACGAACTGGCCGCGCTGATGGTCGGTCGCAGCGTCAGCCTCACCGTGGACAAGACCCCGGCACAGCCGGGGGAGCCGGTGATCGAGGTGGCCGGCCTGGTTGTCGACGACGAGCGCGGCGTACGGGTGGTCGACGGGGTCGATCTGACCGTACGGGCCGGCGAGGTGCTCGGCATCGCCGGAGTGCAGGGCAACGGCCAGACCGAACTGGTCGAGGCGATCATGGGTCTGCTGCCGGCGGCGGCCGGATCGGTCACCCTCAACGGCGAGCGCATCGACGGCTGGAGCACCAAACGGGTGCTCCGCGCCGGGGTCGGCTACGTGCCGGAGGACCGCAGCGTCGACGGCGTGGTCAAGGAGTTCACCGTCGCCGAGAACCTGGTGCTCGACCTGTACGACCAGCCGCCGTTCGGCTCAGGTCTGGCGCTGCGGCCGGCGGCCATCGCCGCCTCCGCGATCGAGCGGATCGCCCAGTTCGACATCCGTACGTCGTCGGGGCAGGCGGCGGTCGGCACCCTGTCCGGCGGCAACCAGCAGAAGGTGATCGTGGCCCGGGAGCTGAGCCGGCCGCTGAAGCTGTTCATCGCCGCCCAGCCGACCCGGGGCGTCGACGTCGGCTCCATCGAGTTCATCCACGGCCGGATCATCGACGAACGCGACGCCGGCACCGGCGTCCTGGTCGTCTCCAGCGAGCTGGACGAGGTGATCGGGCTGGCCGACCGGATCGCGGTGATGTACAGCGGCCGGATCATCGCCGTGGTCGGACCGGACACCCCACGGGAACAGATCGGCCTGCTGATGGCCGGGGTCACCGGCAGTGCCGAGCAAGAAGGGACGCAATGAGCAGCGACAACGGCTCGTCGGCCGGTTCGCCGGACAAGCCGCCCGCCGAAGCCGAGCCGGCGGCCGCCGCGCAGGCCGCAGGACGCATCCGGGAGTGGGTGGAGCTGTTCGATCCGGCCGGGGTGCTGGAGTTCCC
>NZ_JBHMIN010000018.1:0-116140 GCF_048060215.1 Micromonospora sp. LOL_021 | reverse complement strand
GGCGGTAGCGCTGCGCCAGGCATGGACCTGAGCGGCGTCGGACAGCACCTGCCCGACGCGGACCGCGCGGACGGGCCGCCCGCGCCGCCGGCACCCGGCAGTTCGGCAGTGCCGCGGCGAACCGCCGGCAACGGACGATCGACTCGGCCGCGGCTGACCCGCCGCGGCCGGGCGACTGACTGAACCGCTGGTTAGTCAGGCACCAGGAGTCGCCGGAACGAACACGGCGGCGACCTGTCGCAGTTCTGCGGCGAGTGTCCGCAGCCGCTCCACCGGAGCGTGCTCGCGCAACGCGCCCCCGGCGTCGTCGAGAAGCATCCGGGCCCGGGTGCGCTCGTGGGCCGGCACGCTGGTGGCCGGACCGGTCAGCTCCCGCTCGACCAGCTCGATCAGTGACTCCAGATCCCCGGCTGGGTCGGTGGCGGCGGCCACCGGGCCGGCGTCGCCCGCCGGCGACCGTGGCTCGACGATCTCGGTCACCACGATCGACTGACGGCTACCGCCGTCGGCGTCACGCGCCGAGATCGTCACCATTCCGTCGGCGTCCGTGTCGATGGTGACCTCGATCCGGGGCACTCCACGCGGCGCCGGCCGGATCCCGGACAACCGGAACCACCCGAGAACCCGGTTGTCCGTTGCCCGTCGACGCTGGCCCTGCCGGACGACGAGATCGACGCTGGTCTGGCCATCCTCCGCAGTGGAGAAGACCTGGGTCCGGCGGACCGGGATGGCGGTGTTGCGCTCGATGATCGTCGCCATCGTCCCGTCGTGTGCCTGCAGTCCGAGGGCGAGCGGGGTGACGTCACGCAACCGGGCGGGTCCGCCCGTACCGATGAGCAGTCCGGCCTGCACCGCGGCGCCGAGCGCTACCACCTCGTCGGCGTTGATCAGCAACTGCGGCTCTTGACCGTCGGCCAGCCGGCGCAGCAGGTCGCGCACCGCCGGGATCCGGGTCGCACCACCGACCATCAGCACCTGGTCGAGGTCCGCCGGGGCGACCCGCGCGTCCCGCATCGCCTGCTCCACCGGATTGCGACAGCGTTCCACCAGGTCACCGGTGAGTTCGTCGAACGACGGCCGGTCGATCAGCGTCCGCAGGTGTTTGGGACCCGCGGCGTCGGACGCGACGAACGGCAGGTTGACCTCCGCCTCGGTGACCGCGGACAGCTCCTCCTTGGCCCGCCGTGCCGCCTCGACCACCCGCCGCCGGGTCTGCGGGTCCGCCGCCAGGTCGATGCCGTGGTCCCGGTGGAACTCGGCGACCAGGTGTTCCACCAAACGGTGGTCGAAGTCGTCACCGCCCAGGTGGGTGTCGCCGGCGGCGGCGCGGACCTCGACCGTGCCGTCACCGGCGGTCAGCACGCTGACGTCGAAGGTCCCACCGCCAAGATCGACCACCAGAATCGTCTGCCGCTGGCGCAGGTGCAGCCCGTAGGCCAGCGCGGCAGCCGTCGGTTCGTTGATCAGCCGCAGGATCTCCAGGCCGGCGAGTCGGCCGGCCTCGCGGGTCGCGGTGCGCTGGGCATCGTCGAAATGCGCTGGTACGGTCACCACCGCCCGGTCGATCCGTTCACCGAGCGTCCTGGCCGCCTCGTCGACGAGGTTGCGCAGCACCAGCGCGCTGATCTCCTCCGGAGCGTACCGGCGGCCCTTGACGTCGAACCGGGCCAGACCGCCGTCACCGACCACGTCGAACACCACCTCGGCGGCCTCCCGGCCGACCTCGTCGTAACGCCGCCCGGCGAAACGTTTGGCGGAGTGGACGGTGCCCTGCGGGTTGAGCACCGCCTGCCGGCAGGCGGCATCACCGACCAGCAGGGCACCGGCCTCGGTGAACGCCACCACCGACGGAGTGGTCCGCGACCCGGTCGCGTTCGGTACGACCGTGGGCCGGCCCCCCGAGACCGCGGCGATGACCGAGTTGGTGGTGCCCAGGTCGATTCCCACTGCGCGCGGCATGACCGTCCCCCCTCGTACCGGCGTCCGGCGCGGGCCGGTTGAGCTGTTAGTGATCGTGGCAGCCGCCCGGATGACACCGCGTCACCCGGGTGGAGTGAGTTGGGCCCGGTGACGGCCGGGCGCGCGACCGGGTTTCGGTCACCTGATGCCCGCCGGACAGGCGTGGACCGGCCCGGGGCCGGGTACCGCTGCCGCCATGACCGACGCACCACGGCTCCCCGACTACGTCGGCGGGCTGGACTTCCCGCTCTCCCGCGAGGACCTGGTCCGGCGGGCACAGGAACTCGGCGCGGACACCGCGTTGCTGCAGGCGCTCCGGGCGCTGCCCGCCGAGCGGTTCGTCAACGCCGAGCAGTTGCTGGCCGAGCTCGGCCGACCCGGTTGACCCTGCGACGCGCGACGGGCGGTGCGGACGTTCCGCGTTTCGTCCGGTCGGGGCCGGGTACCGGCGTCGGGTGTTCTACGCGGAGTTCTCCAGCACCCGGCACCGGGTGCACGACGGCTATCTGACCGCCACCGCCGTCGATCTGCTGGCTGCCGATCCCCGACTGTGTGACCTCGACGTCGAGGTCCGGTTCGACGGCGGCGTCGCGCATTTGACCGGCGACGTCGCCGACGAGGCGGAGTTGCGTCGGGTCCGCGAGGCGATCGGACGGTTGGCGGGGGTGCACGGGGTCTGGGATCGCGTCCGGATTGCCGGCGCCGAGCCGGTGATCCTGGACATCGGCTGCGGCGACGGCCCGCAGTACCCCGGCAACATCGGCCTGGACCAGCGACCGGGCAAGGCGGTGGCGGTCGTCGCCGATCTGCGCGATGGCCTGCCGGTGCGCGACGACGCGGCGGATCAGATCTTCGCGGTGCACGTGCTGGAGCACCTGACCGACTACCTGCGCCTGATCGACGAGTGCCACCGGGTGCTGCGCCCCGGCGGTGTGCTGCATGTGCTCTCGCCGTGGTGGCGGCATGTCAACGCGGTGGCGGATCCGACCCACCTGCGGTTCTTCGACCTGCAGACGATCAAGGGCATCTGCCAGCAGCCGGCGACTGCCGGACGCTGGTATCCCCAGCACGCCTCCTGCGACGGGGCCACGGTCTTCGCCGATCTGGTCGCCGCCCGTGCGAACGATCCCGACCCGTCACCCGGTCACCTCGCCCGGTTCTTCGACTAGTCGCCGACGGGGCACGGTCGAACCCGGCCGGAACAGGCTGTGCCCGTTCCGGCCGGGAGGGCCGCCGCGTCGGACGGACCGCCGCGTCGGACGGACCTCCGGGAGACGTCGCCAGCGGCCGGGTCAGACCCGGTCGGCGACCGACGCGTAGGCGTTGTAGACAGCAGTGTCGAAGTACGGGCTCTTGTTCCACCCGGTGCTCGGGTTCAGCGTGCTCATCACGCCGTTGACGTAACCGAGGCTGTCGTCGTAGTTGCGCAGCCACGGCGCACCGCTAGATCCGCCGGTGAAGCCGCACCGCAACTGGATGCGGTTCTCCAGGAACGGCCAGAACCCGGGCCGGCTGGTGGTGCCCCGGCAGTACTGCTGCCAGCCACCGTCGTACGGCGCCGCGGCCGGGTAGGCCAGGATCGTGACGTACTGCTGGTAGTTGTAGTTCCAGGACAGGCCATTGCCGCCGACGACGCTGACGATCCGTTGGCCGGCGGCGTTGGGCCGGACGGTCACGAAGCCGACGTCACGGTCCAGGTTGCTGTTGTTCGCCCAGGCGGTGAAGGTGGTCAGGTACTTCGCCGACCAGGTGCCGTACGGCCGGGCCCCGTAGTTGTAGCGCGGGACGAAGGTCCAGTTCTGCATCCAGGTGCCGCCGCTGCCGCCGTGTACGCAGTGCCCGGCGGTCATCACCAGCAGCCGGGAGGCGCTGTTGACCGTCGCCGCGGAGCACACGTAGTCGTAGCCATTCACCGGATTGCGGAAGAAGACCTTGCCGACGCTGGCCGAGGCGTTGACGGCCAGCGCACCGCCTGGTGCCGCGCTGTCGCCGGTGGACTCACCCGCCGCGGTGGACTTCCCCGAGGCGGCCGGTGCCGCCGGAACCGGCCGGTGCGGGGCTACCGGAGCGACGGTGCCGGCCGGTTGCCGCCCGGGTTGCGGCGCGGTGCCCCGGTGCGCCGGCGGCGACAGGTCGCGGAGCAGTTCGTCGGCGGGCCGTGCGTCGCGCATCCGCTGCGGGGTCCAGTAGTCCCGGACCCGCTGCCGATCGGCGGCGGCGCCGCTGTGCCGTCCGTCGAACACCGGTGCCTCGGCGGTGGTGACCGCCCCGAGGCCACTGTGTGGTGCCGCGGCGGCCGGTCGCGGTGCGACCAGCGCCACCGCTGCGAGCAGCGTCGCGAGCGCGACGACCCCGGACCGGCGCAGGTGTGGTGAGGACATGCGGTGGCCTTTCGTCGGTGGGTGCATCTGAATCGATGCGGTGCCCCCACAGCATGTAACACACACGGGACAAAGTCAGCACCGAGCCGCGTCCACATGACTACCCAGAGTTAGTCACGCAGCTGACAGACACCCGCCTAGCTGGATAGCTATGTAGAAGCAAATCAGGAACTGACACTGAGTGCGGTTGACGATGACCCACCTACGTGACAATCATTCACTCAGCGCGGTGGCGGCACCAGCCCGCCGGCCGCCAGGACCAGCCAGGTGAGTTCCGGATGGACGATGTCACTGTGCGCGCCGGCCGGTGGCCCACCGCGGCGAACGACGGCGGTGGCGTCCACGTTGTGGACCCGCCGGTGCTCCAGTCGGTTGCCGCCATGACCTGCCGCCGCCAGTGGCAACGACCGGGCACCAACGCCGGTGGCACCGTGGAAGCCGAGTGCCCCCCACCGCTCGGCGAGCGCCGGGGTCGCCGCGGCGTCGTCCCCGGCGGCCAGCGAGGCGAGCGGATAGAACACGCCCAGGGCCGAGTCGTTGGTCGAGAAGCAGACCGAGACCGGCCCGTCGATCCGGGCCGGCAGCCCGGCCAGGGCACCGGACCGGACCGGATCGAACGGCAGTGCCGGGGCGAACGCGAACCGGGAGAACGCCCCTTGCAGCAGGGTCAACGACCGCACCGGGCGATCCGCGCCCCCGACCGCCGGCTGCGCCGCGTCGGCGGCGAAGCTGACCAGGCGGGCCCCGAAGCTGTGCCCGACCAGGTGGATCCGCACGGACGGCGCCACCGCGGCGAGCCGGGCCAGCACCGGCCCCAGGCCGACCCGCCCGACCCGGCCGGCCCGGCCCTTCATCTGCCAGTAGGTCAGTTGCCGCAGCGCCTCCTTGGCCCCGTTCCAGATTCCGCGCAGCGGATCCACCAGGCCGGCCGCGCCGCCGACCGCCGCCGCGTCCAGTGGGGTGTGGCAGCGGCGCAGCTCGTCGAGGAAGCGGGCGTACAACGTGACCGGATCCACGTCGAGCATCGCGGGCAGCGCCGGTGCGGGCCCGGCCGGAGCCGGACCGTTCACAGGTCTCCCAGCCCTCGCCAGGTCCGGGCTGGTCGGTACCGAGTCGCCGTCGTCGCCACAGCCGTCGACGGTCACCATCGCGAACTGGCGGAGCTCGTTGGCGAAGGCCCGTGCCCGGGCCCGGGTGGGCGAGGTGCGTAGCAGGTGCGCCATCCGGTCCAGGGCCGGCGCGCCAGCGGGGAAGGTGGCCCGCAGCACGTTCAGCGTCTCGTCGTCCAGATCCGCCGGTCGGGGACGGTCCGCGCCGCGACGCCGGCCGAGCGGACCTGCCCCGGCACGGGCACCGGTGAGCCCGGCCGGGCCGGGACCGGGACAGGCCGCGCCGACCGGCTCGAAGTCCGGTGCCGGCTCGTCGGGCCACCGGCGTGCCGGCCAGTGCACGCCGACCAGCCCGAGACTCTCCGCCCACGGTCCCGCCCGCCGGGCCTGGCCGGCGAGCAGGTTGAAGAAGGCGGCGTAGAGCGTGTCAGCGACATCCCGGGCGTTGTTCCAGCCATGCGCGAGCACCACCAGATCGGTGACGCCACGGGCACGGGCACCGGACAGTAGACCGGTCACCGACACCGGGTCCGGATCCCCTGCGGCGTCGAAGCGCAGCTCCCACCATGGAAGACCGCCAATCCGTCGGTCCGTCATCGGGCCCCTTCCGCCGCCACCCGTGGTCACACCGACTGCAGTGCCCGCATCAGGTCCACCAGCCCGTGGCCCTCGAAGTGCCGGTCGCGGCCGAGCGGCACGGCAGTGTCGAGCAGGATCTGCTTGATCCGCTCCGGCTGGCCGATGAACTCCCGACGCACGGACAGGAACGCAGCGACCGCACCGGAAACATGTGGCGCCGCCACGCTCGTCCCGGACTCCTCCAGGTAGACCGCTGCGCGCGGATCCGAGCCGCCGGCCTGGGTCGTGGTCAGCCGGGCACCCGCGGCGCAGGAAGCGATCCGTTCGCCCGGAGCGACCAGGTCCGGCTTACGGCGGCCGTCGCCGGTCGGACCCTTCGAGGAGAAGTAGGACACCCCGTAGGTGTGCGGCATGTCGCGGTGCGTCGACCCGACCGTGATCGCGCGCTCGGCGTTGCCCGGATCGTTGATCGTCGCACCCAGCGCGAACCGTGACGGTACGCCGAACGGCGCGCCCACCGCGCCGTACCCGGAGTTCCCGGCGGCGGTCACCACGACCACCCCGGACCGGACAAGTTTGTCCACCTCCCGGCAGAGCGGGGACTGGCCACATGCGAACCATTCCGGATCGAACTCGTACCCGACGCTGAGGTTGACCCCGTGGATGCGCATCACCCGGTCGCTGCGCGCGTTGACCTCGCGTACGTAGGCCAGCGCGGCGATCACCCGGGACACCCGTTCGGTGAGATCACCCCCACCGTGCAGCACCTTCAGGCTGACCAACCTGGTCAGCGGCGCGACGCCGACCATCGAGGCCGGGTCGACCACCGGGCGTGACACCGGCACCGGCACGGCCGGATCGTCGATGTCGTAGCGGTGCTCGATCACCCGTACCGTCCGCTGCGGATGCCGGCGCGCCCAGTCGTCGACGCCGCCGGCGATGATCCCCGCGACGTGGGTACCGTGGCCGCTGTCGTCGGTCAGCGCGTCGCGCGCCCGGGGTCGTGCCCCGGGCGGGAAGCTGCGGTGCAGGTCGCGGACCTCGGGTGCGCTGAGCGTCGCGTAGCTGGCGAAGTGCGGGTGCCGCGCGTCGATACCCGAGTCGACCACCGCCCAGACGATCCGTTCGCCGGTGGCGTTGAAGGTCCGCCGGGCCGCGTCCGCCTTGATGGTGGCCGCCGAGACGTCGATCTGCGGCCGGACCGGGAAGTCCGGCCAGATCCGGTGCACGCTGCGCTGATCCGGATCGCCGACGACGGTGTCCGCCGCTACCAGCCGCTTCATCTGGTTGACGCTGAGTTCCCCGACGACGTACTCGCCGGCCAGCGGCCGGGGATGGCGACCCGCGGTGACCCGAAACCAGAGTCCGGCCAACTGCTCGGTGGCGCGCTGCGGTCCGCCGGCGAAGTGCAGGTTGACCGCGACCAGCACCGGCATCGGCTCGTCCGGGCCGAGCGGGAAGCCGAGGCGCTGCCGCCCAGTGACCGCCCGCAACGGATCGGTGATCACTCCGGGCGCGGCGAGCGGCGCTGGACGGCCCGGACCGGACGCACCGTCGGTGTCGTTGCCGCCGGTGGCGGCGGTGGCGGCTGGCCCGTCGGGTACCGGCACGGACGACGCCCCGTGGCCGGCCAACAGCGTAGCCCGCGCCCGACCGGCGTCGGTCAACGACCAGGTCCGGCCACCGGTGACCAGGTTGGCGGCGCGCAGCCGGTCCAACGCCTGCCGGACCCGGCGGTGCCACTGCGGTTCGCCGTCGCGGTCGGCACGCTCGGCGTCGCCGAGCCGGTCACCGTACCGGAAGGCCACCTCACGCAGCACCGTGACGAGCCCGGGGGCGGCCCGGGGGCGGCCGGCGAGCGCGATCAGCGTACGGCTTTCCCAGTCATCCGGCTGCGTCACGGCGGTCCCCTCCCCCACCAGCACCGCTGACGGCCGATTGATGACCGCAGCGGCCACCTCAAGCATAGAGCGACGAAGTAACTACTCAAAGTGACCGATTGGCCCACTTCCGGACCGGCCACCGGCCCCGGAAACAGGAAACCCACTCAGCTACGCATCGCCCCGCCCTACGGTGAGGAGACGAGAGCCACCACGGACCGTCATCCCCCGGGGCGGACCGACGCCAAGGAGGTGACGCCCGTGCTGGAGCGTCCGGCAGCCACCATCAGCTCGGTACGGCACCGCCGGATGGCCCACGCCCGGCACGCCTGGGCCTACGACGGCCACGCCCATCTCGAAGTCAGCACAGACGACCATGGTCGGGTGATCGCCGACGTGCAGCGGCTGGAACAGGCCCTGCACGAAGTCGACGGAGTGCACTGGGCGGCCTGGAACGGCGCGCTGGGCCGGATGGTGGTCCGGTTCGATCCCGAGGTGATCGGCGACTCCCGGCTCGTCGCCGCGCTCGCCGGCGCGGAGCGGCGCGTCGCCCCGCAAGCGACCGGCACCACGCACGTCGACGCCGGCCTCGGTAACGCCGTGTCACTGGCCGGTGATCTGATCGGCGCCGGTGTCGGAGCCGTCGGCAAGGTACTCCGGCTGCCCGCACTACCCAACGAACTCGCCGCGCTGCCCGCCGCCTTCGAGCACGTGCCGCAGCTGCGTTCCTGGCTGCGCCGTACCCTCGGCCCGGTCGGCGCCGACCTCGGCCAGGCGTTGTTCAGCACCGCCGTGGCAGCGGCCTCGCAACGCCCGCTGACCAGCCTCACCGACGCCGTACTGCGGGTCGCGCTGATCGCCGAGGATTCCGCATACCACAAGGTGTGGGCCGCCCGGGCCCACGAACTGCATCCCGACCCGGACAGCAGTCGCGCACCGGCGCTGCCGGCGCCGGCCCGCCCTCGACCGTTACCGGACGGGCCGATCGAGCGGTACGCCCAACGGATGAGCACGCTGACCCTGGTCACCGCCGGAATGCTCACCATGCTGCCGGGCGGCCGGCAGCGTGCCGCCCGGGTCACCGCGGTCGCGTCCCCGCGCAGCGCCCGGACCGGCCGCGACGCCTACTCCGGAGAGCTCGGCCGGATCCTCGCCCGGCGGGGCGTGGTGGTGCGGGAAGCCGCCGCGCTGCGCCGGCTGGACCGCGTCGACACGGTGATTATCGACGCCTCGGTGCTGCTCACCGGCCGTACCCTGGTCACCGCAGTGGTTCCGATCAGAGGAACCGAGGAGCGGGCCCGCCGGATCGCGGCCCGGCTGCTCGATCCCGCCACCGATTCGGGCGACGGCCGTGACCAGCCCCAGCCGACCACCGCCGGACCGGGCGGCGACGAGGCCACCGACGGCTGGGCGTTGACCGCCCCGCACCGGCTCACCCACGCGTTGCCAGCCGACCTGCTGGACCGGCTCGGCCGCGGTGACCCGCCGAACGGCGACCGGGCCGGGACTCCCGGCGGCGATCTGCTGGTGCTCACCCACCACGGGAATCCGACGGCCCTGGTACGCGCCGAGGCCGAGCTGGACCCGCTGGCGGAGGCGCTCACCACGGCAGCCCGGCGGGTCGGCCAGTTGCTCATCGCGGGCCGCAGCCGGGCCGGCCGCAGTCCGGCGACCGGTCCGACCGGCAGCACGCTCGCCAGCCGCTGCCAGGCGGCGGGGACGGTGGCCGGGGGATCGAAACTGGCCGCCTCCGTACGGACGCTGCAGCAGGCCGGCCACGGGGTCGCCCTGATCGCCGCCCGCAACGACGTCGCCCTGGCCGCGGCGGACTGCGGAATCGGGGTGATCCGGGCCGCCGCCCGTCGCCCACCGTGGGGTGCCCACCTGATCTGCGCACCCGGGTTGGAGACCGCCTGGCTGGTGCTGGAGGCAACGGCGCTGGCCCGTTCGGTGAGCACCGACAGCGCCCGGCGGGCCATGCTCGGCTCCGTCGCCGCCGCCGCGCTCGGCGTGCTCGACGGTAGCCCCCGTGGCGGCTCGCGGTCGTTGCTGATCGACAACGTGGCTGGGCTGGTCAACCTGGCGATCGGGCACCGGGCGGCCCGCGGGCTGCGCGGGCGGGCGACACCCGCGCCGCGCAGCCGGGCACCCTGGCACGCCATGCCGGTAGACGAGGTGCTCACCCGGCTCGGCTCCTCGGCCGAGGGCCTCAGCGACGTACAGGCCCGGCAGCGGCAGGCCGAACGGTCAGGTGGCCAACCCGACGACGGGCCAGGACGGGGCCTGTGGCAGGCCACCGCAGCCGAGCTGGACACGCCACTGACCGGTCCGTTGGCCGCCGGCGCCGGGGTGTCGGCGATGACCGGATCGACCGTGGACGCCGTCATGGTGCTCTCGGTGATCATGGCCAACGCGTTGCTCGCCGGGGCCCAGGAGATGGCGGCCGGGCGGGCGCTGCGCCGGCTGCTCAGCGCCGGGGCCCTGCGGGTACGACTGCAGCGCGACGGCGAACAGCACGTCCGCCCGGCGGAGGACCTGGTGGCCGGTGACCTCATCTGCCTGGAAGCGGGCGACTCGGTGCCCGCCGACTGTCGGCTGGTCACCGCCAACGGCCTGGAGATGGACGAGTCGAGCCTCACCGGTGAATCGGTCCCCGTGGCGAAGACCGTCGACAGCACCGGAGCCGACGCGGTCGCCGACCGCACCAGCATGGTGTACGCGGGCAGCACCGTGGCCGCCGGCACGGCCACCGCCGTCGTGGTGGCGACCGGCCGGTCGACCGAGGCGGGCAGCTCGGTCGACCAGGTGCAGGACGAATCCCCGCGCGGCGGGGTGCAGGCCCGGCTGCGGCAGATCACCTCGGCATCGGTACCGACCGCGCTCGCCGCCGCCGCCGCGACCCTCGGCAGCGGGTTGCTGCGGGGCCGACTGGCCGAATCGGTCGGGTCCTCGGTGGCCCTCGCCGTCGCCGCCATCCCCGAAGGACTGCCGTTCGTCGCCACCGCCGCCCAGCTCAGCGCGAGCAGGCGGCTGTCCCGGCACAACGTACTGATCCGGGATCCCCGGGCGATGGAGGCACTCGGCCGGGTCGATGTGATCTGCTTCGACAAGACCGGCACCCTCACCCAGGGATCGATCCGGCTGCAGGGTGTCTGCGACGGCCGACGGACCGAGCCGGTCGACGCGCTGGGCTGCGATCTGCGACAGGTTCTGGCCGCGGCGCTGCGGGCCACCCCGGTCCCGGACGGCGATCAGAAACTGCCCCACCCGACCGACCAGGCGGTGGTCGACGGCGCCTACTCGGCCGGGGTGGGCATCCGGGAAGGCGCCGACGGGTGGGAGCCGCTCGCCGAACTGCCGTTCGAGCCGGGCCGGGGCTTCCACGCGGTGCTCGGTGGTTGCCCGGGTGGTGCCGTCATCAGCGTCAAGGGGGCCCCGGAGACCGTGCTGCCACGGTGCGCGACCTGGCGCCGCGCCGACGGCGTGGTGCCGCTGGACGACGCCGGCCGCCGCGAGATCGACCTGGCCATCGACGGGCTGGCCCGCGACGGGCTGCGGGTACTCGCCGTCGCCGGTCGGGTCGCGTCCGGTCGCCGGGACCTCGACGACGACCGGATCGACCGGTTGGAGCTGCACGGGTTGCTCGGCCTGGCCGACCCGCCACGCGACACCGCCGCCGACGCCGTCCGGCGGCTGCGCCGGGCCGGGATCACCGTGGTGATGCTGACCGGTGACCACCCGAGCACCGCCGAGTCGATCGGCTCGCAACTCGGCCTGCTCGACGGCAGTGCGGTGGTCACCGGGGCGGACATCGACGCCGCCGGACCGGATCAGCTGCCCGGACTGGTGACCCGGACAGCGGTCTTCGCCCGGGTCAGTCCGGCCCACAAGGTCGCCGTGGTCCGGGCGCTACGCCAGGCCGGGCGGGTCGTCGCGGTGACCGGCGACGGCGCCAACGACGCCCCGGCGATCCAACTCGCCGACGTCGGAATCGCCCTCGGCGATCACGGCACCAGCGCCGCCCGCCAGGCGGCGGACATGATCGTCGTCGACGGCCGGATCGAGAGCATCGCCGAGGGCGTGGCCGAGGGTCGGGCGATGTGGGTGTCGGTGCGTGAGGCCCTCGCCCTGCTGCTCGGCGGCAACCTCGGGGAGATCCTCTTCTCGGTCGGCAGCTCGCTCATCTCCAACCAGCAGGCACTCAACCCCCGGCAAATCCTGTTCGTCAACCTGATGACCGACCTGCTGCCGGCGATCGCCGTCGCGTCCCGCCCGCCACGGGGGATCAGCGCCGACGAACTCGCCCGCGAGGGACCGGAGTCGTCACTCGGTGCCAGCCTCAACCAGCAGGTGGCTCGGCGGGCGGCGGCGACCGCGCTGGCCACCACCGGAGGTTGGCTGGCAGCCCGGTTCACCGGCACCCCCACCCGCGCCGGCAGCGTGGCGCTCGCCGCGCTGGTGGCCTCCCAGCTGGCGCAGACCGCAGTCGCCGCGAAGGGTGATCCGACGGTGCTGGCGGCGGCCGGGGTGTCGCTCGGGGCGTTGTTCGGAGTGGTGCAGACGCCAGCGGTCAGTCAGTTCTTCGGCTGCCGTCCACTGGGACCGGTCGGCTGGTCGATCGTCGGCGGTTCGGCGGTCGCCGCGGCCGGGCTCGGGCTGCTGCCGCTGGAACGGATCGAACGGCTCCGCCGGACCCGACTGGGCCGGTTGACAACGGATGTCGCCCACCGAGGTACCGGTCACCGGGTACGCCGGGCCGTCCGCCCGGTGCGCCGGCTGCGGCCGACCGGCACCGACGCCCCGGTCCCGGTCTGACACCCGGAGTCGTCGACCTACGCCGCCGCGCTGATCTGGCGTTCGAAGCGCTGCCGCAGCCCGTCCGCCCGTTGCGGGTCGGCGAAACCCTTGAACGCCTGGTCGACGAACTCTGCCGGGATCATCGCCTCGACCTGGGTCCGAAAGTCCTGGTCGAGCTGGGTGACGGTCAGCTCGGGCGGATCCGTGAGCCGAGCCACGATCGGGCCGGCGTTCATCCGGGACAGCAGGTACGGCGTGCCCGGCGTACCTGTCGCGCACAGGTAGTAGCCGTAGGCCGTGCCCACCTCGTCGGAACGGGCGGTGGCCGGGTCCAGCCGCCAGACCTCCGCCGTGCACAGCATCCGTTCGTCCGGGTTGACCTCGTGACCGTGCGCGGCGTGCTCGTCCGCGGTGGACTGCTCGATGGTGGTCGCGATCCGCAGCGCGGCGTCGTCGCGCAGCTGCGCCTCGGTCAACACCGGCGCCGCCGCCGCGGTCGAGTAGTGGAAGCCCCCCGCGAGCAGCATCAGCACCAGTAGCTCCGGTACCAGCCACCACGCCGCGACGCGACGCCGCAACACCCGAGGCAGATCGACATCTTTCGACACCAGGGCAGTGTCTCAGCAGCCGGCCGGGAAGGGAAGCCGCCGGCGGTGCCGGTTGCGAAGCAGCATGGCCGGCGGCTTCGGTCAGTGGCCGCCCTTGCCCTCGCCGAACCGCAACGCCAGCGCCGGACACATGTTGACCGCCTTGCGGGCACCCGGTTCCAACCACACCGGCACCGGGGAAGGCGGGAAGGCCGGATAGCCGTTCGCGTCGAGACGGATGAACTCCGGAACCACGTGCGCGCACAGGCCGTGCCCGTCGCACCGGGTCCAGTCCACGCTCAGCCGCTTGGTGCCGCCGGACGGCGCGTCAGCCGGTAGCGGGAGGACACCCTTGACCGACTTGCCGCAGCCGTCGCCCTGGGCGTGCGCGGCCAGATCCTCGGTGAACACCTCCAGGGCCGAGATGGCGAACCGGGACGTGCCGTCCGGATGGCTGCACGCTCCGCGGCCCTTCACCACACTCGCCGCCGCCCGGACCATGTCGACCGCCGCGCTGCCGATGACCAGGGAATCGACGGTGCGGGCCAGGTCCGGCAGTCCGAGCCGACATGGCCCGCACTGCCCGGCCGACTCACCGGCGAGATAGTGCACCACCCGGGCGACCTCGCCCATCGGACAGGTGCTGTCACCGAGCGGGATGGTGATGCCGGCGCCGATCGTGCCACCGACCTTGGTGAATCCTTTCCGGGACACGTCGACCACGGACACCGCCTCGGGGGTGATCCACTTGCCGTGGAACCCACCGATCAGCAACCCCGGGCCGACCGGTGCCTCGCACAGTTCCAGGATGTCCCGCAGCGGGGTCCCGGCGGGGCACTCCACCACGGCCGGACGGGCGGCGGACCCGCCAATGGTCAGCAGTACCGTCCCCGGTTCGTCGGCCAGGCCGACCGCGCCGTACTCGTAGGGGCCGAGCCGGGCGGCGATGGCGAGCTGGGAGTACGTCTCCGCGTTGGACAGCAGCGTCGGCAGACCGGACACCCCGGAGTCGCTGGCCCGGACCTTGACGCCGGGCGGGATGTGCGGCAGACCGTTGATGCCCCGTACCAGTGCCCCGCCCTCACCGGAGATGAACCGGTGCGGAACGGTGACGATGCTGGCCGGCACCGGCATCCGGCGTTCGGCCAACGCCGCCGACAGTGACGCTCCGCCGACGCCGTCGTCCGCTACACCGATGACGATTTCGTCGGCCTCCAGCGCGTACGCCGCCAGCGCGGCACCGTCCAGGATCAGGTGCGGGGCCCGGGTGAGCAGCACCTTGTCCTTCCAGCTGGCCGGCTCCCCCTCGGTGGCGTTGACCACGACGACAACCGGTTTGTCCTGCTTGTCGGCTGACTCGACCACCGCCTTGACCTTGCGGTGGAACGGAAAACCGGCACCGCCCCGTCCCCGCAGGTCGATCGCTTCGGCCAACCGCATCAGGTCGTCGACCGACAGTGGTCCGACCCCGCCGTGCACCTGTTCGTGCGCCCGCAGATCGAGCCGACCGAACTCCTCGAACCCGGCGGTCAACCGGGGCGGGCCGACGGTGGCGACCGGCGGGACCGATGCCGTGCTCAATTCGCCTCTCCTCGAAGCTGAGTCCAGTACTCGTCGTCGGAGTCCTCCGCGTCCCGACGTCGCCGGGACCGCCGGCTACCCGCGGACTCCGCTGCAGCCGCCCGCTGGGCCCGCCGGGAGGCCAGGTCGACCAGCGTCGGGGTGTCGTCGGCCGGCAGGTAGTCATCCATCTCCCGGTCCACCGGGGCCGGATCCGGCTCGGCCCGGTAGCGCGACGCCCGACCGCGGGCCGGCTCGGCGGAGACCGGACGGTCGTCGAACCGGCCACGTGGGCCGGCCCCGGAGACCGGACGATCGTCGGCGAACCGGCTCCGGGCACCGGAGCCGGAGACTGGGCGGTCGTCGGCGTAGCGGCCCCGGGAGCCGATGGTCTCCGCCACCGAACGCCGTGACTCGCGGGGCTCGTAGCCGCCGTCGTCGACCTGGCGCCGCCGGCCGCCGTCCGGCTCGGCGTAGCGCCGCTGGTCGGGCTCGTCGGCGTAGCGCCGACGTGAGCCGGTTTCCTCCTCGGCGTAGCGACCGCGGCCGGAGTCGGTCCGGCGGTACTCCCGGGAGTCCTCGGTCGCGGCCGGACGCGACCGCGGCGCGGGTCGTCCCACCTCGGGTACCCGGTATCGGTCGGCGGACCGGGTGGACGTGCCGCGCCCGGCACCGGCCGGCGCCCATGAATCGATCATGTCCGCACCACGGTCGCCGAACGACGTGAAGCGGGCGGTCGCCGGTTCCAGGCTGATTCCGTCGTCCCGACTGCCCCGACGGCGTGATGATCCGGACCCGGACGAGCGGGAGTCGTCGGCCATCCTGCCGACCGGCTTCATCGAGGTGCCGGTGGCCTGCGACACGAACGGCTTCTTCTTGCCCACGCCGGTGGCGAACCGGACCAGCAGGGCGATCACCACCAGCACGAGGCAGATGACGTAGCTGAGCGTCACCCAGGTCGCCGGAGGTCGGCCGGTGCCGAGTCCGTGCATGATTCCGATCGGCCAGGCGACGTAGGCGCCGCTGTGCAGCGCTCGCCACAGCCACGGCGGGCCCACACCGACCCATCGGGCCCGCGCCAGGCCGGTCCACATGATGGCGAACATGAGGTACGCCGCGAGGGTGCCCATGCCCACGTAGATCGCCTGACCGCCGCCGAGGAACGGGATGAACGCCCCGACGGCGGAGACCGCACCGGTGGTGATCTGCGTGATGACGTGCAGCACCAGGAAGGTGATCGCCATGATCCCGGTGGTGCGGTGCGCCGACTGCAGCAGCACCCGGTGCCGAGGCAGCAGCACGATCCGGTCGGTCGCCAGCAGCCCGATCATCACCGTGATGCTGAGCGCCACCAGAGCGAAGACGCCACCGAAGAAATCCAGGAAGAAGAACGCGTAGACGTACGCGACCCGACCTGCCGACGTGAGCATCGCCAGTGCCCAGAAGGCCGCCAGCACCGACGCCGAGAGAATCAGGACCGAAAGGCGGGACGGCTGTCGCCCGCCGGAGAGTTCGGTCCTGGGGCCGGCGGGTCGCTGGTTCTGGTTCGTCCGCGCCATCTGCTCCTCGATCTCCACTCGGTGCCATCCGCACACCCGCACCGGCCGAACTCATCCGCCCGGTCCACCGCGAGTGCCCTGCCCTTGGCTTGGCGCCGGAGAAACCGTACCGCTTCCCGGTCGTTTCACCCGCTCCAGTGCCGTCCCTCTGCATCTACGTAGTTGAGGCGTCGACGGATGAACGGCTCCGGGATTTGATTGTGACGCCACCGGTCTGCCGGAATCATCCCGCTACCTACCACTCAATCCACGTGCGAAAACACACTCGAAGCAACACAAAGTCACGGTGCGGTCACAATAGATTCTAAGCCGAAATTAAGATGCCCCTCCGGCGACCGCGAGGAGGGCGGCGCCGGAGGGGCGGGTTCCCGGGTGAGCGGCGGGAACCTGTCTGTGTCGGCTGGGGTCAGTTCTCCCGCAGCTCGCAGGTGGCGAGCTGCTCGAGGCCGGCCGGACGCTGCCCCTGCCGACCGATCGAGATCGCGATCCGCTCGATCGCCGCCGTCCGCTTACTCGCCAACGGACCAAGAATCGCGTTGTCCACGAAGTTCGGACCACCCTGACCCTGGCTACTGACCAACCGCGCGTTGGCCTCAGCCAGCTGCGTCTCCAACGCCCGCAGATCCCGGTCCACCTCGGCCCGCGCCGCCGCCGGCACCGCCGGCAACCGGTCCACCACGCTCGGGCAGACGATCACCCCGACGCCGTCGGCGGCCGGCACCTCCGGCGGGGCGGCCGGCGGGGTGCTCGCCGCAGCGTCGTCGGTGCCGCCTGGGCCGGCCTGGCCGGCGGCGACGAGTTCACAGGTGGCGAGCTGCTCGAGGCCGGCCGGACGCTGCCCCTGCCGACCGATCGAGATCGCGATCCGCTCGATCGCCGCCGTCCGCTTACTCGCCAACGGACCAAGAATCGCGTTGTCCACGAAGTTCGGACCACCCTGACCCTGGCTACTGACCAACCGCGCGTTGGCCTCAGCCAGCTGCGTCTCCAACGCCCGCAGATCCCGGTCCACCTCGGCCCGCGCCGCCGCCGGCACCGCCGGCAACCGGTCCACCACGCTCGGGCAGACGATCACCCCGACGTCGTCGGCGGCAGAGGTGTCCGCCGCCGCGAGACCGAGGCCGGCCCCCATGATCACAGCCGCCAGGCCGAGCGTGCCGGCCACCTTCCACCGCCGGGAGTTCAACGGCGAGGGACCGACCGGGTGATCGACCCTCCGCCGGGGAGAACGCGAGTACATGGGACTGACAACCCAACCCTTCTGGGGACAGTTGCCGGTAGCCGCGCCGCTCGATCGACGGCGTCCCGGTGGGCCGCGCGGCCCGTGTCCGGCGGCGCCCCGAGCGTGGGGCCACCGGACACTGTCGGAGAATGTTCGGTGAGGCGTCGACGGTTTCCGCCGGTGTCTCGACCATGCATACGGCGGTCCGACGGGGACGGTTCAACCCGGTCGGCAGATCATCCGATCGACGGGCAACGGGCCGGGTCGACCGGACCGGGGCGCGACCGGGACGGAAACCACCGGGTCCGTCGCCGACGGCCGGTTTCGAAGGTGGGGCGACGCAGCCGACTCTTGCGGGAGACCGACGTTAAGGCGCGCCGCCCCGCCGACACACACTACTCGCGCACCCTGCGAAAAGGATTACTGGACGCGCTGTAGCGGACTAGCAATTGCTTGGGTTCGACGGCCGGTACGGCACCCCGTTGCTGAGCCGCGACTCAACGCAGCCGATCCGGCACCGCCCGCACCGGCACCGGCACCGGCCTGCCGACGCCGGCACGGGCGCGTCAGGACGCCGCACCGGTGCCCACCGTGCCAGAATACGAGGGGTGACGACATCTGCTTCCGCGCCGGAGATCAGCGACGCGCTGCGCGAATTCTGGCGCGAACGGCACCTGTGCACGCTGACCACGCTGCGTCCGGACGCAAGCCCGCACGTGGTTCCGGTCGGAGTGACCTTCGACCCGGACAGCGGCGTCGCCCGGGTGATCACCTCCGCCCGGTCCCGCAAGGCCGCACACGTCCGGGCCGCCGGCGGGACCGGGGCACGGGTGGCCGTCTGCCAGGTCGACGGCAAGCGATGGTCGACGCTGGAAGGCCTGGCCCGGCTCCACGACGATCCGCCGACGGTCCGTGACGCGGAGCAGCGCTACGCCCTGCGATACCGGGTGCCACGCCCCAACCCGGACCGGGTGGTGCTGGTCATCATGGTCACCCGGCGGCTAGGCAACGTCTGATCCGGGCGACGTCACGCGGATCACCACCGGCGGGGTGGCCATGTCGAGCGGTGCGGCGAACCGATACCGTCGGACGATGCCCCCCAGATCCGGACCGGCCGTGGTCACCGTCGTCGGCATCGGCGCCGACGGATGGGATGGGCTGTCCGGCGCCGCCCGGGCGGCGCTGCGCGCGGCGACCGCGCTACTGGGCAGCCGCCGGCAGATCGAGCTGATCCCACCCCCTGAACGGCCCGCGACCACCGGCACCTGGCCCACCCCATTGCTCGCCCACCTGCCCCGGCTGCTCGACGAACACCGCGGGCAGCACCTCGCGGTGCTGGCCAGTGGGGACCCGATGCACTACGGCATCGGTGGCACCCTGGTCCGGCTACTCGGCCCCGACCGGGTACGGGCGGTGCCCCACCCGTCGGTGGTTTCGTTGGCCTGCGCCCGGCTCGGCTGGCCGGTCGAGGAGGTCGACGTGGTCAGCGCCGTCGGCCGCCCGGTACAGCTGCTGCACCCCCTGATCCACCCGGGGAGTCGGCTGCTGGTGCTCAGCGCCGGCACGACCACCCCGGGTGAGGTGGCCGACCTGCTCACCGCCCGGGGCTACGGACCCAGCCCGCTGACCGTACTGGAACAACTCGGCGGCACCCGGGAGCAGCTGCGGACGGCCACCGCCCAGGACTGGGGCGGCCTCGATGTCGATCCGCTCAACGTCGTCGCGGTGGACTGCCGGGCTGAGCCGGGCACCCCGCCGCTGCCCCGGGTGCCAGGGCTGCCCGACGACGTCTACCAGCACGACGGCCAGCTGACCAAACGGGAGATCCGGGCCGTCACGCTGGCCCGGCTGGGTCCCCTGCCCGGGCAGCTGCTCTGGGACATCGGGGCCGGATCGGGCAGCATCGCCATCGAGTGGTCCCGTGCCCATCCGCAGTGCCGGGCCGTCGCCGTGGAGCACGATGCACGGCGGGCTGAACGGATCGCGGCGAACGCGGCGACACTCGGCGTACCGGGCATCACGGTGGTCGCCGCGGCGGCCCCGCAGGCACTGGTCGGCCTGGACCCCCCGGACGCGATCTTCGTCGGCGGCGGGGTCACCACCACCGGGCTGCTGGACGCCGCCTGGTCGGCACTGCGGCCCGGCGGCCGGCTGGTGGTCAACGCGGTGACCGTCGAGTCCGAGGCGCTGCTCGCCGGTTGGCACTCCCGCCTCGGCGGCGACCTGACCCGCATTGGAATCAGTCGGGCCGCGCCGGTCGGCGGCTTCACCGGTTGGCGGCCGGCGATGCCCGTCACCCAGTGGGTGGTGGAACGCCGTTGACCATACGATTCGTCGGTGCCGGCCCCGGTGCCGCCGACCTGATCACCGTCCGGGGCCGCGAGGTCATCGCGACCAGCCCGGTCTGCCTGTACGCCGGCAGCCTGGTCCCGACCGAGCTGCTCGCCCACTGCCCGCCCGGGGCCCGGCTGGTCGACACCGCCCAGCTGACCCTGGACGAGATCGTCGCCGAGATGCTGGCCGCGCACGCCGCCGGGCTCGACGTCGCCCGGCTGCACTCCGGCGACCCCTCGCTGTTCAGCGCCGTCGCCGAACAGATCCGTCGGTTGGACGCCGCCGGGGTGCCGTACCAGATCGTGCCCGGCGTGCCCGCCTTCGCCGCGGCCGCCGCCGCGCTCGGCCGGGAGCTGACCGTGCCGGAGGTCGGCCAGACGGTGATCCTGACCCGGGTGTCCGCCAGCTCCACCGCCATGCCACCGGGCGAGGACCTGGCCACCCTCGGCGCCAGCCGGGCCACCCTGGTGCTGCACCTCGCCGTGCAGCGCATCGACGAGGTGGTGGCCGACCTCCTACCGCACTACGGCCCGGACTGTCCCACCGCGGTGGTGGCCCGGGCGAGCCGTCCCGACGAGGTGCTGCTGCGGGGCACGCTGGCCGACATCGCCGGTCAGGTGCACACCGCCGGCGTACGGCGTACCGCGGTGATCGTCGTCGGCGCGGTGCTCGGCGCGGCCGGTTTCCCCGACAGCCACCTGTACAGCGCCGACCGGTGCCGGCAATGACCGGTCACCGGGCCGGCCCTGGCCCGGACGACGGACGCCGGGTGCTCATTCTCGGCGGCACCGCCCAGGCACGCCGGCTCGCCGCCGCGCTGTCGACCGACCCGACGGCGCGGGTGGTCACCTCGCTGGCCGGCCGGGTGGCCCGGCCCCGGCTGCCGCACGGCGAGACCCGCGTCGGTGGTTTCGGCGGACCGGACGGGCTGGCCCGCTGGCTACAGGAGGAACGCATCGGCGCGGTGGTCGACGCCACCCACCCGTTCGCGAACCGGATCTCCACCTCGGCGGTCACCGCCTGCGCCCGGACCGGCACACCGCTGCTGGTGCTGCGCCGGCCGGGCTGGACGGCCGGACCGGGCGACGTCTGGCACCGGGTGCCGGACCTGACCGCTGCCGCCGCCGCGCTGCCCACACTGGGCAGCCGGGCGATGCTGACCACCGGCCGGCAGAGCCTGGCCGCCTTCGCGCCGCTGACCGGCATCTTCTTCCTGATCCGGACGGTGGACCCGCCACAGCCGCCGCTGCCCGCCGACCGGGTACTGCTGCTCGACCGTGGGCCGTACACCGTGGACGGCGAGCGGGCGCTCATGGGCACGCATGCCATCGACGTGCTGGTCACCAAGGACAGCGGCGGCGACGAGACGCACGCCAAACTCGTCGCCGCCCGCGAGCTCGGACTGCCGGTGCTGATGGTCGACCGGGCCGCCGCGCCACCCGCGCCGACGGTCAGCGACGTCGACGCCGCCCTGACCTGGCTGGTCGGGCTCGGCACGGCGGCAGGTGCTCAGCCCGGGTAGTGCCGTGGGGTGAACACCACCGGTGCCGCGTCCCTGCCGTGGTCGACCTGGGTCGTCGACGAACCGACGATCAGCAGGGTCCGCATGTCCACCGTGGCCGGATCCAGATCGACCAGCGCCACCACGTCGACGCGTTCGCCGGGGCCGCCGATGTCGCGGCCCACCACCACCGGGGTTTGCGCCGACCGGTGCTCCAGCAGCAGATCCCGGGCCCGGGCCAGCTGCCAGGTCCGGCTGCGCGACGCGGGGTTGTAGATCGCGATCACCAGGTCGGCGCGGGCGGCGGCGAGCAGCCTCCGCTCGATCAGCGGCCAGGGTTTGAGCCGGTCCGACAACGACAGCACGCAATAGTCGTGCCCGAGTGGTGCCCCCACCCGCGCGGCCACCGCCTGGGCGGCGGTCACGCCGGGCAGCACCCGGACCGGCACGTCCTTCCAGCGGGGTTCGGCGGCGACCTCCAACACCGCCGTGGCCATCGCGAACACCCCGGGATCGCCGGAGGAGACCACCGCGACCCGGGCTCCGTCGGCCGCCAGCCGAAGCGCGTGCGCGGCTCGCTGCGCCTCGACCTGGTTGTCCGACGGATGCCGGCGTTGCCGGGGGTTGGCCGGCACCCGGGCCAGGTACGGTCCGTATCCGACCAGGTCGTCGGCGGCCGCGAGAGCGGCCTGGGCCTGCGGGGTGATCCAGTCCCGGCCGGCCGGTCCGAGGCCGACCACCACCACCTCTCCCCGGCCGGACCGGTCAGTCTCGGCGGTGCTCGCCGCGACGGCGCCACCGCGCCGGCTGGCCAGCAACGCCAGGGAGAAGTACGGCACCGTAGCCGGGTCGACGTCGGCCAGCGGCGCGACGCGCTGCCCACCGGTGCTGGCCCGTTCGATGTACCAGGCGTCGTCGAGTCGGCCGGCGGCGGCCATCGCGTCGCGTACCGCCGGGAAGGTCCGACCCAGCTTGAGCACGGCGGCGGCGTCGGTCTCGGCCAGCCGCCGGGTCAACTCCCCGCCGTCGAGGGTGCCGGGCAGGACGGTGAGCACCTCGTCGGCCTCCACCAACGGCCGGCCGAGTGCGGCGGCCGCCCCGCTCATCGAGGTGACCCCGGGCACCACCTCGGTCGGGTACCGGTCGGCCAGCCGCTTGTGCAGGTGCATGTAGGAGCCGTAGAACAGCGGGTCGCCCTCGGCGAGCACGACCACGGTCCGACCGGCGTCGAGATGGGCGGCGAGCCGTCGCGCGCAGTCGGCGTAGAACTCGTCCATCGCCGCCCGGTAGCCGCCGGGGTGGGTGCTGCGCTCGGTGGTCACCGGGTAGACCAACGCCTCCTCGATCTGTCCCGCGCGCAGGTACGGCTCGGCGATGGACCGGGCGACGCTGCGACCGTGCCGGGCACTGTGGTGCACGATCACGTCGGCGGCGGTGATCAGCCGGGCCGCCTTCACGGTGATCAGTTCCGGGTCGCCCGGGCCGAGCCCGACGCCGTACAGCTGACCTGCTCCGCCGCGACCCGCGTTCAACGCCCCACCTGTCCCTCGTCGTCGTTGGCGATCGCGTTGAGTGCGGCGGCGGCCATCGCGCTGCCGCCGCGTCGTCCCCGGACCACCAGGTGTTCCAGTCCACCATGGTTGATCAAGGCCTGTTTGGATTCGGCAGCGCCGATGAAACCGACCGGTACACCGAGCACCGCCGCCGGGCGGCCGGCACCGGCGTCGACCAGTTCCAACAGCCGGAACAGCGCGGTCGGTGCGTTGCCGACGGCGACCACCGCGCCGTCGAGGCGGTCGACCCACAGCTCGACGGCCGCAGCGCTGCGGGTGGTGCACAGCCGGTCGGCCAGCTCGGGCACCCGGGGGTCGGTCAGGGTGCACAGCACCGGGTTGTCGGCCGGCAGCCGGCGCCGGGTGACGCCGGCGGCGACCATGGTGGCGTCGCAGAGGATCGGCGCGCCGGCCCGCAGCGCGCCCTGGGCGGCGGCCACCACCCGCGCCGAGAAGACCAGGTCGTCGACCAGGTCGACCATCCCGCAGGAGTGGATCATCCGCACCGCGACCCGGGCCTGCTCGGCGGTGAGTCGGCTCAAATCGGTCTCGGCACGGATGGTGGCGAACGACTGCCGGTAGATCTCGGCCGCGTCGCGGACATGCTCCATCATGGCTCCTCACGTGCGGTCTGGACGGCCGCGCCGAGGGCGGCCCCGGTCGGGAGGTGGACTCTGGTCCGGTCGGGGGCGTCGATCTGGTACCCGGCACCGGTGGCGGTCACCCGGACCACCGGCCCGGCCGGAGTGCCGCAACCACGCTCACAGCCGATCCAGTGCACCGGTAGGTGGGGACGACGCCCCAGTGATGGATGCACACCGCCGGTCGGGGCCGGCCGCCCGGCGTGCGTCGCTGCCGCCTCGGCGCGCACGTCGGCCCGCGACCGGGCGCAGCCCGGCAGCCCGGCGCAGGCGGTCACTCCGAGCCACGGCGAGCCGGGGTCGGTGACCAGCCCGGCGCGGGTGAACCGGTCCGCCCAACCGGCGGGGTCGGTCACCCGGGGCAGCACCACTCCCCGCCAGGGCGTGATCCGCAGCTGCGGCGACGCGGCCGCGAGCAGGTCGGCCTGGTCGACCGTCAACCGTCCCAACGGGATCGCCACGACCAGCGCGAAGTCGCCGTCGGGGCGGTGCCGCACCCCGACCGGCACGGCGGGGCCGGCGGCCGGCGGCGGTTGTTGCCACCGCCGCGCGGTACGCCGCACCCCGGGTGCGGTGCCGGCCCGGGTCACGACGCGGTCCAGCCCAGCCGGAGTCAGATCATCGAGGCGCCACGCGCTGCCGGCCGCCGCGTCCGGATCGTCCAGGAAGGCACGGGCGGCGGCGACCGCGGCCCGTGCCGCGTCGGCGGGCCCGGCCCGCAGCCCGTGGTCGGCACCGGCGAGCAGCACGGCCACGTCGTCGTCCGGTCCGGGCAGCAGACCGACGTCGGCTCGGGCCGTGACGGTGTCGCCTCCGCCGTCGTCGACGGCGAAGAGGAACCGCCCGGAGAGCCGGGCCAGGTCCGGCTCCGCGCAGATCGCCGCGTCGAGGGCGCGGACCTGCGCCCCGACGTCCCAGGCCGCCGGGGAGTCGATGTCAGCGAGGGCGGAGCCGAGGATGTTGCGGACCCGTTCGTGCGCGGTCGACGGTAGCAGCCCGGCCGCACGCAGCCGGGCGGCGAGTGGTCCGGTGGCGGTGGCCGCGACCGCGCGTAGCTGGACGTTCGCCCGGCTGGTCAGTTCGAGATGTCCATCACCGTGGTCGCGGGCGACGGCGGCCAGCAGGCGTAGCTGGACGGCGGTGAGCAGCCCTCCGGGGCAGCGGATCCGGGCCAGCAGGCCGTCGGCGGCCGGGTGCAGGTGCAGGGCGCCGGGGCAGGCATCGGGTGCGCCCCGGGCGGGCGGCGATGGCAAGGCGGGCACTCGGCGGATACTACGGGTCGTCTCCGGACGGCGGCCGCCGCACGGCGAATACATCACACCTTGACGAAACGTCCGCCGGTCGTGACAGTGTTCGTAGCCAGACGCGGCGACAAGTGGAGGAAGTCCGGTGTGAATCCGGTGCGGTCCCGCCACTGTCACCGGGGAGCAGACCCCACCGACGGCCACGGTCCCCTCAGTCGGGTGCCGGAAGGCCGGGGCGAGCGTTGATCCGGGAGCCAGGAGACTCCGGTCGCCGCGACCGACGACCCGGGGCGCGGACCCCGAGGGAGGACCGGGCGTCCGATGATGCTACTTTTGTCCACTTCAGATACTGATCTGCTGAGTGGACGAGCCAGCGGTGCCGACTGGCGCCTGGCAAACCCGGCCCGGCTGTCGGTCGACGACCTTCCACAGCTGCTGTCCGGCGTCGACCTCATGGTGGTCCGGCTGCTCGGCGGCCGCCGAGCCTGGCCGGACGGGCTGGACGCGCTGCTGGCCGGACCCCGTCCGGTGGTGGTGCTCAGCGGTGAGCAGGCCCCGGACGCCGCCCTGATGGAGCTGTCCACCGTACCCGCCGGGGTGGCCGCCGAGGCGCACGCCTATCTGGCCCACGGCGGGCCGGCGAACCTCGCCGAACTGCACCGTTTCCTGTCCGACACGGTGCTGCTCACCGGGCACGGCTTCGCCGCGCCACGGCCGGCCCCGGAGTGGGGCGTGTTGGAGCGCGCGAGCGCGCCGGACGGACCGGTGCGGCCGACCGTGGCGGTGCTCTACTACCGGGCACATCACCTGGCCGGCAACACCGGCTTCGTGCACGCGCTGTGCGACGCGGTCGACGCCGCCGGCGGCCGGGCGCTGCCGGTCTACTGCGCCTCGCTGCGCTCGGCCGACCCGCAGCTGCTGGCCACCCTGGGTCAGGCCGACGCCCTGGTGGTGACGGTGCTGGCTGCCGGCGGGACCCGACCGGCGACCGCCGGTGCCGGGGGCGACGACGACGCCTGGGACGTCGGCGCCCTCGCCGAGCTGGACGTGCCGATCCTGCAGGGACTCTGCCTGACCAGCTCCCGTCAGACCTGGGCGGCCACCGACGACGGGCTGTCCCCGTTGGACGCGGCGACCCAGGTGGCCATCCCCGAGTTCGACGGCCGGCTGATCACCGTGCCGTTCTCGTTCAAGGAGATCGACGCCGACGGACTGTCTGTCTACGTCGCCGACCCGCAGCGGGCCGCCCGGGTGGCCGGGATCGCGGTCCGCCACGGCGCGCTGCGGCACGTCGCGGCCGGTGACAAACGGATCGCGGTGCTGCTGTCGGCGTACCCGACGAAGCACGCCCGAATCGGCAACGCGGTCGGGCTCGACACCCCCGCCAGCGTCCTGGCGCTGCTCGGGACGTTGCGCGACGCCGGCTACGACGTCGGGCCACCCGACAGCCCCGACGCGGTCCCCGGCCTGGCCGACGGCGACGGTGACGCGTTGATGCACGCGCTGATCGCCGCCGGCGGGCAGGACCCGGACTGGCTGACCGAGGAGCAGCTGGCCGGCAACCCGGTGCGCATCCCGGCCGCCGACTACCGCCGCTGGTACGCCGAGTTCCCGGCGCAGCTGCGCGAACAGGTCGAACGGCACTGGGGTCCGCCACCGGGCGAGCTGTACGTCGACCGGTCCCGGAATCCGGACGGCGAGATCGTGCTGGCCGCACTACGCGCCGGCAACATCGTGCTGCTGGTGCAGCCGCCACGCGGCTTCGGGGCCAACCCGGTGGCCATCTACCACGACCCGGACCTGCCGCCGAGCCACCACTACCTGGCCGCGTACCGGTGGCTGGAGCACGGCTTCGGCGCGCACGCCGTGGTGCACGTCGGCAAGCACGGCAACCTGGAGTGGCTGCCGGGCAAGACGGTCGGGCTCAGCGCCGCCTGCGGGCCGGACGCCGCCCTCGGTGACCTGCCGCTGATCTACCCGTTCCTGGTCAACGACCCTGGCGAGGGCACCCAGGCCAAACGCCGGGCGCACGCCACCCTGATCGACCATCTGGTGCCGCCGATGGCCCGGGCGGACAGTTACGGCGACATCGCCCGGCTGGAGCAGCTGCTCGACGAGCACGCGAACATCGCCGCCCTGGACCCGGCGAAACTGCCGGCGATCCGGGCGCAGATCTGGACGCTGATCCAGGCCGCCCGGCTCGACCACGACCTCGGTCTGGACGACCGGCCGCACGACGCCGAGTTCGACGACTTCCTGCTGCACGTCGACGGCTGGCTCTGCGAGGTCAAGGACGTGCAGATCCGCGACGGACTGCACGTGCTCGGCGCGGCACCGGCCGGCGCGGCCCGGGTCGACCTGGTGCTGGCGATGTTGCGGGCCCGGCAGATGTGGGCCGGGCAGGTCGCGGCGCTGCCGGGCCTGCGGGAGGCGCTGGGCCTGGACGAGTCCGGCACCGACCGCGACGGCACCGACGCCGCCGAGGCGACCGCCCGGAAGCTGGTCGCGGCGATGGAGGAGCATGGTTGGCGGCCGGACGCCTCCGCCGACGTCGCCACGGGCGTGCTCGGCGACGACGAGCGGGCCGCGCTGGTCACCCGGATCCTGCGCTTCGCGGCGACCGAGGTGGTGCCCCGGCTGGCCCGCACCACCGACGAGCTGACCCACGTCGCGCACGCGCTGGCCGGCGGGTACGTGCCGGCCGGGCCGAGCGGGTCACCGCTGCGCGGGTTGATCAACGTGCTGCCGACCGGGCGCAACTTCTACTCGGTGGATCCGAAGGCGGTGCCGAGCAGGCTGGCCTGGGAGACCGGGCAGGCGATGGCGGAGTCGCTGCTGGCCCGCTACCGGGCCGACACCGATGACTGGCCCCGTTCGGTGGGACTGTCGGTGTGGGGCACGTCGGCGATGCGGACCTCCGGCGACGACATCGCCGAGGTGCTGGCGCTGCTCGGCGTACGGCCGGTGTGGGACGAGGCGTCGCGGCGGGTGACCGGCGTCACGGTGATCCCGGCGGCGGAGCTGGGCCGACCCCGCATTGACGTGACGGTACGGATCTCGGGCTTCTTCCGCGACGCGTTCCCGCACGTGGTGGCCATGTTGGACGACGCGGTCCGACTGGTCGCGGCCCTCGACGAGCCCGACGAGGTGAACTTCGTCGCCGCACACGCCCGCGCCGACCTGGCCACCCACGGCGACACCCGGCGGGCCACCATGCGGATCTTCGGCTCCAAGCCGGGGACGTACGGTGCCGGGCTGCTGCAGCTGATCGACAGCCGCAACTGGCGTGACGACGCCGACCTGGCCGAGGTGTACGCGGTCTGGGGTGGCTACGCCTACGGCCGCGATCTTGACGGCGCGCCGGCCCGCGAGCAGATGGAGTCGGCGTACCGGCGAATCGCGGTCGCGGCGAAGAACATCGACACCCGAGAGCATGACATCGCCGACTCCGACGACTACTTCCAATACCACGGTGGGATGATCGCCACGGTACGGGCGTTGACCGGGTCGGCCCCGGCGGCCTACGTCGGCGACAGCACCCGTCCGGAGGCGGTGCGGACCCGCGCCCTGCACGAGGAGACCGCCCGGATCTTCCGGGCCCGGGTGGTGAACCCGCGCTGGCTGGCGGCGATGCGCCGGCACGGCTACAAGGGCGCGTTCGAGCTGGCCGCCACGGTCGACTACCTGTTCGGCTACGACGCCACCGCCGGGGTGGTGGCCGACTGGATGTACGACAAGCTGGCCGAGACGTACGTGCTCGACGAGGTCAACCAGCGGTTCCTGGCCGAGTCGAACCCGTGGGCACTGCACGGGATCACCGAGCGGCTGCTGGAGGCGGCCGACCGCAAACTGTGGGGGTATCCCGACCCGGCGGTGCTGGACGGGCTGCGGGAGGTGTTCCTGCGCACCGAGGGCGACCTGGAGGACCGGGCCGGGTGACCTGGACGGTGCGGTGCGGTCGACCGGGCGCGTCGGCGGTGCCGCGCGTAAGGTCGAGGCATGAGTGCGGCGGCGTCGGGGAGCATCCGGTACGACGGGACGACGGTCGCCGGCGCGCAACCGGAGAGCGTGCTGCTGCCCGGTCACGACGTGCCGCTGGGCCGCTTCACGACGGTCCGCCGGCTGCTGCCGCAGCGGCCCCGGCGGATGGTCGGCGCCTGGTGCTTCGTGGACCACTTCGGGCCCGACGACGTGGCCGGGCGGCCCGGCATGCAGATCCCGCCGCACCCGCATACCGGGCTGCAGACGGTGACCTGGCTGGTCGACGGTGAGATCCTGCACCGGGACAGCCTGGGCAGCGTGCAGTCGATCGTGCCGGGGCAGCTCAACCTGATGACCGCCGGGCACGGCATCGCCCACTCGGAGCAGTCGCCGCCGGCCCATCCACCGGTGATGCACGGGCTGCAGCTGTGGGTGGCGTTGCCCGAGTCGGCCAGGTACGGCGAGCCTCGGTTCGCGCATCATGCCGCGTTGCCGCAGGTGGGTGCCGGTGACGCGCGGATCACGGTGGTGGTCGGCGAGTACGCCGGTGTCCGGAGCCCGGCCGAGATGGCCAGCCCGATCGTCGGAGCACAGGTCGACATCGGCACCGATGCGCCCGTCGCGCTGACGCTGCGCGACGATTTCGAGTACGCCCTGCTGGCGATGTCCGGCACGGCACGGGTCGACGGGGTGGAGCTGACCCCGGGTGGGCTGCTCTACCTGGGCGAGGGCCGGTCGGGCACGACGGTGACCAGCGACGGCCCGGCCCGGCTGTTCCTGCTCGGCGGTGAGCCGTTCGACGAACTGCTCGTCATGTGGTGGAACTTCGTCGCCCGCAGCCACGAGGAGCTGGTCGCGGCCCGCGGCGACTGGACGGCCGGTCGGCGGTTCGGCATGGTGACCGGCTGCGTGGACGCCCCGCTGCCGGCGCCGGAGATGCCGATCACCCGGATCAAGGCCCGCGACCGGCACGGCCGTACCGTCGGCTGACCCCTACCCGCGGTCGAGCGACATTCGTCGACGTATCGAAATTCTTCGTTCACATTCTTTACTGTTAACTATCTTTACGCTAACTTCGTCGGCAACGGCCGGCCGCCCCACCGCCACCCACGACGTGCGGAGCGCCCCATGCGACGACGGATCCTCCTGCCCCTGCTCGCCACCGGCACCATCCTCGGCACCCTGCTGATCGCCACCCCGGCCAGCGCCCACGGCTACGTCTCCTACCCGCCCAGCCGCCAGGCGATGTGCGCGCAGGGCCGGGTCGCGAACTGCGGCCCGATCGTGTGGGAACCGCAGAGCGTCGAAGGCCCCAAGGGCCAACGCACCTGCCACGGCGGGGTGAGCCGCTTCGCCATCCTCGACGACGACAGCGTCAACTGGCCGGCCACCACGGTCGGCGGCTCGGTCACCTTCACCTGGACGCTGACCGCCCGGCACGCCACCAGCACCTGGGAGTACTTCGTCGGCGGCACCCGGATCGCGGTGTTCGACGACGGCGGCCGGCAGCCCGCGGCCACCGTGTCGCACACCGTGAGCCTGGGTGGCCGCACCGGCCGGCAGAAGGTCCTGGCGATCTGGAACATCGCCGACACCTCGAACGCCTTCTACTCCTGCGTGGACGTCCAGATCGGCGACGGGCCCGGCCCGTCGCCGACCCCGCCACCACCGCCGTCGCCCACTCCGCCCCCGCCACCGCCGACCACCGCGCCCCCGACCACCGCGCCACCCGGCCAGCCCGGTGGCACCTGGGCCGCCGGAACCACGTACCAGGTCGGTGCCGTCGTCAGCTACGCCGGCGCCGACTACCGGTGCCGGCAGGCCCACACCGCACTCGCCGGCTGGGAACCGCCGGACGTACCGGCGCTGTGGCAACGGCTCTGACCGGCCGGTGCAAGATGTACAGCTGTCACAGTCGCCCCCGCTCGGCCGGCCGTTCTGGCGATTCTGGAGCGCCGCCACCCTCGCCAACATCGGCGACGGGATCCGGGCCGCCGCGTTCCCGCTGCTGGCCCTGTCCCTGACCGGGGATCCGCTCGGGCTGGCCGTCGTCGCCACCGCGCAGACCCTGCCCTGGCTCGTCGCCGGGCTAGCCGCCGGTGCGCTCGCCGACCGGGTCGCCCCCCGTCCGCTGCTCGCCGGCGATCTCGGTGTTGGTGCGGCCACGGGCGACGGCGATGAGCACCTGCTCCTCACGGTCGGTCAACGGGTCGAGCGGCGGCGGGTTGGTGATGACGACCACGGCGAGCGGGTCGGCGACGCCGGGGCCGGCGAGGCGACGGGTGGCCTCGATGCCGTCCACATCGGGCATCCGGATGTCGAACAGGCACACGTCGGGGCGTAACCGGTGGGCGAATTCGACCGCCCGTCGGCCGTCGGCCGCCTCGCCGACGACCTCGATGCCGGGCTGGGCGTCGAGGATCATCGTCAGCCCGGTCCGGACGATCTCCTGATCGTCGGCGACGACCACCCGGATGGTCACGTCCCGGCCCGGCCGGCCGGGGCCTGGCGGGGCAGGGCCACTGCGACGGTCCAGCGATCCTGGCTCGGTCCGGCGTCGCAGGTGCCGCCGAGCAGGGCCGCCCGCTCGGTCATGCCGACGATGCCGAACCCGCCGCTGACGGCGGGCCGCGCCGTGCTGCTGTCGCCGTCGTCACTGACCCGCAGCCGTACCGTGTCGGCGTCGATGTCGACGCGGACCTCGATCCGGGTGGCGTGCCGGGCGTGCCGGCGGGCGTTGGTCACCGACTCCTGGGCCAGCCGGTAGACCGCGGTCGCGACGGTCGACGGGATGTCGTCGAGGTCGCCGTGCAGGGTGACGTCGACGACCAGTCCGGGCTGCGCCCGGCTGGCGAGTCGGGCGACGTCGCCGATTCCGGGGTTCGGGGTGAGGTCCGCCTGGCCGACTTGGCCTGGTCGAGTTCGCGGGCCCACAGCGTCGCCCGGTACCGCAGGGCGGTGGCCACGGCCATCGCGGCGGACACCACCACCGTCCCGCCGACCACGTCGGCGAGGCCGAGGTGACCCGCCGCCGACAGGCCCATCTTGGCCAGAATGATCGCCGTACCGGCCAGGATCTGCCGGCCGGAACCCCAGCGGTACAGCGCGTACGGCAGGGTCAGCAGGTAGACACCGGTGACCAGCTCCGGTTCGTGGCCGGCCAGCAGCGCGGCCACGGCGGTGACCGGGAAGGCCACGGCGACCATCAGCAGAGGCCTGGTCCGGCGCCGCAACAGCGTCGGCGCCAACACGAGGGCGACGATCAACGAGTACGCGGGCGACACCAGGTCGGTGCGCAGCAGCCCTTCGACGGTCGCCGCGACCCAGACCGCGCCGAGCAGCACCCAGTCCCGCCAGACCCGCGTCGGCGGGTCGGCGACGCGGGGCTCGGCCCACACCGACCGCAGCAGCGCACGCACACCGCGATCGCAGCGGACCGCGGCGGCGTACCGGCCACAAGTACGACGATCGGCCCCGTCCAACGGCGGGGTCGACGCCGGCCCGCGCGGCGATGACCGCTCGCCGAGCCGCCGGGACGATCGAGCCATGTCCACACCCGTACCGGATCCACGGTCGATGCCCCAGCCCACCGCCCGCACCGTCGCCCGCCGTTGCGCCCCCGCCAACTGGCTGATCCCCACCGGGCTGGTGCTGCTCAGCCTGGTGCCGGTGGTCGCCGGCAGCCTGCGACTGGCCGAGCTGGTCGGCGGGCCGCCCATCGTGCCCGACGGCGACCGGGTCGCCGCTGCCCCGGTGGCGCTGGTGACGCACATCGTCAGCGTCACCGTTTTCAGCCTCGTCGGCGCGTTCCAGTTCGCGCCGGGTCTGCGGCGACGCCACCGGGCCTGGCACCGGGCCGCCGGGCGGGTACTGGTGACCTGTGGGTTGCTCACCGCCGGGACCGGCCTGTGGCTGACCCTTTTCCTGCCGCCGGCGGCGGTCGACAGCGAGCTGCTGGTCGCCATCCGGGTGGTGGTGAGTGTGGCGATGGCGACGTGCGTCGGGGTGGTTTCCGCGCGGTCCGGCGCCGCGACTTCGCCGCGCACCGGGCCTGGATGATCCGGGGGTACGCGATCGGGATGGGGGCAGGCACCCAGTTCTTCACCCAGCTGGCCTGGCTTGCCGTGGTCGGCCCGGTGACGGCGTCGGGCCGGACCGGCACCATGGCCGCCGGTTGGCTGATCAACGTGGTGGTGGCGGAGTGGGTCGTCCGGCGTCGCGTCGCCGGCCCTCGCCGACGACGCGACGCGGTACGGGTCAGCGGATCCGCTCGACCACGACCCGCCGGATGACGAACTTGCCCGGTTCCCGGACCTGTTCGAACGCCGCGTCGTTGAGCAGGACGCAGCTACCCGACGGGCTGGTCACGGTGACGGTGATGCTCCGGTCGTTGTCGAGGTTGGTCACCTTGAGCACGGTGCCGATGGGAAAGGTGCCGCTGGAGGCGGCCGGGGCGGCGTCCTCGTTGAACAGGGTGACCGTCGATCCCGCGCAGACGACCTCGCCGGGTGCCCCGGTGTCCGGTGCGGCGGCGTCGCCCGTACCGTCGGGCTGCTCCGGCGCGGGCGTTGCGACCGGCACGGCGGCGCCGACGCCCACGTCGGCCGTGCAGCCGGCGGCGGCCCGCCGCTGCTCGATCAGGTCGACCACGGCCTGCCGGTTGGCGATCCGGTCGTTGGACAGGGCGTCCGGGTTGGCCCGCTGCTCGGCGATGAAGGTCAAGTTGTTCCGCAGTGCGGCGTCGAGGCCGTCGCAGTTCTCCCCGGCGTTGCCGAGCCCGGTGCCGACGGCCAGTCCGCCGCCGAGCAGGGCTGCCGCCGCCACCCCGACGAAGACCTTGCGCGCCCGCCCACTCCTGATATCCCAACCGTACATGCACCACTCCTCTCGGTAGCCGCTGCCCGAACGCAGCTACCGGGCCATACGTGCGTGGATGGTCGACGGATCTGTCCGGAACCTCAAGTTTCTATTAAGGATCCTCACAGAAATCGCAGACAGTCAGATCCCCCCACCCAACCGGGGCATCGGTGGGTCGGCGCCGATGACCGTGACTGGTCACGGCGCGGCCGTGGCCTACCGGGCCGCCGGGGCGCGGACCACCAGACGATCCAGCAGTTCGCGGCTGGCGGCGGCGACGGCCGCCACGGCGGCGTCGAACGCCTCCGCGTTGTGGGCGGCCGGTTGCCGGAAACCGGAGATCTTCCGGACATACTGCAGCGCGGCGGCCTCGATGTCGGCGTCGGTCACATCGACGGTGTACGGCTCGCGGAGCGTCTTGATGCTTCGGCACATGCGCTCCATACTGCCGCAGCCCGCGTCGGCAGGCGGCCCGAGCCCGGCCGGACGATCCAGGCCGACTTGACGAACCAAGCTAACGACATTAGCTTAAACGTTATGACATGTAGCCAGCCGACGCGATCCGGCAGCCGACGTGCCTAGAGCGGGGCTCACCCGGGACGGCCTGGTCGACGCCGCGATCGCCCTCATCGATGAGCAAGGACTCGACGCGCTGTCGCTCAACGCGGTGGCCGGTCGGGTCGGGGTCGCCACACCGTCGCTCTACAAGCACGTCACCGGAGGCCTCACCGAGCTGCGGGCGCTCATCGGTGCCCGGCTCGTCGGTGAGTTCGCCGACGAACTCACCCGCCACACCCTCGGCCTCAGCCGGGACGCGGCCGTCGCCGCCCTGATGCGCGCCAGCCGGGACTACGTCCGCCGGCATCCTGCCCGGTGGGCGGCGATGCCCGCCGACCCGATCCGCGACCCGGTGACCGTCGCCGAAGGAACCAGGCTATTGGAGGTGTTCCTGGCCGTGCTGCGCGGCTACGGACTCCAGCGGTCGGCGGCGGTGCACGCCACCCGCTGCCTACGAGCGATGATGTACGGCTTCGTCTGCCTGGAAATCGACGGCGGCTTCGGCCTGCCCGAGGACGTGACGGAGAGCTACGAACGGCTGATCGCCATGTTCACCGCCAGCCTGCCGCGGGACTGACACCGCCCGCCGCGCGGCCGTGACCAGCCGGGTCGCGATCAGCGGCCGGGCCGCCCAGTGCAGGTGCAGATACGACGCGTGCACGCCACCGGCGACGAAACCCTCCGGTGCCGCGCCACGCCACCCCCAGGCCGGTGCCGCGCCGGCCCGCGGTGTCACCTCGGTACGGTGGAACTCGTGGCCGGTCAGCCGGGCCCCCTCCGGCGCCAGCACACTGTCGGACAGCGCCACCGCGTCGCGGTAGCCGAGCGTCAACCGGGACGTCATTCGCGCGTCCGCCGGCAGCACCCCGCACATCGGTGCCTCGTCGAGGGTGCGGCACAGCCACAGCAGACCGGCGCACTCGGCGACGATCGGCGCACCGGCGGCCGCCAACGCCGCCACCTGCCGCCGCAGCCCGGCGTTCGCGGCCAGCTCTGCGGCGTACACCTCGGGAAAGCCGCCGCCGACGACCAACGCTGCGGTCGCCGCGGGCAGCCCCTCGTCGTGGACCGGATCGACGGTCCGTACCTCCGCGCCGGCGGCCGTCAGCAGCTCGACGGTCTCCGGATAGCCGAAGCTGAACGCCGGTCCACCGGCGACGGCGACCACCGGCCGGTCACCGCTCGCCGCTCCTGGCGCGTCCTCGCCGGGACCGGCGTCCGACTGCCGCACGGCGGCCGCCGGCGACCAGGGTCCGACTGTCAGCGGGGGCACGGCACCCGCCACCGCCGCCACCGCGGCGAGATCCACCGACTCGGCGATGAGCTCCGCCAGCGACCCGACCGCCGTACGCGCCTCGACGGCGCGTTCCACCGCCGGCACCAGACCCAGATGCCGCGACGGGGTGTCGACCGACGGATGCCGACGCAGCACCCCGAGTACCGGGGCGCCGACCTCCTCACAGGCGTCCCGCAGCACCTGCTCGTGCCGGTCGGAGCCGACCCGGTTGAGGATCACCCCGGCGATGTGGATCTGACCGAACGACCGGAACCCGTGCACCAGTGCGGCGATCGACCGGCTCTGCCCGGCCGCGTCGACGACCAGCAGCACCGGGGCGGCCAGCAGCGCTGCGACCTGGGCGGTGGAGCCGATGTCGGCGCCGCCGACTCGGCCGTCGTAGAGCCCCATCACGCCCTCGATGACCGCGAGGTCGGCCCCAGCGGCGCCGTGGGCGAACAGTGGCGCGACGCGCTCCTCACCGACCAGCACCGGGTCCAGGTTGCGGCCGGGCCGGCCGGCGGCGAGCGCGTGGTAGCCGGGGTCGATGTAGTCCGGGCCGACTTTGAAGCCGGCGACCCGGACACCCCGGGCCGCGTAGGCGGCGAGCAGGCCGGTGGCCACCGTGGTCTTGCCGTGCCCGGAGCCGGGTGCGGCGATCACCACCCGGGGTACGGCTACCACTCGATGCCCTGCTGGCCCTTGCGGCCGGCGTCCATCGGATGCTTGACCTTGGTCATCTCGGTCACCAGGTCGGCGAGGTCGATCAACTCCGGGGCGGCGTCCCGGCCGGTGACCACCACGTGCTGACTGCCGGGCCGGTCCCGCAGCACCGACACCACCTCCGCGACGTCGATCCAGCCCCACTTGATCGGGTAGGTGAATTCGTCCAGCACGTAGAATCGGTACGCCTCGGCGGCCAGATCTCGGCGAATCTGGGCCCAGCCCTCGGCGGCTTCGGCGGCGTGATCACGCTCGGTGCCCGGGCGCTGAATCCAGGACCAGCCTTCCCCCATCTTGTGCCAGGTGACCGGGGCACCCCGGCCGGACTCGCCGAGGGTACGCAGGGCCGCCTCCTCACCGACCTTCCACTTCGGCGACTTGACGAACTGGTAGACGACCACCGGCCAGCCGGCCGACCAGGCCCGCAACGCCATCCCGAAGGCCGCGGTCGACTTGCCCTTACCTGGTCCGGTGTGCACCGCGAGCACCGGCTGACGGCGCCGGGCCCGGGTGGTCAGCCCGTCGTCGGGGACGTGTTCCGGTCTGCCCTGTGGCATCAGGCGGCCCTCCCGGCGGCGAGGCCGGCCCGGCTCGGGGCGCCGGCCCGGTTCGTCGCGATCGCCCGGGTGACGGCGCCCGGCTGCGGCACCACCGCCGACAGCGCCTCCAGCGGCAGCCATTCGGCGTCGAAGCCGGTGGCGAGCCGCCGGGCCAGGCCCAGTCGCACCGGACCGGACTCGCAGTCGAGCACCACCATCGCGGTGCCGGCGAGCAGCGGCGCCAGGGCTATCGGATCCGGCCCGCTGGTCGACCGCCCGTCGGTGACCAGCAGCACCAGCGGCCGGCGACGTGGGTCGCGGCGGCGCTCGGCGGCGACGGTGGCCGCGGCGGCCCGTAGCCCGGCGGCGATCGGGGTACGGCCACCGGTGCGCAGCTGCGCGAGCTTGGCGACGGCCACCTCGTGGCTGCTGGTCGGCGGCAGCACCACGTCGGCGGCGGCACCCCGGAAGGTAATCATCCCGATCCGGTCCCGCCGGTGGTAGGCGTCGCGCAGCAGCGACAGCACGGCGGTCTTGACCACGGTCATTCGCTGCCGGGCCGCCATCGACCCGGAGGCGTCGACCACGAACAGGATCAGGTTCGCCTCCTGGCCGACGTAGCGGGCCTGGCGCAGGTCGGCGGGGGTGATCCGGCGGGCGCCCCGGGACGCGGCGGCGCGCACCGTGGCCGGTAGATGCACCGTCGACGGCCGTCCGGTCGGTGATCCGGCACCGACCACTCGGCCCCGGTCGGCGTGGGCCGCCGAACGTCGGCCGGGCGTCGCGCCGGCACCGAGCCCGGGTAGGCGCAGTGTCCGGGGCCGGTACGCGGGCCCGGCCGCCGCCGGAGCCGGACCGTCCGGCGGTACGCCGTCCGGCTGCTCGGCACCGGCCGCCGGCCCACCGGCGTCCGGCGTAGCTGGCTCGGAAAGCGGGCCGCCGTCGGACTCGGGCGGGCCGGGTGACGGGCCGCCGTCCGGTGGTGGCGGACCCTGCGGCAGGCCGCCGTCCGGTGGTGGCGGACCCGGCGGGAGCGGAGGGTCGGGGTCGTCGTCGCTGCACTCGTCACGCAGCACCTCGTCGAGGCGCTGCTCGTCAGCGCCGGGCGGGTCGAGCGGGTCACGGCGCCGCCGGTGCGGCAGCGCCAGCCTGGCCGCGTCGGCGACCTCGGCGGCGGTGACCGCCGTCTGACCGCGCCAGGCGGCCAGCGCGACGGCGGCGCGGGCCATCACGATGTCGGCCCGCATACCGTCCACCTGGTACGCCAGGCAGATCCGGGCGATCCGGTCGATCTCGGCATCGGGCAGCGTGACCGCGGGCAGGGCCGCCCGCGCGTCGCGTACCCGCAGTGCGAGCTGGTTGTCGGCGGACCGCCAGCGGTCCGCGAACGCCACCGGGTCGGTCTCGTACGCGAGCCGCCGGCGCACCACCTCGGCCCGGTCGGCCACCTCGGTCGGCGCGGCCACCGACACCATCAGCCCGAAGCGGTCCAGCAACTGTGGACGCGGCTCGCCCTCCTCCGGGTTCATCGTGCCGACCAGCAGGAACCGGGCGGCGTGGCTGACCGACACCCCGTCGCGTTCGACGTGCGCCCGGCCCATCGCCGCCGCGTCCAGCAGCAGGTCCACCAGATGGTCCGGCAACAGGTTGACCTCATCGACGTAGAGCAGGCCCCGGTGCGCGGCGGCGAGCAGCCCCGGCTCGTACGCCTTCACGCCGGCGCTGAGCACCCGCTGAATGTCGAGGGTGCCGACGACCCGGTCCTCAGTGGCGCCGACCGGCAACTCGACCAGGGCGGCCGGGCCGCCGCGTGCGGTCACCGGCGCGGTGTGCGGCCCGTCCGGGCAGATTGGGTCCGGGGCCGCCGGGTCGCAGCCGAACCGGCAGCCGAGCACCCGGTCGACCTCCGGTAGCAGCCCGGCCAGCGCGCGGACGATCGTCGACTTTGCAGTGCCCTTCTCACCCCGGATGAGCACTCCGCCGATGCCGGGGTGCACCGCGGCGAGCAACAGTGCCTGCCGCAGGTCGGGCAGGCCGACGACGGCGGTGAACGGGTACGGCGTCATGGCAGGGGCCGACAGGTGTGCATGGTGAATCCCTCCCGCGGGTGTCCACGCCCGCGTACCGGTGGACCAGCGAGCGGCCGGAGTCTCCTGGCTGCCGGATCGACATCGCGTCCCGAGCCTTCCCGCCATCGGGGCAGTGGCTGTCTCATGGGGATGCGACTCACCGGTCACAGTGGCGGGACCGCCCCGGATTCGCACCGGGTTCCTCCGCGCACCGCTCGTGCCGGTCATGCTCCCCCACCGAAGGTCCACCGTCAATGTGGCGCCGGTCCCGGTACCTGCCACGGCCGCAGCCATTGCCCGGGCGGTCACGACGGCGGTACGCTGCGCAGGCCACGGTGTTCGGGAAGCCGGTGTGAGTCCGGCGTGGTCCTCGCCACTGTGACCGGGAAGTGTCCGTTCCACCAAGCCACTGGGCCGACGACGTCCGGGAAGGCGGGACGGCCGCGACGATCCGGGAGCCAGGAGACCGGCCGTGGCATGCACCGCATCGCCACGAGGCATGGACGAGAGGATTTCCTGGCATGACTGCACCTTCTGTCGGCGGAGACGTCACCACCACCGCCATCCGCGTACCGCTCGTCGGTTGGTTGCTGGCCGCCGTCGCGGCGGTCGTCATCTACCTGGTCGCGCAGGACAACGGGCTGGTGCTGGCCGGTGCCGCCGAGTTCGTGCACGAGTTCACCCACGACGGCCGGCACGCCCTCGGCGTCCCGTGCCACTGAGCGGGGGTCAGCTCCGTGAGCACCTACCCGTTCAGCACGGTGCTGAGCCGCGGCCTGCTCGCCGGTGCGGCCGCCGGCGTGACGGGCGCGGTGGCGGCCCTGCTGATCGTCGAACCGCAGATCGAGTCTGCGCTGGTCGTCGAGGAGGCCCGCGCGGCGACCGGGACGGCCGGACACAGCCACGACGAGGAGTTGGTCGGTCGGGCCATGCAGGTCTTCGGTGGGCTGGTCGCCACCGTCGCGGTGGCGCTGTGCCTGGCGTTGATCGTCGCCGTGGTCTTCGCGGCGACCCGGCACCTGCTGCCCGGCCGTGACGACTTCCGCCGGGTGGGGCTGCTCGCCGGGCTCGGCTTCGTCGTGGTGGCGCTGCTACCGGCGATCCACTTCCCGGCCAACCCGCCGGGTGTCGGCGACCCGGACACCGTCAACCAACGCACCGGACAGTACCTGTCGTTCATCATCGCCGCAGCCGCCGTCAGCTGGCTGGCGCTGCTGGCCCACCGACGGCTGGCCGGCTGGGCGCGGCCGGCACCCTACCGGACGGTGGTCGCGGCGGCGCTGGCCGTCGTCGGGTACGCCCTGCTGCTGGCGCTCTGGCCGGCCACCGGGGTCGACGTGCCCGCCGACATCCCGGCGGCGCTGCTGTGGGAGTTCCGACTCGCCTCGCTGGCGCAGCTCGCCACGATGTGGACGGTCCTCGGGGTGGTGTTCGGACTGCTGCTCACCCCGGCCCGGACCGGTGATCGGCGGACCACGCTCGCCAACGTCGCGTGACGGCGGAGGACGGCGCGGCGGGCGCGGCACCCAGGCACTCCGTCCGGGTGACCGTCTGCCGGGGCTGCTGTTGCGGCACCCGCCGCAAACACCCGGACGTCGACCACGACCGGCAGCTCGACGTCCTGCGCGCCGCCGGGTCGGTACGGGTGTCCGACTGCCTCAACGCCTGTGACCGGTCCAACGTGGTGGTGGTGCAGCCGGCCGCGCTGGCCCGCCGACTGGGCGCCCGCCCGGTGTGGCTCGGCGGCGTGCTCGACGAGACGTCACTGTCGAGTGTCGTCGAGTGGATCGCGGCCGGCGGGCCGGGCCTGGCAGCACCCCCGGACCGGCTCGCCGGGCTGTGGTTCGCCGCCCCTCGCTGGGGAAGGTCTGCCTCGACGCCCTGACCCGCGTGGTGCCGTCGCTTGTCGGCCGCCGCGATCCGGCGGCCGACAAGCGACGCCCCCGAACGTGCGCCTGCCCCGGATCACGGCCACCGGACGTTGACCATGTTCGGATGCCCGCAGCAGCGCGCAGCTCGCCCATGAGCCGGGGCTGACCCGCAAACGCGTCAAGGTCGCGCTCGACGAGCTGAGCGGCCACGCCGGCCGCGCGGCCGGTACGGCGGCAGGACATCTGGCGCCAGCGTTTCCGTACCGTGCACGGTATCGACCTGCCCGGCCCGGACCGCCCAACGGTACGCAGCCTGGGCAGCCGGGCCGGCGCCCGCGACCGGGTCCGGGTGCTGCAGCGGCCGCCCACCGTTGACGACCGCAGCGTCGAGCATCTCGCCCAGCAGTCTGGTCATCTCCCATGAACAGACGGAGTTACCCGTGCCAAGTCCGGGCTGCGCCAACTGCGTGGCGTTCCCCGAGCAACAGTGATGCCGGGCCGGACGGGCAGGTGGGACAGGTCCGGCTGCGGCAGCGAGCAGCAGCCGGACGGAGACGATCAGCCACCGGCGGTGCCGTAGTACGCGGTGCGCATGATCTGCTGCATGTCGTCGAGCATCGGCATCCGCGGGTTGGCCGGTGCGCACTGGTCCTCGTAGGCGTTGACCGCCTGTTGCGGCAGGCTGGCCAGGAACGACGCTTCGTCCACCCCGACCGCCCGAAACGACGGCTCGATGCCGACCGCGTCACGCAACCGTTCGACGGCGGCGGCGTACGACTCGACTCCCTCGGCGGGGGTGGCCGCCGGCAGGCCGAGCATCCGGGCGATCTCCTGGAACCGCTCCGGAGCCCGGTAGTTCTCGTACTTCGGCCAACCGGACAGCTTGCCGGGCCGCGCCCCGTTGTAGCGGATCACGTGCGGCATCAGGATCGCGTTGGTCCGACCGTGGGCGATGTGGAACGTCGCGCCGAGGGTGTGCGACATGGCGTGCACTATGCCGAGGAAGGCGTTGCCGAACGCCATTCCGGCTATGGTGCCGGCGTTGTGCATCTTCTCCCGGGCCTCGGGGTCGGCGGCGCCGTCACGCACCGCCCGCTCCAGGTAGGCGAAGATCAGCCGGATCGCCTGCAGAGCGAGCCCGTCGGTGTAGTCGTTGGCGTACACCGACACGTACGACTCGGTGGCGTGGGTCAACGCGTCGAAGCCGCTGTCGGCGGTCACCACCGCCGGCAGGTCGGCGGCGAGCACCGGGTCGATGATCGCCACGTTCGGGGTGAGCACGTAGTCGGCCAGCGGGTACTTCCTGCCGGTCACCGTGTCGGTGATCACCGCGAACGGGGTGACCTCGGCCCCGGTGCCCGACGTGGTCGGGATGCAGACCAGCTTCGCCAATTCTCCCGGAGCCGGGAAGGTGAACGCCCGCTTGCGGATGTCGAAGAACTTCTCCCGCATGTCGGCGAAGACCACCCCGGGATGTTCGTAGCGCAGCCACATCACCTTGGCCGCGTCCATCACCGAGCCGCCGCCGAGGGCGATGATGGTGTCCGGCCGGAAGTGGCGCATCTGTTCGGCACCGGCGTCCACGGTACGGATGCTCGGCTCCGGTTCGACGGTGTCGATGATCTGCAGTGCGACCCCTCGCGACCGGCCCTGCAACACGGTGAGGATCCGGTCGACGAACCCGAGCCGGGTCATCGTCGCGTCGGTGACCACGGTGACCCGGTGCACGTCCGGCATGTCGGCCAGGTAGCGGATCGCGTGCGGCTCGAAGTAGATCTTCGGCGGCACCTTGAACCACTGCAGGTTGTTGGTTCGCCTCGCCACCCGCTTGATGTTGAGCAGGTGGACGGCGGTCACGTTGCTCGACACCGAGTTGCGCCCGTAGCTGCCGCAACCCAGCGTCAACGACGGCGCGATCGCGTTGTACATGTCACCGATCGCACCCTGCGAGGCCGGCGCGTTCCAGATGATCCGTACCGCCTTGACCCGCCGGCCGAACTCCTCGGCGAGGTCGGCGTCGCTGGTGTGGATGACGGCGCTGTGGCCGAGGCCGTGGAACTCGACCATCTGCTCGGCGTACCGGATGCCGGTGACGTGTCCGTCGGCGCGCAACACCGCCAGCACCGGGCAGAGCTTCTCCCTGGTCAACGGCTCGGCCGGGCCGACCTGGTCGACCTCGACCAGAACGATCGACGTGTCGGCGGGTACGGTGAACCCGGCCTGCCGTGCGATCCATACCGGGGACTGCCCGACGACCGCCGGGTTGAGTTTGGCTCCGGCGCAGCCCGCCGATCCGGCGGCGGCACCGAACAGCAGCTCCTCCAGTTGCCGCTTCTGCTGCGGAGTCGCCCGGTGCGCGTGCAGCTTCGCGAACTCGGCCATCGCCGATTCGTAGATGTCGTCGACGATGACCGCCTGCTCCGAGGCGCAGACCATGCCGTTGTCGAACGTCTTGGACAGCACCACGTCGTTGACCGCGCGGGCCAGCTTCGCGGTCCGTTCCAGGTAGGCCGGGACGTTGCCGGCACCCACGCCGAGCGCCGGTTTGCCCGCCGAGTACGCCGCCCGCACCATGCCGTTGCCACCGGTGGCGAGGATCAGCGCGACCCGTCGTGGCGCATCAACGCCCCGGTCGCCTCGACCGACGGGTGCTCGATCCACTGGATGCAGTGCGCCGGCGCGCCGGCGGCGACCGCCGCGTCGCGGACCACCCGGGCCGCTTCGGCGCTGCACCGCTGGGCGGCCGGATGGAAGGCGAAAATGATCGGGTTGCGGGTCTTCAACGCCAGCAGGGCCTTGAAGATCGTCGTCGATGTCGGGTTGGTGACCGGGGTGACGCCGCAGATCACACCGACCGGCTCGGCGATCTCGACGATGCCGCTGATGTCGTCACGGCCGACCACGCCGACCGTCTTCAGCGCCGCCATGCTGTGCGTGACGTGTTCGCAGGCGAAGATGTTCTTCACCGCTTTGTCCTCGAAGACGCCGCGGCCGGTTTCCTGCACCGCCAGCCGGGCCAGTTCGCTGTGGCGGCTGAGCGCGGCGACCGACGCCTTGCCGACGATCGTGTCGATCCGCTCCTGGTCGAATTCGGCGTAGTCGTCGAGTGCCTTCGACGCCGCCGAGACGAGGGCGTCGATCGCGACCTCTGTCTCGGCCGGCGCGGCCGGCTTCGGGTGCACCTGGACGACTGCGGTCATGCCGATCACCTCGTTCGGTCGGCACCGGCGGCACCTTGCCGCCGGTGCTCGACCTCATCGTCACTCGGTGCGGTGATCGGACGCTGCCGCCGTACGTCCCCGATCGCCGGGACCTAGGTCACCCGACGTCGGTCCACTCTGGCGCCGGGCCGTACCCGGTCAGCTTGCGGAGCGCGCCGCGGCCAACTCCCGGGCCTTGGCCGGCCAGGTCGGCAGGCTGGCGGTGGCCCGTACGCCGGCGGCGCGAACCGCCGCGCGCAGCGCCGCCTCATCGGTCGCGCCCAACTGCTCGTACGTGCGGATCCCGGCGGACTGCAGGGCGGCGGCCATCTTCGGCCCGATGCCCTCGATGCGTCGGAAGTCGTCCGCCGGTCCAGCCTCGGCAGCGGTGGGCGAGTCGGCGACCGGCTCAGCGGCGGTGGGCGGCTCGGCAGCGGTGGGCGAGTCGGCGACCGGCTCAGCGGCGGTGGCCGACTCGGCTGCCGGCACCTGCTCAGGGTTGGCCGGCTCAGGGCTGGCCGCTTCGGCGGTAGTGACCGGCTCGACACTGGCCGGCTCGGCCGTGGCAACCGCGGCGGACTCGGCGGGAACCTCGGTGGCGGGTTCGGTCTTGACCGGATCGGCCGGCGATGCGGGTTCCGGACGGGCCGGTTCGGCCGGCGACGGCTCCTCCGAGGTAGCGGTCGGCGGCTCGACGGCGGCAGTCGCCTCGGGCTTCACCGGGGCATCCTTGCCGGCCGCAGACCGGCGGCTCATCACGAGCCACCCGGCGACTGCGCCGAGCAACACCACGACCAGCAGAATCAGTATGTTTCCGAGGGACCAGTCCACGGCAAACCTCCAGCAGCAAGAGTCAGAATCGCGAAAGGGTCTCGTTGTGGCCTTGTCGCTGTCAACCTACGGGCAGTCGCAAGGCGCTTCGAGGGCAGGTCGGTCCCGCTACTCTTCGCCAACCACAGTGGGACGGTGCGTGCCGCCGAAGAACGGTGAGCGCACCCCCGGCGGATGCAGTTCCGCCGGATCCACGTCACCTGACTCGACCCGCCCGGTGACCGCGCGTACCAACGTCGGCCGGTCCCATCCGCGCGCCGCCCGCAGCGGTGCCAGTGTGGTGCCCGCCGACAGCGCCACCACCAGGTCCGCCGCCGGGGCGGTCAGCCACGACGCCACACCGAGGGCGTCGGCCAGGTCGACACCGTGGACCGCGAGCTCGACGACCCGGGTGGCCTGAAAGTCGGTCAGCGTCATCAGGTCACCGTGCCGGGTGACGACCAGGCGGTCCGGCGGCTGCGCCGCGACCCGGGTGGCGGCGGTCGCCGCCCGCGCCGCCAGCTCGTCGACAGCGGCGGTGACCGTACGGGCCGCCGCCCACCGCTGAGCGTCGGCGATCCGCCCGCCGTCCGCATCGGGACGGAACCGTGCGTCGGGCGCGTAGTAGCCGACCGCGTCCACCGGACCGTCAGGACCGGCGGCGGGTGCGCTGTCGTCGAGCATCTCGACGGTACGGGACAACGCGATCACGGTGTGTGCAAGCAGTTCCTTGACTGTCCACGGCGCGCATCCGGTCGGCCGATCGAAGTCCGCCTCCGGTACGGCCCGGAGCGCGTCGACCGCCGCCCGGCTCTCGGCGGCGTAGGCGAGGGCCACCTCGTCGGACCGCCAGATCCGCTGTACGACACGGAACCGTTCGGCCACCACCATCGTCCGGTCATCAACGGTGAACGTCTCGTCACCGAGGGCAGCCCGCATCGGTGCCGACTGCCAGAAGTCGATGTGCGCGCGGCGCCAGCCGGCGACGTCGGTGAACCCTTCACCTTCGTCGACGGCGTGAGCTAGGTCTACCTCGGCCAGTGGGACCACCCGTACCTCTGTGGTCTCCAGCACCGCGCAGGGCCGGTCCGCCGAATCCACCAGCACAGACCGCTCCCCTACGACCGGCAGCGGCCCGTCCTCGTACTCGCACAGCAGCCCGGACGTGGAAGTCTTCTCGCCGGTGAGGATTGCCGCGACCAGCCGGTCGCGCAGCGGCCCGGGAAAGGCGAACTGGGCCTTCGGTACATGGTCGAGGTGATGCGGCACGTCCTGACCGGCACCACGGTCCGCGTCGGTCGCCACAGCCGCAGTCTACTGGCGGCGGTGCCGCTGGTCCCGCCGGCGATCGTGTGCTGCCCGCCAACGGCCGTCGCGCAATTGACGTGACTGGGCACGACCAGGTACGCCACGATGTGCCGGTGACGACGTCAGATGGGCGTGCCGTATCGCTGCACCCGATGACCCAGAACGAGTACGACGTACGCATTCCCGCGCTGGTGGCGGGCTATGCCGGCAGCCTGCTGCGGTCCGGGCGGGCCACGACCGCGACGGCGCTGGCCGAGTCCCGCCGCCAGCACGCCGAGTTGCTACCCGACGGGCTGGCCACCGAGCGGATGCTGTTCCTCGTGGCGCGGCCGGCCGGTGCCGCCGACGCGCGACCGGTCGGCTGGATCTGGGTCGGACTGCCGGATTCCGGCGACCTGGAACGGCCGGCCTGGATCTACAACATCGAGGTGGACACCGCCCAACGCGGCAACGGGTATGGACGGGCCATCCTGGCCGCTGTCGAGCCGGTGCTGGCCGCGCGCGGAGTCACCCGGCTCGGGTTGAACGTCTTCGGAGACAACCTGGTGGCCCGCAGACTGTACGAGTCGACCGGATTCACGGTCACCGCTCAGCAGATGGTCAAGCCGATCGGTTCCGCGCCGCAGGGGTCGGTGTAACGAATCTGGCGTACCGCTGCGGGCGCGACCCGACAAAGCTTGCATCTCAAGCCGCTTGAGATCGCATAGTGGGCGCCGTGGACATGAACGAGCTGTACCCCATCGGGGATGTCGCCCGACGCACCGGTCTGAGCGTCAGCGCCGTCCGATACTACGCGGACGCCGGTGTCGTCACGCCGGCCGCCAGTAGGCCGGCCGGTCACCGGCTGTACGACGTGTCGGCGATCGCCCGGCTGGAACTGGTCCGGACGCTACGGGAACTCGACGCCGGGCTGGACGAGATCCGGCGGGTGCTGGCCGGCGAGGCGACGCTGCACGAGCTGGCCGCGGCCCATCTGGCTCTGCTCACCCGGCAGGAGGCACGGCTACGCAGCCGCCGCGCGGTGCTGTCGACCATCCTCCGACAGGACTCCACCGCCGAGCAGGTGACCCTGATGCACAAGCTGGCCGGGATGTCGGACGAGGAACGCGACCGGCTGATCGACGAGTTCTGGACCGAGGTGTCCACTGGTTGGGAACCGCCGGAAAAGATGGTCGAGTGGTGGCGCGCGGCCCGGCCGGTGCTGCCCGAACATCCCACCGCAGCGCAACTGGAGGCGTGGATCGACCTGGCCGAGCTGATCCGGGACCCCGAGACCCGACAGGCCGTGCGCCGCGAACTGCACGAGGTGTGCACCACTGGGGCCGGGCCGCTGATGACCTCGTCACCGATGCTGGACCGAATGGAAGCGGCTATGCCGATCGGTCAGGCGGCGATGGACGCGGCACGGGACCAGGTGCCACCGGACTCGCCACAAGGGCGGGAGATCGCAGACCGGTGGATGGGCTGGCTGACCGGCATCTTCGCGACACCGGACAGCCCAGGGATGCCGGACACCCCCGAGTTCCGGATCCAGACGGCCGACCACATGCTCGCCGGCGCGGAGTGGGACCGTACGCCGCCGGAGCCGCAAGGACCGTTCGACCGGTACATGGCGCTGGTCACCGCCGTCAACGGCGTGGAGCCGGAACGGTTCCCGTTCGAGTGGCTGGCCGAGGCGCTGCGCGCGTCCGCCCTACCAGCCTGCGATCACCGTCGCTGATCGGGACGGGGCGGCGCTCCCGCGTTACCGGAAGGGATGCTTCCTGTCGCGGGGACCATCCCCTACCTCCCTCTTGACATTTCCCTGTCGACGGAGACGGCATTCACCAGGTGGGTACTGTCCAGTATCGATCATCCACGGACAGTTCGCGCCACCACGCATCGGTCACGAACGCGAACGCTCTTGGGCCGGCCAGGAGCGGATCCAGGTCCAGCAGGCCCAACGGATGGTCGACCACTGGGACCGACCGGGCTGGACGACGGGCCGGCGCTCCTACCACTAGCTGGTCGGCCATGTCCCGTCCCTCACCGCGATAGCGGCGTACTGTCAGGATCGGCGGCGCGACCTGCCCCACCTCGGTCTGGTCCCGACGGCCAGCCTGCACATCACCATTCAACGACTCGCCTTCACCGACGAAGTTTCACTCGACGTGGCAGCGGAGGTAGTCGACCACGTACGGCGACGCTGCGTCGACCTACGCACCGTCCCGGTCGAGGTCGGACCGCTCGCCGGATCGCCAGAAGCCGTCCGATTCAGTGCCGGTCCGCCGGAACCGGTCCGCGGGCTCCGTGACCTCATCCGCGAATCCATCCGCCGGGGTGCGCAAGGCCGGCGACCCTACCCGGACGGGGCAGGCGGGTTCGTCCCGCACGTCAGCATTGCCTACCACGACTCTTCGGCCGACACGCAATCCCTTATCCAGCGAGTTGCCAGCCTTCGGTACCTCCACCCGGTCACCGCAACCATCCAATCCGCTGACGTGGTCGAACTGCGCCGGGAAGGCCAGCGGCGCTGGGCCATGATCCTGCTGGCAGAACGCGTGGCGGCCTTCGCCACGCTCTTTCAAGGCACGGTTGCTCTACCCACAGCTCTGGCCCTTCCGGCATTGATCGGAGCGATCGGTCAGGAGCGGCCGGTAGCCGACGGGATCACGCAACTGTCGGTACTGATCGGGACCTCGCAACTCCTCGGGTTGCCATTCCTGATCTATCTCACCGCCAAACAGCAGTACACCCTCGTGCCCTTCGCGTTCGCGGCGATCACCTCGATGCATTTCGTGCTGTACTCGTGGCTCCACCAGACGCCGGTCTACATCGGGATGGCCGTCTTGATCTCCCTGGGCACGACCACGGTCATGTTCACGGCGCCCGGGAACAGTCGGCGGACAAGGCCGGTTGCGGTCAGTTTCCTCACCGGCGGTCTCTTGCTCTCGACCGCGTTGCTCTTCCTGATCCTCCATCTTGCGATCAACTAGCGTCGCGCTGTGACCCGGCTAACACCCTGTCATGGTGGGTCGGGGTGTCTCGTCTGTGGTGGTGAGGACAACGAGTGGAGACCATCCGATGACGACCCGTAGCGAACGGCGGCGGTAGCCGGCCATGTCGCCCACCGACATCTACGACGAACTGCGCCCATGGGCGTTCACCATCGCCTACCGGATGCTCGGCAGCGTCAGCGAGGCCGAGGACGTAACGCAGGAGACGTTCCTGCGGATGCACCAGAGCGCGCTGCGGGGCGAGGCGATCAGCTCACCCCGGGCGTACGCCGCCACGCTGGCCACCCGGCTGGCCATCGACCAGCTCCGCTCGGCCCGGGCCCGACGGGAGCGCTACGTCGGCGAGTGGCTGCCCGAGCCACTGGTCACCGACCCCACACCGGCCGAGCAGGCGGAGACCGCCGATTCGTTGTCGCTGGCCTTTCTCGTCCTGCTGGAAAGCCTCTCAGCGCAGCAGCGCGCCGCGTTCCTGCTGCGCGAGGTGTTCGACTACCCGTACCCGCAGGTCGCCGAGATCGTCGGTGCCGACGTGGACGGCACCCGGCACCTGGTCGCCCGGGCGCGCGAGAAGATTCGCGCGCGCCGACCGCGCTATCACGCCAGCCGGCGGCAACGCGACGAGCTTGCCCGACGGTTCTTCGCTGCCGCCCAGCAGGGCGACCTGCCGGCGTTGGAGCAGTTGCTGGCGCACGACGTGGCGCTGCACGGCGACGGCGGCGGCAAGGTGCCCGCGCTACCGCGGCCGCTGTACGGGCGTACCCGGGTGGCCCGGGCCCTGGCGGCCTGGCTGCCCCGGCTGCCGGACCTCGGCGTCCGGCTGCGGCCGGCCTCGGTCAACGGTCAACCCGGCGTTGCCGCCTACGACGCGCAGGAGCACCTGATCGGGGTTGTCGGGCTGGACATCGCCGACGACCAGGTGCGCGCGATTCACTCCATCGCCAATCCGGACAAGCTGCGGCATCTGGGCCCGGTCGGCGATTCGAACGCTGTGGTACGTGCCGCTCGTCGCCGATCGAAAGGGGAACCATGAATCTCGTACTGTGGATCATCACCAGCTGGCTGGCCGTCGCCATGGTGGTCAGCACCGGGAAGGTGCTGGTGCCCCGGGAGAAGCTCGCCTCGATAGGTCGGGCCGGGGAGTGGGTGATGGACTTCAGTCCCCGCGCGCTGTGGGTCATCACGATCCTGGAGTTGTTGGCGGCGGCGGGGCTGATCCTGCCGGCGGTGCTCGGCATCGCCCCAGTCCTGGTGCCGGTAACCGCCGTCTGTGTCGCGGCGCTGTTCACCGGTGCGGCGATCATGCGGCGGCGACGCGGCGAACGCCTGACGGTCCTGCCCGACCTGGTCTATGCCGCGATGGCCGCCTTCGTCGCCTGGGGCCGGTTCGGTCCCGCGCCGTTCACCGGCTGAGCCGATCCGCTCCGCCGGGCCGGTCGGCCCGGCGGATCCGGGAAGGCTCAACCTGCCGGTACGGTGATCCGTAGGCTCAGCGCGCCGTGCAGGTCGAGCCAGACGTCGGCCGGGCCGCGTACCAGCCGCAGCAGCACCCCGGTGCAGTGCGGACAGCGGGCGACCAGGCCCGGCGCGTCGGAGTAGACCATCAGAGCGGCGAGCGGCCCGGCCCGCCCGCAACTGGCGCAGCGGCCAATCGCGGTGGTGACGTCCACCGCGAAGATCTCGGCCAGCGGACCGGCCAGCGCGTTTCCGTCCAGGTGGTGCTCGTCGATCAGGTGACGTCCGTCCGGCAGTACCGACGTCACGCGCTGGTCGGTCATGTCAACCTCCGGTGGGTCCGAATCGTTCGGTGCGGACGCGGCGGGGGTCGTGCCCGAGGGCGATCAGGATGTCGGCGACCGTCTCCACGAAGCCGGTCGGCCCGCATACATAGCAGGCCGGTTCGAGCATCGCCGGCCAACCGTCGGTGTTGACCCGGGAGACTCCGATCCGGCCGACCTGGCCGGGCCAGCCCTCGGGCGCCTGCCGGGTGTAGACGTAGCTGACGTCGAGACCGGCGTCGTCGCGGGCGCGGCGGCGCAGCTCGTCGACGTAGTAGATGTCGGCCGGTGTACGCACCGAGTAGATGAGCCGGAACGGTACCCGGCTGCCGACGGCCCGCCGGGCGCGGATCATCGCCATCAGCGGCACGACGCCGGAGCCACCGGCGATCAGCAGCACCGGATCGGTCGTGTCCGGTCGCCACACGAACCATCCGCCGACCGGTCCGCGGATCTCCACCGGGTCGCCGACGGCGTACGGGCCGGCCAGGTAGCCGGAGACCTCACCGTCGGGGACCCGCTGCACGGTCAGCTCGACCCGGTCGCCGTCGGCCGCGTTGGCGACCGAGTAGCTGCGCTGTGCCTGGTAACCGTCGGCGGCGGTGAGCCGCACGTCGACGTGCTGGCCGGGCAGGTGTCCGGGCCAGTCCGGCACGTCGAGCAGCAGGGTACGGGCAGTCGGCGTCTCGTCGCGGACGGCGGCGAGGTGGGCCACCCGCCAGCTCAGTCGCCCTGGTACCGCTGCTCGCGCCATGGGTCACCGTAATCGTGGTAGCCGGCGGTCTCCCAGAAGCCCGGTTCGTCGTCGGCCAGCAGCCGGATGCCGTGCACCCATTTGGCCGACTTCCACAAGTACAGGTGCGGCACCAGCAGCCGGGCCGGGCCGCCGTGCTCCGGGCTCAGGTCGGCGTCGTCGTAGCGGTAGGCGATCCATGCCTGCCCGTCGAGCAGGTCGGCCAGCGGCAGGTTGGTGGTGTACCCGCCGTACGAGTGGGCAAGGGCGTAGTCGGCGCTGGTGTCGATGTCGGCCAGCAGGGTGTCGAGGGAGACGCCGTGCCAGCGGGTGCCGAGCTTGGACCACTTGGTCACGCAGTGCAGGTCGACGGTGACGTCCTCGCTGGGCAGGTCGAGCAGCTCCGGCCAGCTCCATCGCTGCTCGGTGCCGTCCTCGGTGGTGATCACGAACTGCCAGCCGGCGATGTCGATACGCGGGGTCGGACCGGCGGACAGCACCGGGAAGTCCTCGGTCAGATACTGGCCCGGCGGCAGGGTGACAGCGCCGGGAGAACGTGGACGGCCCTGGAATCCGGGCGACACGATACCCATCGGACCGTCGTACCATCCGCCTGGGCGCTTGCGCCAGCGTCGGCGGGGATTGCACCCGTCCGAGGCGCCGGGCCGCGACGCGCCCCGTCAGAGGTCGAACAGGTCCCGCATCGCCTCTTCCAGGCGGGCCATGCTGGCACCGGTGACCATGCCGACCCGTTCCGCGCCGGATCGGCCGGAGATGCGGCGCATCCGGTTGACCACGACGACCCCGGACAGCGGGTCGGTCTCGGCCAGCGGCACCACGAACGGCGGCAGGCTGGTGGCGCCGCGCTGGCGGACGATCGGCGCGCAGTACGGGGCGGCCCTAGGTCGCTCGTTGTGTGTGTCGCCGGATAGCACCACCACCCGGTAGCGCAGGTCGGAGCGCTCGCCGACGGTCCAGATCTCGCCGCGGTTCACGCCGCGTCAGACAGGTCGGACCAGCCGGACTCCAGCGTGTCGGCGAGTTCGTCGAAGCCGTCCAGTTCGTCGCGGACCTCCGGGTTGGCGGCCAGCCACTCCTCGTGTGCCCGGGCGGCGTCGCGGCGCGCTTCCCGGCGGGCGGCACGGTCGATCCAGTCGGAGAGCGTCATCCCGTCCCGTTCGGCAGCGGCCCGCGCCCTGGCCAGGGTCTGCGGGCTCAGCCGCAGGGTGACCATCTCTGCCATGCCGCGATGGTACGACCCGGCTGGCCGGTGTGCCGCCCCGACCCCGGCCCGGGTCGGCCGGCATGTCGCGGAGTTGTAACGTTCAAGTTGGCCATTGACGCACATGTAACTGACTCCTAACCTACGTTGACAAGCGCTTCCTGTGGCCCGTAACACCTGGGTACGCACCTGCTGGTCAGTTCGGATCCGGAGGTTTCCGATGGCAATCTTGAAACGATTCACCAGGTCACTGGCCATCGTTGCCGCCCTCTCGCTGGTCGCCCTCGGCACCGTCGCCTGCGGCGACGACACCGAGTCGGGCGGGGTCGAGCTGCGCTACTCCTGGTGGGGCAACGCCGAACGGGCCGACCTGATGCAGCAGGCCATCGACCTGTTCGAAGCGGAGAATCCGGGCATCACCGTCACGCCGAGCTTCCAGGAGTACGAGGCGTACTGGCAGAAGTTGACCACCGAGACCGCCGGCGGCAACATGCCGGACGTCCTGCAGATGGACTTCTCCTACCTGCGTGAGTACGCCGACCGGGGGGTGCTCGGCGGCCTCGACCAGCACGTCGGCGGAGACCTCGTTCTGGACGACCTGCTGGCCGGCTTCGACGGCGCAGGGGAGGTCGACGGCACGCTGTACGCGGTGCCGGTAGGCGGCAACACATGGAGCATGTTCTACAACCCGACGCTGTTCGAGCAGGCCGGGGTGCCCGCGCCAGCGATCGGCTGGACCTGGGACGACTACCACGCCGCGATGGCCACCATCAAGGCCGAGACCGGCACCTACGGCGGCGGCAACTACACCGGAGTGATCTACAACCTGGAGGCGCAGCTGCGTCAGGAGGGCGGCGCGTTGTTCACCGAGGACGGCCGCCTCGGCTTCAGCAAGGAACGGCTGGCGCGGTTCTGGCAGCAGGGCATGGACCTGATCGAGCAGGACGTGGTCCTGCCGGTGGAGACCGCCGTCCAGATCAAACCGGCCTCCCTGTGGGTCGACGACCTAGCCGCCTCCGACCTCAGCTGGGACAACTTCCTCACCCGGTATGCGGGTGAGACCGACACCGAGATCAGGCTGGGGCCGGTGCCCAGCAACAACCCCGGGCAGCTCGGCCAGTACCTCAAGCCGGCGATGCTGCTGAGCACGTCGGCCGACACCGAGCATCCGGAGGCGGCTGCCAGACTGATCTCCTTCATGATCAACGACCCGGAGGTGGGTCGGATCTTCGGCGGAAACCGTGGCCTGCCGGCCACCAACGCCCAGCGGGACGCGGCCGAACTCGACGGGCCGCTGGCAGCCGTGGCCGGCTACGAGGAGACCATCGCCGACCAGCTCACCCAGGCACCACCGGCACCACCGCGCGGTGCCGGCAGCATCGAGGCGGCATTCATCCGGATCAGCGAGGAGCTGCACTACGGGCGGATCGGCGTGGCAGAGGCGGTCGACCAGCTCTTCGCTGAAGCCGAGGAGATCCTCGAACCCTGATCCGGACGCGGTGACGACCCCGAGGAATCCGATGACGAGCTCCACCGTCGACTCCGCCCGGCCCGCGGCAGCCGACCGCCGTAGACCGGCGACGCCCCCACCGGGTCGCCGCAACGGCGACCCGCTGGCCGGTTACCTGTTCCTGTCCCCCTGGATCGTCGGCATGCTGCTGCTGACGGTCGGCCCGATGGCGGCCTCGCTGTACCTGTCGTTCACCGACTACAACCTGTTCACCACGCCGGAATGGGTCGGGCTGGACAACTACCGCCGACTCTTTGACGACGACCGCTGGCTGCAGTCGGTCCGGGTCACCGCCGGGTACGTGCTGCTCGCCGTACCGTTGAAACTCGCCGCGGCGCTGGCGGTGGCGATACTGCTCAACCAGCGCCGCCGCGGCCAGGGTTTCTACCGGGCGGCGTTCTACGGGCCATCGTTGATCGGTGCCAGCGTCAGCGTCGCCATCGTCTGGAAGGCGCTGTTCAGCGACGACGCCGTGGTCGACCGACTGCTGAGCTCGGTCGGCCTGGGTACCGGCGGGTGGGTCGGCAATCCCGACTTCTCGCTGCTCATGCTGGTGCTGCTGGCGGCCTGGCAGTTCGGCGCGCCGATGGTGATCTTCCTCGCCGGGCTCAAGCAGGTGCCGGCCGAACTGTACGAGGCCGCCGAGGTGGACGGCGCCGGCCGGGGGCGTCGCTTCTGGTCGGTGACCCTGCCGATGATCTCGCCGGTGCTGTTCTTCAACCTGCTGCTGGAGACGATCAACTCGTTCCAGATCTTCACCTCGGCGTACGTCATCGGCGGCCGCAACGGCAGCCCTGCCGGCTCGACCCTGTTCTACACAGTCTACCTCTACGACCGAGGCTTCACCGACTTTCGGATGGGCTACGCCTCGGCGATGGCCTGGATGCTACTGCTCGGCGTGGGGCTGGTGACCGCGATGCTGTTCCGGACCGCCCGTGGCTGGGTCCACTACTCGGGAGACAACCGTTGAACCCGGCGACCCGGACGGCGGGCGCCGCCACCCGGCGGCGACGTCTCGGCAGCGTCGGCTGGCACCTCGCGGCGGTGGCGCTGCTGGCGGTGATCCTCTACCCGGTGGTCTGGGTCGTCTCCGCCTCGTTCAAACCGTCCGGGTCGATCGTCGGCAGCCTGGAACTGTTTCCCCAGGACCCGACGCTGGGCAACTACCAGCGGGCGGCCGAGGGCATGGCCGGTATCAGCGTGCTGCGGTTCTTTTGGAACTCGGCGGTGCTGGCGGTGCTCGCCGTGGTCGGGACGGTGGCGTCGTCGGCCCTTGCCGGCTACGCCTTCGCCCGGCTGCGGTTCCGTGGCCGGACCGTCCTGTTCGTACTAATGATCTCGACCCTGCTGCTGCCGTTCCACGTGCTGATCGTCCCGCAGTACGCGGTCTTCCAGAACCTCGGTCTGGTCGACACCTATGTACCGCTGCTGGCCGGCAAGTTCCTCGCCGCCGAGGCGTTCTTCGTCTTCTTGATGGTCCAGTTCATGCGCGGCATCCCGCACGAGCTGGACGAGTCGGCCCGGATCGACGGCGCCGGGCCGTGGGGCATCTTCTGGCACGTGGTGCTGCCGTTGTCCCGGCCGGCGATGGTCACCACGGCCATCTTCACCTTCATCTGGACCTGGAACGACTTCCTCGCCCCGCTGATCTACCTCAGCACCCCGGACAAGTACCCGTTGCCGTTGGCGCTGCAGCTCTACATCGATCAGACCACCTTGTCCGACTACGGTGCGTTGATGGCCATGTCGATGCTCGCACTGCTGCCGGTCATCGGGTTCTTCCTGTTCTTCCAGCGTCTGCTGGTCGACGGGGTCGCCACCTCGGGGTTGAAGGGGTGAGCGCCACCGGCCGCAACGACCTCGCCGTCACCACCGGGGCCGGTGTGCGCGGCACCCGCTTCGCGTTGTTCGGTGAGACCCTGCTGGTCGGGGTGCTGGTGCTGGTCAGCCTGCTGCCGCTGGTCACGCTGCTGGCCGCGCTGGCCGCCGGGTGCGCGCAGTTGCGGGCGTACGTCGACGGCACCGGCAGCACCCGGCTCGGCGCCTTCGGCGTACGGTTGCGGGCCGCGCTGCCTGGCAGTTGGCCGTGGTCGCTCGCGGCGGTCGGCGCCGGGCTGCTGCTGCTGTTCGACGCGGCGGTGGTACGCACCGGCCAGTTGCCGGTCGGTGAGCTGGTCGCGGCGGTCTGCCTGCTCACCGCGGTCGGCCTGGGCGCCGTACTGTTGCGGGCCGCCGCTGGCTGGCATCCGGGCGCGGCCTGGCCGGCGCTGCTGCGCGCCGCAGCGCGCACGCTGCGGACCGACCCCGGCGGTACGGTGCTGCTGACGCTCGCCCTGACCGGTCTGGTCCTGGTCACCTGGCAGCTCGTCCCGCTGGTGGTGCCGATGACCGGTTGTGTGCTGCTCGCCGCAGTCGCGGTGCACCGGCGTCGGGCGGCACCGGCCGGGCCCGAGTGACCCTCTGGTCCGTCGGATGGCCAGCCGACTGTCAGTCGTGCAGCTGGGCGAGGTGCCGCATCTTGTTCATCGCGTCCAGCGCGGCGACCTTGTACGCCTCGGCAAGGGTCGGGTAGTTGAACACGGCGTCGACGAAATAGTCGACAGTGCCGTTGCAGCCCATCACCGCCTGCCCGATGTGCACCAGCTCGGTGGCCCCGGTGCCGAAGATGTGCACGCCGAGCAGTTGCCGGCTGTCCGGGGCGACCAACAGCTTGAGCATCCCGTACGAGTCGCCGACGATCTGCCCGCGGGCGAGCTCCCGGTAGCGGGCGACCCCCACCTCGAAGGGCACCCGGTTGTCGGTGAGCTGGTCCTCGGTGCTGCCGATGAAGCTGATCTCCGGGATGGTGTAGATCCCGATCGGTTGGAGCTGCGGCATGCCACGGGCTGGTTCACCGCAGGCGTGGTGGGCGGCGAGCCGGCCCTGCTCCATCGAGGTGGAGGCCAGGGCGGGAAAGCCGATGATGTCCCCCACCGCGTAGATGTGCCCGGCCGTGGTCTGGAAGTTCTCGTTGACCTGGATCCGGCCACGGGCGTCGGCGGTCAGGCCGGCCCGCTCCAGGTCGAGGTCACCGGCGACGCCCTGGCGCCCGGCGGAGTACATCACGGTGTCGGCGGCGATCCGCTTGCCGCTCTCCAGCACCGCGACCGCGCCCCGCTGGTGGCGCTGCACCGACGCCACCTCCTCGCCGAAGCGGAAGGTGACCGCAAGGTCGCGCAGATGGTACTTGAGCGCTTCGACGATTTCCAGGTCGCAGAACTCGAGCATCCGGTCCCGCCGCTCCACCACGGTGACCTCGGTGCCGAGCGCGGCGAACATCGAGGCGTACTCGATGCCGATCACCCCGGCTCCGATCACCAGCATCGACTGCGGCACCTGTTCGAGGTTGATGATGCCGTCCGAGTCGATGATGGTCCGCTCGTCGAAGTCGACGCTGGCCGGGCGGGCCGGGCGGGTGCCGGCCGCGATCACGATCTTCTCGGCGGTGACCTTGTTTCCGTGGCCGGTGGCGTCGGTCACGACCACGGTGTGCGCGTCGTCGAACCGCGCCGTGCCGGTCATGATCCTTACCCGGTTGCGGGTCAACTGGCTGCGGGTCACGTCGATCTCGCGCCCGATCACGTGCTGGGTCCGGGCGGCCAGGTCACTGACCGTGATGTGATCCTTGACCCGGTAGCTCTGACCGTAGACCTCGCGCTGGTTGAGGCCGGTCAGGTAGAGGACGGCCTCGCGCAGGGTCTTCGAGGGGATGGTGCCGGTGTTGATGCACACACCGCCGAGCATGTGCGCGCGCTCGACGACCATGACGCTCCGGTCGAGCTTCGCCGCGGCGATCGCCGCCTTCTGTCCACTGGGGCCGGATCCGATCACGAGCACGTCGACGTCATACACCGGCCCAGTCTGACAGGCCCGAGTTTCCGGCTGCTTACGGCCACCCCCGTCCGTCCGGACGAACTGGGAAGATAGACGGGTTGCCTTCCGCAGCGAAAGGCCTACTATGGGGCAACGTGCGCCATGCGAACGCGACGTGTATGAATATATGACGGCACAGGCGTTGATGTCCGCTATGCCGTAGACCGTTGCTTCCTCGCCCAGTAGGACCCGCCCCACACGGACCCCTCGCCCCAGACGGACCTGAGAGGCACCACCGTGAGCCACCCCCACCGTACCTTTGCTGACCACTCTGGATTCTCCCCCTCCCGCCGATCCCGCCGCCGGCCGGTCTGGCTGTGGATCACCGCGCCGGTCGTGCTGGCCGTCCTGGTCATCGGGATCGGCGCGCTGACCAGGGGCGAGCAGTCGCAGGCGACACCGGCGCCGACAGTCGGCGAGAGCACCTCGCAGACCCCACCGACCGACACCGAAGGCTGGCAGGCATGCCAGGATCTGCGGGAGATCAGCGCGGCCGAGCTCGACCACGACGTCAATCGGGAGATCGGCCGGCGGGCACAGGCGTCAACCGACGCCACGCTGGCCGCGCGCGGAAAAGACCTGGTGGACGCCGTCCGGGCCGCCGCCGACCAGGAGCCGATCGAGGGGAACCTGACGATCTCGGCCGCGCAGGTCGACCTACGCGAGGCCTGCGACCGGGCGTTCGGCCCGGCCTGACCCACCGGTACGGTGCCGGCCGGCCGAGGAATCAGCTGGCCGGGGCCGGCCGGCGCCACGTGTCGAAGACGATCCGCACCGCTCGTTCCACCGCCGCGATGCCGGCATCCAGCGAGTCGTGGTGGTCGGACAGCACCGCCACCAGCCAGTCGTGGTCGTCCTCGACGATCCGCCCAATGCTGTTGACCAGCCAGCGTCCGTCATGATCGCTGACGGTGTCCCAGCCGTTCTTCACCCAGGTACGGGAGCCGGTCGGACCGGCACCGGCCGGCACCCCCCACCGCTGTCCGTCGACCACCCGACCCATCAGGTCCAGCACCAGTCCACGGTCCGCCGGGCGCAACAGGCTCTCCTCGTCGACCAGCACTCGGAGCAGCCGGACCTGGTCGGCTGAGGTGGTGACGGTCGTCCCCCAGGCCGACCTCGGCCGGGTCCGGGTCAGGCCGAGTTCGGCATTGACCCGGTTCAGTCCGGAGACGCCACCGATGGCGGCGAAGAGTTCACTGGCCGCCGCGTTGTCACTGGCTGTGATCATTGCCTCGGCCCAGTCGCGTTGCACGGCGGTCAACGGGATCCCGTCCCGGTCCAACAGCAGGGCAGTGAGAATCTCCACCTTGACGATGCTCGCTGTCTGGAACTGGAGCTCATCACCGGTACGGAACCCGGCCCCGGTACCGCGCTCGACCACCGCGAAGCCGAACTGGCCGGGCAGCCCGGCGGCGTACCCGCGTACCTGTCGGGCCGCCCGCGCCGCCCGGCGGCGCTGCTCCGCCACGACGTCCGGGGTCGGCACCGCAGAGGTCGGCACGGCGACCACCGTACCCGGCCCGCCGGCGGCCACCCGACCGCCGGTCACCGACGAACCGGCGGCAGCCCGCCACCCGTAGCCGAGGCCACCGGCGGTGAGCAGGCCGAACAGGCCGAAGCCGAGCAGTGACCGACGGGGTGTGCCGGCACGGGAATGGGCGCGTCGACCGAACGTCGCGGTTCGCCGGGCAGGATGCCGGGCGTTCCCGAACCGACCGGACCGACCCGCGACGCGACCACTGGCCGGGCCTTCTCCGATCAACACGTGCGCCCCCAGATCCGGTGCCGTCTGCTCTGCCACCGGTGGTACGGGCAACGCCCAGCGGACGTTCAAATCGACGGCTCGACGGGGGGCGTGTCCGGGTACGACCGGGTGCAACGCATAAGGTGGCGGGCATCCTCCCGATGACGGACAAGGCGGATCGACGATGGCGGACACGGCAGCGGTTGGCACGCTCGGCGCCGGCGACCATGCCTGTCTCACCTTCTCCGACCAGGAGGAGCGACTGGACCTGGTGGCGGCCTTCGTGCGTGGCGGGCTGCGGGCCGGGCAAAAGGTGGTCTGCTGGACCGACTCGGTGAGCCCGGACGAGCTCACCGGTGAGCTGCACGACCGCGCGGTACGGCCTGGCTCGGCCCTGCGCCGGGGCCAGCTGCGCATCGCCTCGGCCACCGAGTCGCTGCTCGGCGGGGCACCGGCCGACGCCGGGGCGATGGTGCGGACACTCGCGCGGGAGGCGCGGCAGGCCAGCGACGAGGGCTACGCCGGCCTGCGGGTGACCGCCGACATGTGCTGGGCGACCCGCCCGGCCGCCGCAGCCGATCAACTGGTCGAGTTCGAGACGCTGGTCGCCGACCTGTTCGCACACGGCCAGCTCTGTCTGATCTGCCAGTACGACCGGGAGCGGTTCGACGCCGTCACGCTGGCGTTCGCCGCCCGGGCCCACCCCAGGACCGTCGCCGCTCAGGTCTACCTGGAGCATCCACTGCTGCGGATCTGCCGGCAGTACAGCCCGGCCGGCCTGCGCGTCGCCGGTGAGCTGGACTACCGGCACAAGGATGTGCTCGAGCTGGCGCTGGCCGAGTCGGTACGGATCGACCGCCACCTGCACATCAACCTGACCGGGCTGGACTACATCGACGGCGCCTGCGCCGGGATCATCCTGGCTGCCGCGCAGGCGTTGCCGAGATCGCGCCGGATGACGGTGTCCTGCCGACGGCTGGTCGGTACCGTGCTGTCCCTGGTCGGCGCGGATGACGTAGCTCAACTCCGGGTACAGAGACGCCATGAGCAGCCCTGATCCCACCTCGCTCGGCATCGGGGGACGGCCGACGGACACTCCGTCCCCGGCCGGTGCCGTCGACCAGCCGTTCGACCGGGACGGTCTGTACGGCCTGCGGGCCACGATCAGCGCCCACGCTCCCGGACTGGACATCTCGGCTGAGCAGACCGAACATCTGCTCATCGTCGCCGGGGAGCTCGCCACCAACGCGATACGCCACGGTGGCGGCAGTGGCCGGCTCCGGTTGTGGCGCCGCGGCGAGATCCTGTACTGCCAGGTGAGCGATGACGGTCCGGGGATGCGCGACCCGCGGGTGGGGACCGTTCCACCGGACCAGGCGCAGGCCGGAGGTCGGGGCATCTGGATCTGCCGGCAGCTGTGCACCGAGTTGATCATCGATCGCGCTGAACCGGGGCCGGGGGCGGTGGTCACCGCGGTGATCAGCCTGGCCCGCCCGGCCGGCCGGTGACCGACGGTCCGGTGGTGCTGATGCTGGTGTCAAAAGGCCAGGACCGCGACCACGGCGAGATAGCCGCCGAACAGCAGGGTTCCTTCGAAACCCAACCGGCCCCAGCCGCTGACTTGCCGGGCCAGCAGCCCACCGAGCAGCACCGTGGTCATCAGTAGCGCGGCAGAGGTCAGGAACAGTTCGTCCGGACCGGCCGCGTGGTAGATCGACCCGGTGCGGTAGAAGACGTCAGCGACCACCAGGTTGAGCGCGTCGAGGCAGTTGCCGCCGAGGATGGCGGCGACCGCGAGGGTCACCGCGCCACGCCGTACCGCGGCGATCGCGGTGATCGTCTCCGGCAACGCGTTGACCAGACCCATGAGCACCCCGCCGACGAATCCGGCCCGTAGCCCGGTCGCCTGCACCAAACTCTCGGCGGCGAGGGCGGTCAGCCAGCCGCTGGCGGCGACGGCCAGCCCGACGAGGGCGAACCGCACCCACAGCCGACGCAGCGGACGATCGTCGAGGAGGCCGTGGCTCTGCGGCAGATCCCGGCGGGTCTCGTTGGTGTCGACGGCTTGCCAGTAGGGCGTAACGTCGGTGGAGTGGACGATCATGACGCCGCCGAGGTAGCAGCCGACCATGATCATCGAGACCGGGTGGACTCCCACCACCGCGCCGTCCGGGGTGTACGTGGCCAGCAGCGCCAGGGCCAGCAGCGCCAGCAGCAGGCAGCCGAAGAGCAGGTTGGACAGCGAAGCGGCTGCGTGTTCGAGGTTGACCCGCCGGTAGAACAGGTCGGCCACCGCGATGGCGGTGGTCTGCGCGGCGATGCCGCCGACGGCGTTACTGTAGGCCAGTTGCGGAGCGTCACTGACCGCGGTCACCGCGGTCATCACGATCCCGGACAGCGAGGTCGCCAGTCCGAAGAAGACCGCGCCGAAGACCGCCTCGCCCCAGCCGGTCCGGTCGGCGAGCGCGTCACCCACGGCGACGAGCCGGATCCCACCGACCACCGTCACCACCCCGGCGATCGCGAACGCGGCTATCGACCAGGAGACAGGCCAGTCCGCCGTCACCACGAAATCCGGCATAAGACGTATTTTTTCATATTGTCCGGCCGTCACATGCAATATCGCCGGACCGCGCCGACAACCGCCCACGACAACCCGTCACGGTCGATCAGGATAAACTGAACACTACCCACAGTTTCCACACTGGATGTCCGATGTGCCGAAGCCGGCAGGACACGGGCCGGTCAATCAAAGAACGAGAGGAACGTACGTGGTATTCAAAAAGATGCTGGGTGCTCTGGGAATCGGCGCTCCCAGCGTCGACACGGTGCTGCAGAACCCCAACACCCGGCCGGGCCTGGCCCTCACCGGGCAGGTGAACATCACCGGCGGCAGCCACGACGTGCAGCTGGACCAGATCACGGTCAGCTTGGTCACCCGGGTGGAGGTGGAAGCTGGCGGCGAGGACCACAACGCCCTGGCCGAGTTCCACCGGTTCCCCGTGTCCGGCGGCATCCACCTGCGCGAAGGCCAGCAGTTGTCGTTGCCCTTCCAGTTCCCGGTGCCGTGGGAGACCCCGGTGACCGACCTCTACGGGCAGCGCCTGCACGGCATGACCATGGGTCTGCGGACCGAGGTCGCCATCCCGGGGGCGATCGACCGGGGCGACCTCGACGCGGTGCACATCTACCCGCTGCCGCTGCAGGAGCGCATCCTGGAGGCGTTCGCCCGGCTCGGCTTCGCCTTCAAGGGCGCCGACCTGGAGTACGGGCGGCTGCACGGCGTGCCTCAGACCCTGCCGTTCTACCAGGAGATCGAGTACTACGCCGCACCCCAGTACGCCGGCGGCATCAACGAGGTCGAGCTGACCTTCGTGGCCAGCGAGTACGGCGTCGACGTCGTGCTGGAGTTCGACAAGCGCGGCGGTCTTTTCCGGCCCGGGCACGACTCGTACGGCCGCTACCGGGTCAGCCACGCAGACGCCGACCAGGTGGACTGGACCGCCCAGGTCGACGCCTGGGTACGCCAGGCGCTCTCCCAGCGCCAGTCGCTGATCGGCGGGTACGGCGCGCCCGGTGGGCACTACGGCGGGCATCACGGTGGACACCATGGCGGGTCGGGAATGGGTGGGGTCGTCGCCGGTGCGGTCGGCGGCGCCGCGCTCGGCTTTGCCGGCGGGATGATCGCCGGCGAGGTCTTCGACTCGTTTGGCGACGACGACTCGGGAGAGGAGTTCGAGGAGGAGTGACCATCCGCCGGGCGTTGGCGCCCCGGTCGGGGCGCCAACGCCCGGCGACGCCGCGATGCCGCCAGGTCACCGCGGTACCCGGCACACGACGGAGAGAGTTCCGACCCGCACCCTGATTCTCCACTCCGGACGTCCGATCACCGACGGTTCGGCAATTCGACCGGGTCATTCGACAGCTAGCGTTGCAATGCTGAGCGACATAGACGTAGGTTGAGGTCAGCCGACCGACGTACACGGCCAACCCGTTCCGAGCGGCGGCATTCGGTACGACCGGCGAGGGTGACGACTTTGCGTATCCGGATCCTCGGTCAGGTCTGCGCCTGGCGCGACGGTGAACAACTGGATCTCGGACCAACGGCTCAACGGGCCATCCTGGGACTGCTCGCGATCGCGGCCGGACAACCGGTGCGAGCGGCAGAGATCTCGGCTGCGGTCTGGGTCGACCGGCAGCCGCCACCGACCGCCCGAAACGTGATCCAGACCCACATCAAGCACCTGCGGCGACGGCTCGAACCCGACCGGCCGCCCCGCGCTCCGAGCACGGTGCTCCCCCAGGTCGCAGACGGCTACGCGCTACGGCTACCCGCTTCGGAGGTCGACGCGGGGGTCTTCCGCCACCGGCTCGCCGCCGCAGCAGGTCTGCAGCGCAACGGCGAACTGAGTCGTGCGGCCGACGAACTCGAACAGGCCCTCGGGCTGTGGCTCGGCCCGCCGATGGCCGACATCCCGACGTTGGCCGAGCATCCCCGGGTCATCGCGTTGCGCGAGGAAAGGCACACCGCCCTGGCCCGGTACGGCGACATCATGATCGCCGCCGGGCGGGCCGCCGAGGCGGTGACGGCTCTGGAGGAGGCCGCCGCCGCACAGCCACTGGACGAGGCGGCACAGGCCCGACTGATCCGGGCGTACCACGCCGCAGGACACCGTGCCCGGGCGTTCCATACGTACCACCGGGTGCGCCGGCACCTGACCGACGAGCTCGGCGTCGATCCCGGGCCGGAGCTGACCGCCGCACACACCGCGCTGCTGCACGACGAGGAGCTGACCGTGGCCCCGGATGCCCGACCCTCGAGCGGCGAACCCGGCCGGGCAACACCCGAACCGGCACCGGCCCAGCTGCCGGCCGACATCCCCGACTTCACCGGCCGAGTCACCGAGCTGGCCGAGCTCGACCAACTGCTCGACGACGCCCACGGGCGGACCGACGACGACGCGGACCGGTCGTCAGGGGTGACCGTCGCCGCAGTGTCCGGAACCGCTGGCGTCGGCAAGACCGCGCTCGCCGTCCGCTGGGCCCACCGGGTCCGACACCGGTTCCCCGACGGCCAACTCTACGTCGATCTGCAGGGCTACGACGCCGAGCAGCCCGTCTCCCCTGGCCAGGCGCTCGCCGGCTTCCTGCGGGCCCTCGGCGTCGCCGGTCCAGACCTGCCGCTGGACCTCGACGAACGGGCGGCCTGCTACCGCAGCCTGGCCGACGGACGGCGAATGCTGGTGGTGCTCGACAACGCGGCGTCGGCGGAGCAGGTCCGGCCGCTGCTGCCCGGCTCGCCGTCCTGTCTCGTCCTGGTCACCAGCCGGGACTCGCTGGCCGGGCTGGTCGCCCGGCACGGCGCCCGCCGGGTCGGCCTCGATCCGCTGCCGCTGGCCGAGGCGGTGGCGCTCATCCACCGACTGATCGGTGCCCGGGCCGCCGTCGAACACACCGCCGCAGCGGTCCTCGCCGCGCACTGCGCCCGTCTCCCGCTGGCCCTGCGGGTAGCCGCGGAACTGGCGGCCACCCGCCCCACCGCGCCACTGGTCGAGCTGGTCCGCGAACTCGCCGATCAGCACCGGCGCCTCGATCTGCTCGACGCCGGTGGCGACCGGCGCACCGGCGTACGTGCGGTGTTCTCCTGGTCCTACCTGCATCTGCCCGCCGACGCCGCCCGCGCATTCCGGCTGCTGGGGCTGCATCCCGGAGCTGATCTGGAGCCGCACGCCGCCGCCGCGATCACCGCCACCTCGGTGCCCGACGCCCGGCGGTTGCTCGAGCTACTCGCCCGCGCCCACCTGATCGAACGTGGTCCCGGCCATCGTTACGGGATGCACGACCTGCTCCGGGCGTACGCCGTGGACCTCGCCGGCCAGCAGGAGTCACCGGTCGACCGGCACCGGGCGATGACCGTCCTGTTCGACCACTACCTGCATACCGCCGCGACCGCCATGGATCTGCTCTTCCCCGCCGAGCGACACCGACGGCCGGCGGTGACCGGCCCGAACGTCGCGGCTCGGCCGCTGCTCGACGCCGCCGCGGCCCGGGCCTGGCTGGAGCAGGAGCGGGCCAACCTGGTCGGCGCCGTCGTGCACACCGCCGGGAACGGCTGGCCGGAACACGCCCGGCGTCTGGTGCTCACCATCTTCCGCTACCTGGAGGGTGCCGGCCACTACCCGGACGCGGTCACCGTGCACCACCACGGTCTACTCGCGGCCGAGATCATCGGCGACCGGGACTCGCAGGCGCACATGATGACGAACATCGCCGTGGTGTACGGGATGCAGGGGCACCGGCAGCTGGTCGCCGACCATCTGCAGCGTGCGCTGGTGCTGTACCGGCAGACCGGCGAACGTGCCGGGGAGGCCCGCGCGCTGGGCAACCTCGGCGTCTTCCACGGCCAGCAGGGCCAGTACGACCAGGCCACCGCCCATCTGCGGGAGGCGCTCGGCCTGCTGCGGGAGGCTGGTGAGGCGCACGGCGAGGCGATGGCGCTGGGCAACCTCGGCTGGATCGCCGTACTGCGGGGCCGCTACGCCGAGGCGGCCGAGCACCTGTCCGACGCGATCGCCCTGTGCCGACGGATCGGGCACCGGGTGGGGATGGCGTTCGCACTGGACTCGCTGGGCCAGTTGCACGCCCGGCTGGGCAGCTTCCGGGCCGCGGCCGACCATCACGGACGGGCCCTGGAGATCTACCGGGACACCAGTCAGCCGATGGGTGCGGCGTCCGCCCTGGTCGGACTGGCGGACGCGCTGATGGAGGTCGGTCACGCCACCGCGGCCCGCGGCCACTACCGGCAGGCGCTGTCGATCTCCGCGCAGATCGGCGACCGGGCGCAGCAGGCCCGGGCGCACGCCGGACTGGCCCGCGCCGGGCAGCGGTTGGCCGACGCTGACCGGCGACAGGCGGCCACCGATCCGGACGCCACCACCCCCGACGACGTACGGGACCACTGGCGCCACGCGCTGGCCCACTTCAGCGCGATCGGCGCTCCCGAGGCCGAGCAGATTCGGGCCCGGCTGAACGCTGCGGACCGGGAGCGGACCGACACCGGGCCCGGCACCGCCCCGGTCACGGTCACGGTCACGGTCAGCGCACCGGTACCGGGTCGGTGAGCACGGCGCCGGTCGCCCTTCGCCCGCGATGCCCTACCGGCGGACGTGGCCCGCGCAGGGACCGCGCAGGTGGGCGACCGACGACCGGCGGTACGCAGTTGGCTGTTCGCCGGGGCGTTCACCGCTGTGCTGGGCGTCGCCGCCGGCGGGCTGCATCACACCACCGGCCTGTTTCGGGGGGACCTGGCCGCGTACCGGGCGGCTGCGGTCGCCGCCGCCAGCGGTGACGGACAGCTGTACCAGGCGGTCCACCACACCACGGACGGCATCGCGCTGGGTTTGACCTACCCGCCGTTCGCCGCGCTGCTGATGCAGCCGCTGGCCGTGGTCGCGATGCCGGTCGCCGTCGCTGGGTGGACGGCGGCGGGCCTGGTGGTGCTGGTCGCGATCATCCGGCTGACCCTGCGGTGGATCGGGCCGCCCGACGAGGGCCGATGTGGACAGTAGGTAGCTTGGTCGGCGCGTTGCCGATCTTCGCGGTGACCGGCCACCTGCAGGTCGGCCAGGTGGGGCTGCTGCTGACCTGGCTGGTGCTGGCCGACCTGGTCGCCGGCCGGGGCGGCCGATGGCACGGGCTCGGGATAGGTGTCGCCGCCGGATCAAGCTCACGCCGCTGATCTTCATCGGCTACCTCGTGCTGACCGGGCGGCTGTTGGCCGCCGCCACCGCGACCGTCGCGTTCGCCGCCACGATCGGCGTCGGGATGCGGTTCAGCGCCATCGGCCTGGGTGCCTGGCAGCCGGGCCGCTCGCCGGCGCACTGCGTCTCCTGCTCAGCTACGACGCGGTGTCGACGGTGATCCCGGGAATCAGGTCGGTCGCCCAGCTCACCAGCAGCATCGCCGGTGGTCAGCCGCGTTCCAGCAGGTGACCGACGACCTGCGGAGCCAGCATCACCGGGGTGCCCGAACTGTCCCGGCGCGGATCGAGCTGAGGCAGCGCCACCGATTCCCCGGACCGGGTGGCACCGACCGGGCGGGAACCCACCCAGGCCAGCTCCAGCCCCGACTCTCCCTTGAGGAACCGCTGCACCCGGACCCCACCGGTGGCCCGACCCTTCGCGGGATACTCGGCGAACGGCGTGACCTTGACGTTGTGCCCGGTGGAGGTGACCACCATCGGCTCGCCGTGCACCGGGTCGTCGGTCCGTACGGCGGCGAAGAACAGCACCCGGGCGTCGGCTGCGAGGTTGATCCCGGCCATGCCGCCCCCCTTGAGCCCTTGCGGACGGACCAGCTTCGCGGCGAACCGCAGCAGCGACGCATCGGTGGTGACGAACACCAGGCTCTCGGTGCCGTCGGTCAGCCAACTGGCCCCGACGACCTCGTCGCCGTCGCGCAGACCGATCACCTCGAACTCGTCGGCGCGTACCGGCCAGTCCGGCGCGCACACCTTCACCACACCGTGGCGGGTGCCCAGCGCGAGTCCGGGGGTGTCCCGTTGGGTGGCCGGGGCGAGGCCGACGACCTGCTCACCCGCGCCCAACGGCAGCAGTTCGGCGACCGGCATGCCACCGGACAGCGATACCGTTCCGGGTCGCTGCGGCAGCACCGGCAACGGCAGGACGTCGGTACGGACCGCCCGGCCAGTGCTAGTGATGAGCAGCACCTGGCCACGGGCGGTGGCCGGCACCACGGCCTGCACCGCGTCGTGCCGGGCCCGGCTGTTGCGGCGGGCGTCCTCGACCGACTCCTCGCTCTCGGCGACGGTGCGGGCGACCAGCCCGGTGGCGGACAGGATCACCTGGCAGGGGTCGTCGGCGACCTCCAGGGGACCGGCCGGGACCGAGGCCGCCAGCACCTCCTTGAGGTCCCCGTCGACGAGCGTGGTCCGCCGGGGGGTGGCGAACTGCTTGGCCACCTTAGCCAGCTCGTCGGAGACCAGCTTCCTCAGCGCCGCGGGGTCGTCGAGGATCCGCGACAGCTCGGCGATCTCGTCGCGCAACCGGTCCTGCTCGGCCTCGAGTTCGATCCGGTCGAACCGGGTCAGCCGACGCAGCGGGGTGTCGAGGATGTAGCCGGCCTGGACGGCGGTCAGCCCGAACTCGGCCATCAGCGCGTCCCGCGCCGCCTGCGCGTCGTCGCTGCCACGGATCAGCCGCACCACCCGGTCGATGTCGAGCAGGGCGATCAGCAGACCGTCGACCAGGTGCAGTCGGTCCTGGCGGCGGCTCCGTCGGTAAAGGCTGCGTCGGGTGACGACGTCGTACCGGTGGGCCAGGAAAGCTTCCAGTAGCTCCTTCAGCCCGAGCGTACGTGGCTGGCCGTCGACCAGCACCAGGTTGTTGACGCCGAACGACTGCTCCATCGGGGTCAGCCGGTAGAGATCGGCGAGCAACGCCTGCGGGTTGACCCCGATCTTGCATTCGATGACCAGGCGGGTGCCGTTCTCCCGGTCGGTCAGGTCCTTGACGTCGGCGATGCCCTGCAACCGTTTGGTCTTGTTGACCTCTTCGGTGATCTTCTCGATGATCCGCTCGGTGCCGACCCCGTAGGGAAGCTCGGTCACCGTGATCGCCTGCCGCCCACGGCTGCCCTCGAGCAGGCCGATCTGCACCTTGGCGCGCATCCGCACCACCCCACGCCCGGTGGCGAACGCGCGCCGCACCTCGTCGAGGCCGAGCAGCAGACCACCGGTCGGCAGGTCCGGGCCGGGGACGAACTCCATCAGCTTGTCGAGGCTCGCGTCGGGATGCCGGATCAGCCAGCGGGTGGCCGCGACGACCTCACCGAGATTGTGCGGGATCATGTTTGTCGCCATCCCGACGGCGATCCCGGACGCCCCGTTGACGAGCAGGTTCGGGAAGGCCGCTGGCAACACCTTCGGCTCGGTCAGCGAGCCGTCGTAGTTGGGCTTGAAGTCGACGGTCTCCTCGTCGAGCTCTCCGACGAGCAGCATCGCCGGGCGGGACATTCGCGCTTCGGTGTAGCGGCTGGCCGCCGGACCGTCGTCGGGGGATCCGAAGTTGCCGTGCCCGTCGACCAGCGGCACGTTGAGCGAGAAGTGCTGCGCCATCCGGACCATCGCGTCGTAGATCGCGGTATCGCCGTGCGGGTGAAACTTGCCCATCACGTCGCCCACCACCCGGGCCGACTTGACGTAGCCCCGGTCCGGGCGGTGCCCCTGCTCGCTCATCGAGTAGAGGATCCGCCGGTGCACCGGCTTGAGCCCGTCCCGGGCGTCGGGCAGGGCCCGGGCGTAGATGACCGAGTAGGCGTACTCCAGGTAGGAGTCCTGGACCTCGGTCTCCAGCGGGTTGTCCAGGATCCGGGCGCCGGCCTGGTCGAACGCGGACAGGTCGACCCCGGACTGCTTGCTCTTGCTGCGTGCCATCTCTACGTTTCCAGCGCTTCCTCGATCGAGCGGGTCCTGCTCAGGCGTCGATGCTCTCCTGGTCGACCCGGCCGGCCGAGTCGATCAACCAGTTGCGGCGCGGCTCGACCTTCTCCCCCATCAGCAACTCCAGGGTGCGGTCGGCGACCTCCACGTCGGCCAGGGTGATCCGGCGTACCGAGCGGGTCGCCGGATTCATGGTCGTCTCCCACAGCTCGTCGGCGTCCATCTCGCCGAGGCCCTTGAACCGGGGCACCGGGGTGATCACCTGTCGCCCGGCCCGTTCCAGCCGCCGTACGGTCTGCTCCATCTCGGCCTCGGTGAAGGTGAAGATGGTCTCCGCGTTCCGGCCCTTGGTAGTGATCTTGTGCAGCGGAGGCATCGCCGCGTACAGCCGGCCGGCCTCGATCACCGGGCGCAGGTACTTGGCGAACAGGGTGATCAGCAGCGTCCGGATGTGCGAGCCGTCGACGTCCGCGTCGGCCATCAGGATCACCCGGCCGTACCGCATGGCGGCGAGGTCGAAGGTACGCCCGGTGCCGGCGCCGAGGACCTGGACGATCGCCGCCACCTCGGCGTTGCGCAACGTGTCGGCCAGGTTGGCCTTCTGCACGTTCAAGATCTTGCCCCGGATCGGCAGCAGGGCCTGATACTCGGCGACGCGGGCCATCCGGGCCGAACCGAGCGCGCTGTCGCCCTCCACGATGAACAGCTCGCTGCGCTGCAGGCCGGTCGACCGGCAGTCCACCAGCTTCGGCGGCATGGACGCCCCTTCCAGGGCGGTCTTGCGCCGGGCGGCGTCCTTCTGCTGCTTCTGGGTGAGCCGGACCCGGGCCGCGTCGACCACCTTCTGCAGCACCGTCCGGGCCTCGGTACGGGTCCGACGGTCCTCCACCCAGGACTTGATGTGCCGCTCCACCACCGTCTGGACCACCCGGGTAATCCCCGCCGTGGAGAGCTCGTCCTTGGTCTGCGAGGTGAACTGGGGCTCCGGGATCCGCACGTGCACCACGGCGGTCATGCCTTCGAGGACGTCGTCGACGGTCGGCGGATCCTCCTTGGGCTTGAGCAGGCCGCGGCTGTTGCGTACGGCGTCCACGACGGCCCGGGTCACCCCGCGTTCGAAACCCCGCCGGTGGGTGCCGCCGTGCACGTTACGGATGGTGTTGGTGAAGCACTCGACGGTCCGCTCGTAGCCGGTGCCCCAGCCGAGGGCGACCTCCACCTCGGCCCGACGTTCGACGTCCGACTGCATCACCCCGTTGGCGTCGGCGGCGTTCTCCTTGTAGGTGCCGGTGCCGGTGATGGACAGGGTGCCGCTGACCGGTCGGTCCCCGCTCGGGGTGAGGAACTCCACCATCTCGACCAGGCCCCGGGGGTGGTGGTACACCTCCTCGACCAGTTCACCGGAGGTGGCGTCGCGCAGCACGTAGGTGACCCCGGGTACCAGAAAGGCGGTGTTGCGCAGCCGGGTCCGTACGGCCGTCACGTCGAGTGCGGCGCCGGCGTCGAAGTAGCGGGCGTCGTACCAGTATCGGATGGAGGTGCCGGTGGCCTCGCCGCGCTTCATCCGGCCGACCGCCCGCAGCCCCGACTGCTCGGTGAAACCGGCAGCCGGGCCGGGGCCGTCGAAGACACCCGGGACGCCCCGCTGGAACGACATCTCCGACACCCGGCCGGCCCGCTTGACCCGTACGTCGAACCGTAGCGAAAGCGCGTTCACCGCCGACGCGCCGACCCCGTGCAGGCCGCCGGACGCTTTGTAGCCGGAGCCGCCGAACTTGCCGCCGGCGTGCAGCCGGGTCAGCACCAGCTCGACCCCGGACAGCCCGGACCGGGTGTGTACGTCGGTCGGGATGCCCCGACCGTCGTCGTCGACCTGGACCGAACCATCGGCGTGCAGGGTCACCTCGACCCGGCTGGCGTGGCCGGCGACGCCCTCGTCGGTGGAGTTGTCGAGGATCTCGTTGAGCAGATGACCGACGCCCCGGCTGTCGGTGGAGCCGATGTACATGCCGGGCCGCTTGCGGACGGCCTCCAGCCCTTCCAGGTGGGTGAGGTCGTCTGCTCCGTACAGCGTCTCAGATTGTGCAGTCAACGCGTCGAACTCCCGGTGCCGGCCAACGGTGCCCTACCTTGCCGGCGGGCAGGACCGGCCGGCAGGGCAACGACGGTGGCCTGCGGGCCACCGTCCGACGAGCGTAACCGCAGCCACCGACAGCGCCGCGCCGGGCCGGTACCGGGGTGTCGTCGGCGCCGGCCTGCCGCCCCCTTGCAATCCCAGTCCCCGCACGCCGGACGGGGCCGGTACCCGGGGGGTGTCCCGCGTACCGGCCCCGTCCTGTGGGGTGGTTGCCGTCAGCCGGCGCTGCAGGTCGGGGTCATCCCGCTGCCGGTGCCGGTGCCCTGGAAGCCGAACTGGGTCGACTGTCCGGCACCGATCTGGCCGTTCCACGGTGCGTTGCTGAAGCGCACCGTGCCAGTGCTACCGCTGGCCTGCGAGTTCCACGCGTTGGTGACCGCCGCCCCGGACGGCAGGGTCATGGTCACCGTCCAACTGCTGGTCGCGGCAGACCCGGCGGTCACCTGCACGTTCGCCACGAAGCCACCTGGCCACTGGTCGAGTGAGATCACCGACGCTGAGCAGTTGCCACCGCCCGGCGGCTGCGAAGTCGGCGGGGCCGTGGTCGGCGGCGGAGCCGTCGTGGGCGGGGCCGTGGTCGGCGGCGGGGCCGTGGTCGGCGGCGGGGTGCCGCCGGCGTTGAGCGCGGCCAGGGTCGCGTCGTACGCCTGCTTCTTGTTGCCGTTGCACTCGAACAGCAGCGGGGTGCCGCCGCTGCGCCACGAGTCGCAGTCCCGGATGCCCCAGACGGTTATGCCGGTGCAGCGGGACACCGCCAGGCAGTCCTGCACCACGTTGCGGTAGGTGTTGGCCTGGCTGCTGCCGGAGCCTTCGATGTCGAGCTCGGTGATCTGCACGTCGACGCCGAGGGCGGCGAAGCTGGACAGCGTGGTGCGGTAGTTCGACGGGTACGGCGAGCCGCTGTTGAAGTGCGACTGCAGGCCGACACAGTCGATCGGCACGCCGCGCTGCTTGAAGTCGCGGACCATGTTGTACGCGGCCTGGGTCTTGGCCCAGGACCAGTTGTCGATATTGTAGTCGTTGTAGCAGAGCTTGGCGCCGGGGTCGGCGGCGCGGGCGGCCCGGAACGCCGCCTCGATCCAGTCGTTGCCGGTGCGCTGCAGGTTGGAGTCGCGTCGGGCACCGCTACCGCCGTCGGCAAAGGCCTCGTTCACCACGTCCCAGGAGTGGATCTTGCCCCGGTAGTAGGAGGCGACCTGGGTGACGTGGTTGAGCATGGCCTGACGCAGTGGGGCGCCTTCCATCTGCTGCATCCAGCCGGGTTGCTGGGAGTGCCAGGCGAGGGTGTGGCCGCGGACGGCCATGCCGCGGGAGATGGCATGGTTGACGATCCGGTCGCCGTTACTGAAGTTGAACTGGCCCTGCTGCGGCTCGGTGGCGTCGAGTTTCATCTCGTTCTCGGCGGTGACGCTGTTGAACTCCCGGTTGAGGATGTTCACGTACGTCGAGTCGCTGAGCTTGTTGGCCGCGACGGCGGCACCGAAGTACCGGCCGGACTGCTCCGCGGCCGCGCCGAGCGTGGACTCGGCGGCGCTGGCGGAGGTCGCGTACAGCAGCGCGGTACCGGCGGCGAGGGCGACCACCGCGGCGGAGGCCAACGCGGCCCGCGGTCCCCTTCTCCTCGGTCTGCTGGCGGATTGATGGGTCATGGTGATGGTTGCCTCTCGGTGCGGAGTGTGGTCGGCAGGCGAACCTCGGCCACACATCGACTTTGATCGAAGTGCTGTTGAGCGATGCTAACGGAAAACTTCCGGTAACTCAATGACCAAGACCGATACCGGCCGACCCGCTGTTCAGCCAGCGATCCGGGGGACGGCAGCACAGCATCGGCACCTGATGGCGAGACCAGAGGTACCGAAATTTTCGGGAAAAGATCCGGGCAGATCCGGACACCGCGCGCAACACCGTCAGCGGCACCGTCGCGCTACGGGTCGGCGGTGTCGGCCGCGCCCGGACAATGCGGCATGGACACCAGCCGGCCGGCTGCGACTCGCCCGGCCGCTGTATGGAACTCTGTCAGATGAGCGCCCCGGGAGGAAGCACCTTGACGGACTCGACACCGGTCACCTTGCACGACGTCCGCGACGCGGCCGCGCGGATAGCCGGCGCCGCACACCGCACCCCCGTGCTGCGCTCGCGCACTCTGGACGCCATGGTCGGCGCCGAGGTCTTCGTCAAGTGCGAGAACCTGCAACGGGTCGGGGCGTTCAAGTTCCGTGGCGCCTACAACACGATCTCCCGGCTGTCACCGGCCCAACTGGCCCGGGGCATCGCCGCGTACTCGTCCGGCAATCACGCCCAAGCCGTCGCGCTGGCCGCCCGGGAGTTGGGCAGCACCGCAGTGATCGTGATGCCGCAGGACACCCCGGCTGCCAAGACGGCGGCGGTCCGCGGCTACGGGGCCGAGATCGTCACCTATGACCGGTACACCGGTGACCGGGTCGCCATCGGTACGGCGTTGGCCGCCGAACGCGGGCTCACCCTGGTCCCGCCATACGATCACCCGCACGTCATCGCCGGGCAGGGCACCGCAGCCCTCGAACTGGTCGAAGAGCTCGGCCCGCTCGACGCGCTGCTGGTGCCGGTCGGCGGCGGCGGGCTGGCGGCGGGCAGCGCGGTCGCGGCGAAAGGACTGCTGCCCCGGATCCGGATGATCGGCGTCGAGCCTTCGGCCGGCGACGACACGCTGCGATCGCTGGCCGCCGGCCGGCGGGTCACCATCCCGGTGCCGCGCACGATCGCCGACGGCCAGGCCGCCGAGACGCCCGGCGAGCTGACCTTCTCGGTGAACCAACGACTGCTCGACAGCGTCGTCCTGGTCGACGATGACGAGATCCGGGCTGCGATGCGGTTCGCCTTCGACCGGATGCGGATCGTCGTCGAGCCCAGTGGCGCGACCGGGCTGGCCGCCCTGCTGGCGGGACGACCGGTGCCGACTGCACGGCGGGTCGGCGTGATCGTCTCCGGCGGCAACGTCGACACCCGGCGCTTCGTCGACCTGCTGTCCACCGCCGAGTCACCCTCGGCCGGCTGAACCCCGGCTGACCTCCGGTAGCTCACCCGACGCGGGTGATGCGAGCCGGCCTCGACCCGCCCTACGGTGCACCGGGGACGTTACACAGCGTGAGGAGGTCGGACCGGATGGTCGACACAGTCGAAGACGCGCTGGAGCGGCTGGCTCGCGACGCAAGCTCGGTCCTGACCCGGCTGCCACCCCGGTTGAGCGGCACCGTTCGCTTCGACGTGCACGACGAGAGCAGGACGACGTACTGGTTTGTCACCCTGGGAACCGGGAAGGTCCAGGTGTCGTCGACGGGGCCCGAGCCGGATTCGGTCGTCCGCAGCGACCGGGTCTGCTTCAACCGGTTGGCCCGGGGCGAGGACCGGTTCATTCCCCTGCTGTTCCGTAACGCGGTCGTCGTCGAGGGAGACCTGGGACTCGCGGACCAGCTCTGCCGGGTCCTTTTCGGCCGTGTCCCGGCCGGGCTGCATCCAAGGGACTTCACCCGGAGGGAGGCCGCCGCGAATGAACGAGAAGACAGTCAGCATCCTTGACGGGAACACCTTCGTGGTGACTGACGAGCGCGGCGACGTCACCGCCTCACCAGACCTGCCGACCGGCCTGTTCTCGTTCGACACGCGCTTCCTGTCCACCTGGGTGCTCCGGATCGACGGCCACCGGCTGAACGCGCTGTCCCAGGACGACCTGCACTTCTTCGAGACCCGGTTCTTCCTCGTGCCCGGCCGGCCCACCCACTACGTTGACGCCAAGCTGTCCGTCATCCGTGAGCAGTCGATCGGCGCGGCGTTCATCGAGCGGCTCACCGTGCTCAACCACGACATCGCGCCGGCCACCCTGACCCTGCGAGTCGACATGGACACCGACTTCGCGGACCTGTTCGAGATCAAGGACGTCCAGCACAAGCGCGGCACGAAGTCGGTCCGCCACGACGACGGCCGGCTACGGTACAGCTACCGACGGGAGACCTTCCAGCGGGACACCGTCATCTCCAGCACACTCCCCGCCCGGACCGACGACGACGGCATGACATTCGACGTCGATCTGGAGCCGCGCGGTCAGTGGCAGACCGAGCTCCGGGTGGAACCGGTGATCAACGGCGGCGACACCGCGTCGCCGACCATCTGGGGGGCCTACCGGCGCCGGGCCCGACCGCAGGTGCGCCAAGAGCTCGAGCACTGGATCGACCAGGCACCGGAATTGCTCGCCGACAACCCCAATCTGACCACGGCGTACGAGCGGAGCCTGATCGACCTCGCCGCCATGCGGTACGCCTCGCTGACCGCCACCGGGGCGATCCCGACCGCCGGACTGCCCTGGTTCATGACGCTGTTCGGCCGGGACAGCATCTTCATCAGCCTGCAGACCATGCCGTTCCTGCCCCGGCTCACTCCCCCGGTGCTACGGCTGCTCGGCTCGTTGCAGGGCGGCAGCCTCGACGACCTGCGGGAGGAGGAGCCCGGCAAGATCCTGCACGAGTTCCGGTACGGCGAGTCGGCGGCGTTCGAGGAGCAGCCGCACACCCCGTACTACGGCTCGGCCGACGCCACTCCGCTGTTCGTGATCCTGCTCGACGAGTACGAACGGTGGAGCGGCGACGTCGAACTGGTCCATGGGCTCGAACGCCAGGCCCGCGCCGCGCTGCACTGGATCGACGAGTACGGCGACCTGGTCGGCAACGGCTACGTCTCCTACTGGCGACGCAACACCCGCAACGGCCTGGAAAACCAGTGCTGGAAGGACTCCTGGGACGCAATTTCCTATCACGACGGACGGCTGTCCGCGCTGCCGAGGGCAACCTGCGAGCTGCAGGGCTACGCCTACGACGCCAAGATCCGTGGCGCCCGGCTGGCCCGCCAGTTCTGGAACGACCCGGCGTACGCCGACCGGCTGGAGCGGGAGGCGGCCGACCTGAAGCAGCGGTTCAACCGCGACTTCTGGGTGGCCGACGGCGAGTACTACGCGCTCGCTCTCGATCCGGACGGCACCCCGGTCGACGCGCTGGCGTCGAACATGGGGCACCTGCTGTGGAGCGGCATCGTCGAGCCGGGTCGGGCCGGCAAGGTGGCCGAACACCTGCTCGGCCCGGCGATGTTCTCCGGCTGGGGGGTACGGACGCTGGCCGAGACCGAGGCACGGTACAACCCGGTCGGCTACCACGTCGGGTCGGTCTGGCCGTTCGACAACTCGATCATCGCCTGGGGGCTGCGCCGGTACGGGTTCCGGGAGGAGGCCGCCCGGATCGCCGAAGGGATGATCGAGGCGTCCGGGTTCTTCGACGGACGGCTGCCGGAGGCCTTCGCCGGCTACCGGCGCGAGTTGACCGGATATCCGGTCGAGTATCCGACGGCGTGCAGCCCACAGGGCTGGTCGGCGGGGGCGGTGCTGCTTCTGCTGCGTACCATGCTGGATCTCACTCCATACCAGGACCACCTGGGCGTCGACCCACATCTCCCACCGTCGATACCCCGGATCGAGCTACTCGACGTACCCGGCCGGTGGGGCCGGGCGGACGCGCTCGGCCGACGGGCCGAGCGCCACCAGCGACAGCACACCGGGCTGCTCGCCCGGCTGGGACACAGCGACAACGGCTGAGTGTCACCGTCCAGCGGCAGCGGCAGAACGGAGTGTCGCAGCGACAGTTCCGGGGCCGGTCGTGCCCCGGGCCGGGTCATCGCGCGTGACGGGTACGTTCGACAAGCGCCGCGCCGCGCCGCGCGGCCGCACCGGCGTCCACCGACAGGTCCGGGTCATCTGCCGGACGCGGAACGCAGAGCAGGAGCGCCGCCGGCTGGACCGTCACCCGCAGCGTGGCACCGGGTTCAATCAGGTCGCCGTCGAGTTCGCGGGGTTGGTCGCGGTCACTGGTCACCGACACCTGGCGCCCCCGGTACACCTGCATCCGCGGCACCCGTCGCCGACTCCGCACCAGTGCCCAGGCCAGCGCGAGCCAGTGCCGCAGCGTCCGTGGCGTCAGCACGGCGACGTCGAGCAGTCCGTCGTCGGGTTCGGCGTCGGCCAGCAGGGTCATCCCGCCCTGCAGCCGGCCGACGTTGGCCACCAGCACGGTGCGGGCCCGGGTCCATACCGGCGGCTGGTCGTCGATCTGGACCCGCACCGGCACCGGCCGGTCCCGCAGGTGCCGCAGCGCGCCGGCAACGTACGCCGGCCAGCCGATCCGCGCCTTGGCCTGCTCGGAGGTGGCGGCCAGCATGCTCGCGTCGAACCCCATGCCGGCCATCACCACGAAGCAGCGGTCGTCGTCGAGTCGACCGACGTCGAGCCGGCGGGTCTGCCGCTCCACCGCGACCTCCAGCCCGGCCGCGAGGTCGGTCGACAGCCCCAGGTTCGCGGCGAGCAGGTTACCGGTGCCGGCCGGCAGGATGGCGAGCGCCACGTCGGTGCCGACCAGGCCGGCGACACACGACATCACGGTGCCGTCGCCGCCGCAGGCGAACACGACGTCGACCCCGGCCGCGACCGCGTCCCGGGCCTGCGTCCGCCCCGGTTCGTCGACCGTCGTCTCCCGCCAGATCGGTGCCGCCCAGCCGGCTTCGGCCAGGGTCGCGTCGACCGCCGCCCGGAGGCCGTCCAGGTCGGTGACCTTCGTCGGGTTGACCACCACGGCGGACCGTACCGGCGCTGTCTGCTTCTGCACCAGGTCAGTGTGGGCCACCGGAGCCGGCGCGGACCAGTCGACGCCGGTCCGCGCCGCCGGTGGGCGGTCTCTCCGTCTGCGGGGACACCGCCTACCGGGTCAGTCAGCCGGTGACGCGGAAGGTGGCGTCGGCGCGTGCCTGCGCGTCGGTGATCGGGTCGAGGCGCAGGTGGTAGCCGTAGTGCCGGACGTAGCGGTCCGGAAAGTTGTAGGACTGGAACGAGGACCATCCGGCGTCGGCCAGTCCGGCGACCCGGCGGAAGGTGGCGTCGGCGGCGAAGACCGTCGAGCCGTCGTCGGGTGCCAACTCGAAGTCGTACGCGTAGTGCCGCAAGTAGTGGCCCGGATAGTTGACCGATTCGATCGAGACGTACCCCGAGCCGCCGGTCAGGCCGGGCACCAGCCGGAACTGGGCGTCCTGGGCCGGGCTGACGTTGGCGTCGATGCGCACGTCGAAGTCGGCGTGCCGCACGTAGCGGTCCGGGTAGTTGTACGACTGGATCCGGTTCACCGGGGTGGTGGCGCCCCAACGGCCAAGCACCCTGGCCTGCTCGGCCGCAGTCAGGTTGAGGATCGATCCGTGCCGCTTGCGGCTGCCGCCCATGCTGTAGTCCGACCGGGTCCGGAAGTTGCCCGTGCTGCCCAGGTTGGTCGAGGTGACCGGCAGGTAGCCACGGCCGGTGGCGTACTGGTCAAGCCAGAGCACCCACTCGTCACGGCCGTTGAACTGGGCCCACATCGGGCCCTCAACGACATTGCCGCCGCCGGTGCCGTTCGAGATACCCAGGTGCGACAAATTGCCGAGGGTCGTCCAGTTACCGAGGATCGAGTTGCTCGCCTCGATGGTGATGTGACCGTCGGCCGACGCCCGGTAGTAGCGGTAGCCGCCGACGCTGTTCGGGACCTCGATGATCTGGGTGTCGATGATGCCCTGGCCGCTGCCCCGGTCGATGTAGAGCTGCGGAGCACCGATGGTCCGGAAGTCGCTGGTCCGCGCGTACCAGATGCGGTGCTTGGTGACCCCGTTGCGGGCCGAGTTGGTCGCCCAGTAGACGACGTAGTCCCCGGTCGCCGGGTTGTAGATCGCCTCAGGTGCCCAGGCGTTGCCGGCGCCCGCGATACCGCCGGCGACGTTGAGCAGCCACGGTGCCGACCAGTTGACCAGGTCGGTGGACTCCCATACGACGATCGAGGTGCTGCCCCGGTTGGCGGCGTCGTTCCACGACGTGCCGCTGGCGATCCGCAGATCGGTGGCGATGATCCAGTACCGGTCGCCGGCCGGTGCGCGGACCAGGACCGGGTCCCGCACCCCACGGGTGCCCACTGTGGATAGCAGGACCGGGCTCCCGTTGTTGAGGTCGGTCCAGCGCAGCCCGTCGGTACTGTGCGCCAGATAGATCTGCTCGCCGTTGGTCGACTCCCCGGTGAAGTGGGCCAACAGGTATCCGGTGAACGGGTCGAGGGCGACAGCCGGTCTCGCCGCGGTCACCGACCATGAGGTGAACAGCAGGCAGGCGGCGGCAAGGACGGCGCTTAGCCGGGCAAGGGTCCGCGACATCGGGTCTCCTATCTGTCAAAGTTGGTCCGGTCCGGCCAATGCCGGTGGTCCGCTGCCTACGACCGGGCACCGGACGGCAGCGACGCCGCAGCCAGTGGCTCCAATGTTAGCGCTAACATGACACCTGGTACGATTGCCACGCGATTGCCGGATTGAATCGACAGTGTTAACTACGGGCAGTCTCGATGTCAATGGGTTGCGGGCCGGGGCGCGGGTACCCTCGTCCGCCGGGGAGTCGGCCAGCGGCTCCCCGGCGCTGCTTAAGCTGGTGCATGCTCGATGAACTCGTCGCACGTGCCCGCCGGCTTGTCCCCCGCGACGGCCGACTCCTCCTCGGCATCACCGGCTGCCCGGCGGCGGGCAAGTCGACGCTGGCGGCGCTGCTGGTCGCCGGGCTGCGGCAGGTCGGGGTCCCGGCGGCGCTGGTGCCGATGGACGGCTTCCACCTGTCCGACGCGGCACTGGACCGGCTCGGCCGGCGCGACCGCAAGGGCGCCATCGACACCTTCGACGGTGACGGCTACCTCGCCCTGCTGCACCGGCTGCGGACCGAACGGCATCGGACCGTCTGGGCGCCGGGTTTCGAACGCGACCTCGAACAACCGGTGGCCGGCACCGTCGCGGTGGACCCACCGGTACGGCTGGTCGTCACCGAAGGAAACTACCTGCTCGCGGACGCAGAGCCCTGGACGGCGGTACGCACGCTGCTGGCCGAGGTGTGGTTCTGCCAACTCGACGACGACGTACGGCGGGACCGTCTCATCCGCCGGCACGTCGAGTTCGGCAAGTCACCCGCCGCCGCCCGCGCCTGGGTAGCCACGGTCGACGACCCGAACGCCCGGTTGATCGGGGCCGGTCGAGACCGGGCCGACCTCGTCGTCGACATGACCACGTTGGGACCGGCCGACGGCGACGCTCCGCGCCCGGTTGACCGGCCGCCCCGGCCCGGCGGACGCTAGCGGCACGGCTGACCGGCACGGCTAGCAGCACGGCTGCCCGCCGTGCCGGTCCGGCGGGTCCTCGGCTCCGCCGGAGGACGGGGCGGCGGCCGGGCCATCCGCCCGGGCCAGCAGGAACAACGGGAGCAGCACCGCCGCACCGGCACTGACCGCCAACACCGGGTACCCGACGGTGCCGAGCACCATTCCGGCACCGACGCTGGCCACCGCCGAGGCTCCCCAGGCGACCGCGTCCACGCCCCCCTGGACGTGCTGGCGGTCGGCGAGTGTCAACGACTGGGTGAGCAGGCCGCTGCCGCCGACGAAGGTGAGGTTCCAGCCGGAACCGAGTAGGAACAGCGCGACGTACAGTTGCGCGCTTGCGGCCGCCGGCATCAATGCGACCATCGTGGACAGGGCGATCAACCCGATGCCGGCGAGGATCGCCGTCCGTGCCCCGAACCGGTCGACGATGTGCCCGGACAGCGGCGCCAGCAGGAACATGCCGAGCATGTGTGAGCTGACCACCGCACCTACCGCGCCAAGGCCGTGACCGTGCATGTCCATGTGCAACGGCGTCACTGTCATCACGGCGACCATCGACACCTGGCCGGCGGTCATCGACACCACCGCGGTACGGACCACCGGACGTCGCCACACCCCGACCGACACGGCACCCGGCTTCGTGTCACCGGGCGTCAGGGCAGCGCGCCGCGTACCGGCCCGGGTCGTCGGCAGGGTCGCCGACGCCGCTGCCGCGGCACCCGCAGCGACCAGCGCCAAGAGGTACGGCCCGGCGAGCGGCGGCAGACCCAGCCCGGCGGAGAACCGCGCGAGTGGCGCGATCAGGTTGGGCCCGGCCAACGCGCCGACGGTACCCGCCCAGACGACGACGCCGACCGCGAAACCCCTGCGGTCGGGCGGGTACAGGTCCGCCGCGCAGTACCGGGCCAGCTGCGCTGCGCCGTTGCCGACACCGAGCAGCAGCATGCCGACCATCAGCAGGCCCGCCGCGTCGGCCAGCACGGCGCCGCCCGCGACGACCGCACCGACGACCGCGACCAGGTAGCCCGACACGAGCGCGGTACGGCTGCCACGTTTGGCCAGCACGGCGGTGAGCGTCAGGGTGCCGACGGCGGAGCCGACGATTCCGGCCGCGTTCGGTATGCCGATCCACAGCGGGCTGAGCAACTGCGCCCCGACGAGAGTGCTCACCGTGCTCGCACCGACCATCGACACGTGGGTCACCGCCGCGCCGGTGAACAGCGCGGCCATCGGCCGGTGTCGGATCCGGCGGGCCTCGACCGCGGCGGGCACCATGGTCAGCCAGGTCTCTCGACGAGGATGCCCCTGGGCGCTGGCACAGACATGTGTGTGCCCTTTCCTGCGAGACGTCGGCTGTGCGGAACGTTGTCAAGATTCTTTACGGCTGGCGGCTGCCGGGCTTCTCCGGCGTTGCCCGGCCGACGTGTCGGGTGCAGACGACGGGCGGGCCATCGGGTTCGCCGATGGCCCGCCCTGTGCGGTGCCGGCCGGCTCACGGCGTACCGCGGCCGGGGGTGCCCGGGTCAGAGGTGTCAGTTCGGGGCGTGGACTCCGGTCGCCGCGTAGTCCTTGATGGATCCTCGGACGTACATCTCGCTTCCGGTGTTACCGGAGAAGTACTGTTCGATGGAGCCGGCGAACGGCGTGGTGGAGGCGTTGCGTCCGTACACGTCGGTGTAGACCGTGGATGGCCCGCTGTTGCGCACCGAAAAGGTGCCGGGCCGGTACTCGCGCAGGGTGCCCTTGAACGGCGATCGGGGATCGTCCCAGGCGACCTGTTGGCCGGTCTGCTGGGTCACCTGTCGAGCCTCGGCGCAGTAGTCGCCACCGGCCAGGTCGGTGTAGCACAGGTCCACGATCCGGCCCATCCTGTTCGGCAGTGTCGGGTCGTAGTACCGGGAGGGATTGACGACGTAGAACAGCGGCGCGAGGTGAAAGTCCAGCCCGGAGCCCGTCACCTGCACGTCGGAGAACCAGAAGTCGTCCATGTCGGAAACCGTGAACGGCACCGGGTTGGGGTACAGCGGGTCGAAGTGTGTCCGGCCCTCCCGGATCGCGTCGATACAGCCGGTCTCGGCGATCAGCCGACCCAGCGACCGGGTGTCCGACGGCGAGTCCGCCGGCACCGCCGGTGCGACGTTGATGAACGGGCGACCGAAGCCGGGGCATTCGCTGGGGCTGAAGCCGCCGGGTCGACCGAGCGGGATCATCGCGTTGTACCGGGCCTCGGTGACGGGGCCACCGTTGCTTCCGACACAGCGCTGGTTGAACAGCAACTCGTGGACGTTGTTGGTGAACGCGTCCGGCGAGTGGGTGCCCTGGTGGAACTTCAGCAGGATGTCGCAGACGGCGATGGTGGGCCCCTGCGGCGGGAAGAAGCTGGTGCCGTTGTCGCCCTGGATGACGTTGCTGTTGTTCACCACCAGCACCTTGTGCCCCACGTGGTCCTCGTGGCGGTGGCTGTGGTCGGGCATGTTGTCCAGCATGACCTCGCTGGTGTACCCGAAGGCGGGCCAGCCGGCGGTGCCGTACAGGTCCGAGGTCCGGGGATCGTCACCGTGCTCGTGGCCGAAGTTGCAGCCGCTCGGGTCCCGGGTCGGGTGCCAGGTCGGGTAGACCTTGCCGTCCGGGCCGTAGGTCCAGTAGCGGGCGTGGATCTCGACCGAGCACTCCCCGGCCCGCGGCAGGTAGCCCTTCTCGTTGGCGGTGGCGATCAGTTCGTACGCCCGGCTCCTGGGCGCACTCGCCGGCGGCAACGCCGTACCCCAGGTCGGGTCGCCGGGTGGCATCGTGGGCGGCGGGGTGGTCGGCGGCGCGGTCGTGGGCGGCGGGGTGGTGGGATCGGTGGGCGAGCCCGTACAGGTGGTGCCGTTGAGCGCGAAGCTGGTCGGCGCGGTGTTGCTGCCGTTCCACGAACCGTTGAAACCGAACGACGCGGTCGCCCCGGTGGCGATGCTGCCGTTGTAGCTGGCGTTGCGGGCGGTGACCTGTCCACCGCTCTGCGACACCGTGGCGTTCCAGGCCTGGGTGATCTGCTGACCGTTGCCGTAGCTCCAGGTCAGCGTCCACGAGCTGACCGGGTCACCGAGGTTAGTGATGGCCACGTTGGCGGTGAACCCACCCGGCCACTGCGAGGCGACGGAGTAGGTGACGCCGCACCCGACGGCAGCGTACGCGGCCGTGACGGCCACTCCGCTCCCGGCGACCACGGCCGCCACGGTCGCGGCTGTCCACAGCCGGGACCGGTACCGATGTAAGCGCATGTGCTGGCTCTCCTCCACTGAGGTTCGGACGGATCGACAGCGCACGCTGTCACGTACGGTCGACCACCCCGGGCGGCGGGAAGCACGAGGTGCCCGGTGTGGCGCGGCACGGGTGGCACCGGGCAGCGCGGCGTGGCGGATCGTCCGAAGGAAGGACAGCGAACGCACCGTTGATTGACTTTTATCAATATTACGCCCAGCACTTTTCCTGTCAACTGGATACGCTGACGTCCACCGATGTAAGGTTGATCATCTTTGGAGCAGCCGAACCTCGCCTACCCGTTCTCGACCCCGGGCAGGTCGAACGTGTGCGCGAGCTGCGCGCGACCGTCGACGCCGACGCGCTCCGACACGAGCTCCGGACACTCCCGGCACCCCGGGTCCGGGTGCTCACCCCGGGCGCCTGCGCCGAGCTGGACGGTGACCTACGGGACCGTTTCGCGGCAGCGGGCTGGACGGCCCGACTCGACCGGTTTCACGCGCGGGGTGTCCCCCAGTGGGGGCCGAGCGGGCGGTACGAGGACGTCCTGACCGACGTGGACATCGACGGCGTCAACATCGTCGCGGCCAAGGAGGGCGAGCTCTCCGAGGTGGTCCTGGTCCTCGCCCACCACGACACGGTTCCAGGCACCGGCGGCGCCGACGACAACGGCACCGGCGTGGTCGGGCTACTGGAACTGGCACGACTGCTGGGTGGGACACGGTTCCGCCGTACGGTACTGCTCGTCGCGGTCGACCACGAGGAACTCGGCTTTCACGGTGCCCGTCACCTGGTGCGGCAGATGTCGGTTGCCAGGCGGAAGGTGGTCGGCGCCTATGTGTTCGAGATGCTCGGATTCGCTAGCACGGAGCCCGGCAGCCAACATCTGCCGACCGGGCTCGGCCTGCTCTACCCTGGGCAGATCAAGCGAATTCGGCGCGACGGGCAGCGAGCGGACTTCGCTGCCGTGCTCTACCAGCGGTCCAGTCGTACGATGGCGACGCTGTTCGCGGCCGCCCTGACCCAGCTGGCCGGCCCGACCGGCACTATTCTGCTCCGCGCACCCACCGACCTCCCTGTGCTGGGGCCGCTGCTTGGCCGTTTCGTGCCGTTCACCCAGCACTTCGCGCGCAGCGACCACCTGCCGTTCTGGGACGCCGATCTGCCCGCGGTCCAAATCACCGACACGGCCAACTTCCGCAACCCGCACTACCACCGGGCCGGCGATGTCCCCGAAACGGTCAGCATGCAGCAGGTGGCGGACGTGGTCGCAGCCACCGCCCTGGCCGTGGAGATCCTGGCGGAGCGGCTCGACTAGCCGGCACTGGCGCCCGCGAAGCCTGGACGGCATCCTGACACCCATGACATCGATCACCGCAGGTGCCTGGATTCGCCGTTACCACTCGGCGGCGGTGGACGCGCCGCGCCTGATCTGCCTCCCGCACGCCGGTGGCAGCGCCAGCTTCTACTTCCGGCACTCGGTCGCCCTGGCCCCCGCCGTCGCGGTTCTCGCCGTGCAGTACCCCGGTCGCATGGAGCGCCACGACGAGCCCTTCGCCAATTCCGTCGCCGACCTCGCAGACGGAGCCTTCGACGCGCTCGCCGCCCTGCCCGACCTCGGCGGCGACGTCTCCCTCTTCGGACACAGCATGGGCGCGACCGTCGCCTTCGAGGTGGCACGACGGCTGGAGAACCGGCTGGGGCTCACTCCTCGCCGGCTCTTCGTCTCCGGCCGCCGCGCTCCGTCCCGGCACCGCGATGAACGCGTACACACTCTCAACGACGACGGCCTCATCGCCGAGCTGACGGCCCTCGACGGTTCCGACAGCCGGGTCTTCGCCGACCCGGAGATGCGGGCGCTGCTGCTGCCGGCGATCCGCAACGACTACCGTGCGATCGAGACCTACCGGTGCGCCCCGGACGTGACGATCTCCGCCCCGGTGACGGTACTGACCGGCACCGCCGACCCGACGACCACCCCGGACGAGGCCGACGCGTGGCGCCGGCACACCACCGCGGGCGTCACCATCCACACGATGACCGGCGGGCACTTCTTTCTCAACGAGCACCGCCCAGCCGTCCTCGAGATCGTCACCCGGTCGCTGTCGGCACGCGACGGTATGCCCGACCGGTGAGGTGCCCGGACCCGCAACGCAAGTCACTCAACCGCATGTGCGAAAGACGGGTCTAGATCCAACGCCGTTCAGTTAGGCGGTGTGGGTTGGTGTCAAGAGGTGTGTTGATCAGGACGGAAGGAGCGGAGTTCCGGTAGAAGGGTTGTCACTCCAAGACACCCCGAACCAGGAACTCCGCTCGTGGACCAGATTGCCATAACGACCACCACCACCGTCGCGGCGGGCCCGTACGCCCCCGGCCACCTCGGCGAGTTGACCCAGCTCATACCCTTCGACATGGTCGACGAAGCGGTGGCCGACACCGGCCGGACCCAGTCCCGGGTCCGGCTGCTACCCGCACGCGTCGTGGTCTACCTCCTACTCGCCGGCTGCCTGTTCACCGACCTCGGCTACACCCAGGTCTGGCACCGGATGACCGCCGGCCTGCGCGGTCTCACCCCGGCGACACCCACCCCCAGCGCGCTACGCCAGGCCCGACAACGACTCGGCGCCGCACCCCTGCACGCGTTGTTCGACCTGCTCCGAGGCCCCGCCGCCACGACCGCCACCGCCAGCCACTGGCGCGGTCTGCTGGTCTGCGCACTCGACGGCACCCTGATCAGCGTGCCCGACAGCCCCGCGAACCTGACCACACTGGTCAAACACCGCTGCAACCACGGCACCGGCGGCTACCCCACCATCCGACTGCTGGCCCTGCTCGCCTGCGGAACCCGCACCGTCATCGACGCCGTCTTCGGCCCGTCCACCACCGGCGAACCCGGATACGCACCCCGACTCGCCGCCAGCCTGCGCCCCGGGATGCTCCTGCTCGCCGACCGCGCCTACGACACCGCCGACCTGCTCACCGGACTCGCCGCCACCGGAACCGACCTGCTCGTGCGATGCAAGAACAGTCGACGCCTACCCGTGCGCCGCCGCCACCGCGACGGCTCCTACCAGTCCCAACTCGGCACCCTGGCCGTCCGCGTCATCGACGCCCAGATCACCATCGCCACCAGCACCGGACGCCACACCGGCACCTACCGCCTGATCACCACCCTGCTCGACCACCGCCGCTACCCCGCCGGTGAACTCGTCGCCCTCTACCACCAGCGGTGGGAGATCGAGACCGCCTACCTCGAACTGAAGTCGACCATCCTGGGCGGACGTGTCCTACGCGCCCGTACCCCGACCGGCGTGGAACAGGAGATCTACGCCCTGCTCGTCACCTACCAACTGCTACGGACCGCGATGACCGACGCCACGGACAGTGTCACCGGGCTCGACCCCGACCGGGCGAGTTTCACGGTCGCCCTGCATACCGCCCGTGACCAGGTCATCCTCGCCGCCGGAGTGATCGCGGACACCCACATCGACCTGATCGGCGTGATCGGCCGCCGGGTCCTGGCCACACTTCTACCCGACCGACGAGTCCGTACCAAGGCACGGATCGTCAAACGCGCGATCTCCAAGTACAACGCCCGCGGACCCGACATCGACCGCGCCAGCTACCGGGCCACGATCGACATCACGGTCATGACCAGCCCTTGACACCAACCCACACCGCCTAACTGAACGGCGTTGGGTCTAGATCAGCAATCTCCTACCGAGGCACAGTGCATTAGAAGCCGCTGACCAGAGATTACCCCTGGTCAGCGGCTTCTTTAGCAACTGTCGGGACGGCCGGATTCGAACCGACGACCCCTTGACCCCCAGTCAAGTGCGCTACCAAGCTGCGCCACGTCCCGCCTCCGCCGACATAACGCCAGCGGCAGCCGGTACAGCGTAGCGCACCGGTCGGCCAGGACTCCGTGGCCCCACCCGACGGCCACGACAGCCACAGTGGCAACAGGCGTCAGCCGTGGGCTTTGCCCCGCCCGCCGGGACCCACCTGCTTGCGCGGGCGCACCGTGACCTCGATCGGGGTGCCTTCGAAGCCGAACTCCTCCCGCAGCTTACGTTCGACGAACCGCTGGTAGCCGGCGTCGAGCGGGCCGGTGGTGAACAGCACGAACCGGGGCGGCGCCACGCCGGCCTGGGTGGCGAAAAGGATGCGCGGTGCGCGACCGCCGCGTACCGGGTGCGGGGTGGCCTGCACCAGGGCGGTGATCCACTGATTGAGCTGGCCGGTCGGGATCCGGGTCTCCCAGCTGGCCAGCGCGGTCCGCAGCGCCGGGGCGAGCCGATCCACCGACCGGCCGGTCCGGGCGGAGATGTTCACCCGGATCGCCCAAGGGATGCGCCGCAGGTCCCGTTCGATCTCCTTCTCCAGGTAGTATCGTCGGTCGGCGTCGACCAGATCCCACTTGTTGAACGCGATCACCAGCGCCCGGCCGGCCTCGACGACCATCGACAGCACCCGCTGGTCCTGCTCGCTCAGGACTTCGCTGGCGTCGAGCAGGACGACCGCCACCTCGGCCGATTCGATCGCGCCCGCAGTGCGCAGGCTGGCGTAGTACTCGGTGCCGCTGGCCCGGTTGGCGCGCTTGCGCAGCCCGGCGGTATCGACGAACTGCCACGGCTCACCGCCGATCTCGACAATGCTGTCCACCGGGTCGACGGTGGTGCCCGCGACGGAGTCGACGACGGCCCGCTCCTCCCGAGCGAGCCGGTTGAGCAGACTCGACTTGCCCACGTTCGGCCGGCCGACCAGGGCGACCCGGCGTGGGCCGCGCGGCCCACCCGGCTCGGTAATCGGCGGCGGATCGGGCAACGCGTCGAGGACCGCGTCGAGCAGGTCACCGGACCCGCGGCCGTGCAGCGCGGAGACCGGGTACGGCTCGCCCAGGCCGAGCGACCACAGAGCGGCCGACTCCAGCTCGACGGACATGTTGTCGGCTTTGTTGGCGACCAGCAGGACCGGTTTGGCGCTGCGTCGCAGCATCTTGACCGCAGCCTCGTCGACGTCGGTCGAGCCGACTGTCGCGTCGACGACGAACAGGACGACGTCGGCGGTGGCCACTGCGGCTTCGGCCTGGGCGGCAATGGCGGCGGCCCGGTCCCGGGCGTCCGGCTCCCAGCCGCCGGTGTCGACGACGACGAACTGCCGGCCGGACCAGTTGGCGTCGTACGGCACCCGGTCTCGGGTCACGCCCGGGGTGTCCTCCACCACCGCCTGCCGGCGGCCGATCATCCGGTTGACCAGTGTGGACTTGCCGACGTTGGGGCGCCCGACGACGGCGACCACCGGGACCGGCGCGGCCGGTCCGGTCCGCTCGTCGGGGACCGCCTCGGCGCTCACCGGGAGATCCGGGCTACGAGTAGCTCACGGAGCCGGTCGACGACCTCGTCGATGCCCATCCCGGTGGTGTCCAGCGCCACCGCGTCGGCGGACTGCTGCAACGGGTCGGCGGCCCGGGTCGAGTCGAGCCGGTCACGGCGGGCCAGTGCCGCCGCCGTCGCCGCCACGTCGGCGGCGGTCTCGGCGCTGCGCCGCATCGCCCGGGCCTCGGCCGAAGCGGTGAGGTAGACCTTGAGGTCGGCGTCGGGTGCGACGACCGATCCGATGTCACGGCCCTCGACGACGATCGGGGCCGGCTGGTCGATCAACGCACGCTGCTCGGCGACCAGCCGTTCACGTACCGCCGGCACGGCGGCCACCGCGGACACCGCGGAGGTGACCTCCTGGCTGCGGATCTCGACGTCCACCGCGACGCCGTCCGCACTGATGTGCGGTGCCGCCGGATCGGTGCCGACGGTCAAGGTGACGTCCGACGCGACCTTGACGACTCCGGGGGTGTCGTGCGGGTCGATGCCGGACCGGAGCACCGCCCAGGTGATCGCCCGGTACATCGCCCCGGTGTCCAGGTAGCGGGCACCTGTCGCGGTGGCCAGTCGCCGGGAAACCGTGGATTTGCCAGATCCGGACGGACCATCCACCGCCACCACGAAGTGCCCGGTCCGTGCCTGCTCAGCCACCGTCGGTTTCCTCTCTCCCGTACCACCGGCCCCGGCAGTCCCGGGGGCATCCACGAGGACACCTGCCGAGTGCCCGCTTTCCGGGTCCATCATGCCTGGTTAGTCACTGACGGCCGCGAAGAGGGCGGCGACCTCCGCGTTGTTCAGCCGCCGGGTCCGCCCCGGCCGCAGGTCACCGAGACGGATCGGCCCGATGGCGGTACGCACCAGTCGCGAGACCGGGTGCCCCACCTCGTCGAACAGCCGACGCACGATGTGGTTGCGCCCCTCGTGCAGCACCACCTCGACCTGCGCGGTGCGCCCCAGGGTGTCCAGCAGCGCGTACTTGTCCACCTTGGCTGGCCCGTCGTCGAGGTCGACACCGGCGAGCAGCCGGCGGCCGACCGCCCGGGGCACCGGGCCGGCGATCTCACACAGGTACGTCTTCGGCACCCCGTACGACGGATGCATCAGGCGGTGGGCCAGCGTGCCGTCGTTGGTCAGCAGCAACAGCCCCTCACTGTCCGCGTCCAGCCGGCCGACGTGGTAGACCCGCTGGTCGACCCGGTCGAGCAGGTCCGACAGCGCGGTACGCCCCTTTTCGTCAGCCATGGTGGAAACGACGCCGCGAGGCTTGTTCATCGCCAGATAGGCGAGCCGGTGGTCGGCGACGACCCGTTCGCCGTCGACGTGGATGACCGCCGTACGCGGGTCGACCTTGTCGCCGAGTTGGGCGATGCGTCCGTCGACCGTCACCCGCCGTCGGAAGATCAGATCCTCGCAGGCCCGCCGCGAGCCGACCCCGGCGGTGGCGAGCACCTTCTGCAGACGCTGGACACCGCTGTCGTCATCGCTGGGCATCGGCAATCTCTTCCACGTCGTCGGGCAGGAACGGCGCGAGCGAGGGAAGCTCCTCGACGCTGTCCAACCCCAGTTTTTCCAAGAACAGCGTCGAGGTGCGGTAGAGGTAGGCGCCGGACTCCGGCTCGCTGCCACACTCCTCGATCAGGCCACGGGACAACAGGGTACGGATCACCCCGTCGCAGTTGACGCCCCGGATCGCGGAGACCCGACCACGTGTCACCGGCTGCTTGTAGGCGACCACGGCGAGGGTCTCCAGCGCGGCCTGGGTCAGCCGTGCCGACTGCCCGTCGAGCACGAACCGCTCCACGTACGGTGCGTACTCCGGACGGGTGTAGAGCCGCCAGCCGCCAGCCACCCGGCGCAGGTCGAAGCCGTGACCAGCCGCCGTGTAGCCGGCGGAGAGGTCGGCGAGGACCGCGGCGATTCGGTCGGTGGGCTGCTCCAGCACCTGGGCCAGGACCACCTCGGCGACGGGTTCGTCGATCACGAGCATGATCGCTTCGAGCGCGGCGCGCAGCTCGGCGTCGTCGAGCAACGCCAGCGCCTCCGGTCGGCGCGGCGACGGCTCGACCACCGGCGTCGGCTCAGCGACTGGCACCGGTCCGGGCGCAGGCGGTGTCGACTCCGCCGCCGGGACCGGTTCGGGCTCGGGGGCCGGCGGCGGCTCCGGTTCGGGCGCGCTGGCATGGTCCGCTGGTACGGGGGCCCGCGCCCACGGTGGCACCCAGGCGGCCGCCTGCTCGGCGAGCGAGTCGGGCTGCTCGTCGGTGCTCACGGGATCTCCTCCTGCACGGCGTCCGACTGGATCGCGTCCGACTGGGTGGCCGGTGCCGCGGCGGCGTCCCGTTCCTCCGGGTGGCCGGCGTACTCGTCGATGGTGAGCTCCCCGCCGCCGTCGGCGCCTCCGGTCCAGCGTACGGTCAGATCCCCCAGTGCCTGCTCCTGGCTGAAGCCGACCAGACCCTCCCGGTAGAGCTCCAGCAGCGCGAGGAAGCGTGCGACGACCTCCAGGGTGGACTCGCAGTCCAGGCACAGCGTCTGGAACGTCGCGGTGCCCATCCGGCGCAGCCGGTCCCGCAGCAGAGTGGCGTGCTCCCGCACGCTCACCCGGATCTGGTGCACGTGGTCGATGGAGACGACCGGCGCGACGCGTGGCGTCATCGCCCTGATCGCGAGCTTCGCGAGCCGCTGCGGACCGATACCGAGCACCAGCTCGGGCAGCGCCTGCGCGTACCGCTCCTCCATGGTGACCGAGCGGGGATAGCGGCGGGCCCCGTCGGTCTCCAGCTCGGCGATACGCGCCGCGGCCTCCTTGAACGCCTTGTACTGCAACAGCCGGGCGAACAGCAGGTCCCTGGCCTCCAGCAGAGCCAGGTCCTCTTCGTCCTCGACCTGGGCGGCGGGCAGCAGCCGGGCGGCCTTGAGGTCGAGCAGGGTCGCCGCGACGACCAGGAACTCACTGGCCTCGTCCAGGTCCCAGTCGTCGCCCATCGCCCGGATGTAGGCGATGAACTCGTCGGTGACCTGGTGCAAGGCCACTTCGGTGACGTCCAGCTTGTGTTTACCGATGAGCTGCAGCAGCAAGTCGAACGGGCCGGTGAAGTTGTCCAGCCGGACGGTGAATCCGGTGCTCTCGCCGGGCAGGGCCACGCCGGTGGCGTCGCCGGATCCGGGTGCCGTACCGGCCACCTGCCCAGCTGTCACGTCGACCGTCGGAGCGCTCACCCGTCGACCGTAGTCCACCTGCTCGACGAGCTGCACCGCAGGTTAGCGCTCCGCCTGGTGCGCGATGACCTCGCGGGCCAGCTGCCGGTAGTTGCGGGCCCCGGACGAGGCCGGGTCGAGGCTGGTGATCGGCGCGCCGGCCACCGTCGACTCGGGGAACTTCACCGTCTTGGTGATGACCGTCTGGTAGACCTTGTCGCCGAACGCCTCGACCACTCGCTGCAGCACCTGCCGGCAGTGGGTGGTGCGGCTGTCGTACATCGTGGCGAGGATGCCTTCCAGCTCCAGGTCGAAGTTGAGCCGCTCGCGGACCTTGTCGATGGTGTCCAGCAGCAGCGCCACCCCACGCAGGCTGAAGAACTCGCACTCCAGCGGGATCAGCACACCGTGCGCCACGGTGAGCGCGTTGATCGCCAGCAGACCGAGCGAGGGCTGGCAGTCGATCAGAACGAAGTCGTACTCCTTGCGGATCGACTTGAGCACCCGGGCCAGGGCCATCTCCCGGGCGACCTCGTTGACCAGCTGGATCTCCGCGGCCGACAGATCAATGTTGGCCGGCAGCAGGTGCAGACCGGCGACGTCGGTCTTGATCAGCACGTCCTCGGCGGTGACGTCGTCCTGCATCAGCAGGTTGTAGACCGACAGATCGAGGTTGTGCGGGTTGACCCCGAGCCCGACCGACAGCGCGCCCTGCGGGTCGAAATCGACCAGCAGCACCCGGCGACCATACTCGGCCAACGCGGCACCGAGGTTGATCGTCGTGGTGGTCTTGCCGACGCCGCCCTTCTGGTTGGCCATCGCGATGATTCGCGCCGGTCCGTGCCGGTCGGTCGGCATCGGCTCGGGGATCGGCTTGCGCATGGTGTAGGCGGTCGGATCGGCGGGACCGAGCTCCGCGCTCAGATCGAGCCCCGCCTGTTGTTCGCGGAGCGTCGAGGTCCACGCCTCGGCACGGTCACTGTTGCCCGCCATGTCCTGTGCGCCCCCTCCCGACGACTGCTCGGCGCCGGAGCCGACCGGCGTCTGCAGCGGCGTCGCCGCTGCGGGGCCTTCGCCTGCCGCCGTACGAAAGCCGCGCCGTTGCCCGACTGTACGCCACCCGGCCGGGGTGCGGCGGACACCGGTCCGGCGTGTCGACCCGGCATGGCCCGGGTACGCCCGACGTTCGCACCCGCATCCGCCTGCGAGTCAATAACGGGCCCGCGGATGCGAGGTGGCGTAGACCTCGCGGAGCCGGTCGACGGTCACCAGAGTGTAGACCTGAGTGGTGGTCACCGACGCGTGGCCGAGCAGTTCCTGGACCACCCGTACGTCCGCGCCGCCGTCGAGCAGATGGGTGGCGTACGAGTGCCGCAGGGTGTGCGGGGAAACCGGATGCGCCCCGCTCACCGGCAGCCCGGCGCGCTCGGCGGCGCGCCGCAGTACCGTCCACGCGCTCTGCCGGGACAGCTGCCCGCCCCGCGCGTTGAGGAAGACGGCCGGGCTGCCCCGGCCCGCCGCCGCGAGTGCCGGCCGTACCCGGGTCAGGTACGCCCGCAGCGCGTCTGCCGCGTACCCGCCGACCGGGACCACCCGCTGCCGGCCGCCCTTGCCGCGGAGCAGGACCGCCCCGGTGTCCAGGTCGAGGTCGTCGACGGCGGCACCGACCGCCTCGGAGATCCGCGCCCCGGTGCCGTAGAGGAACTCCAGCAGCGCCCGGTCGCGTACGGCAAGCGGCGGCACCGAACCGTCCACTGCCCCGGCGGCGGCCAGCAGCCGTTCGATCTGGTCGACGTCGAGCGCCCGGGGCAGCCGGCGCGGCGGGACGGCGGGACGGACGTCGCGGCCGGCGTCGGAGTCGGCGTGTCCCTCCCGGACGGCGAACCGGTGCAGCCCGCGAATGGCGCTGGCGGCCCGAGCGGTGGACGCGGCTGACAGCGGCGGCTGCCCGTCGGCGCCGGCCCGCAGCGCGGCCAGGTGCCCGGTGATCTGCGCCGGCCCCACCTGGGCCAGCTCGTCGATCTCCAGGTGCGCCAGCGTGCCGAGGTAGCGGTCCAGGTCGCGCCGGTAGGACCGGAGGGTGTGCTGCGACAGCCCGCGTTCGACGGTCAGGTGGTCCAGGTAGCTGCGGACCGCGTGCCGCAGCGCCGGGGCCGGCGGCGGCGCGTCGCCGGTCAGCCCAGCACCTCGGCCAACGACCGGCTGCCCAGGCCGTGTGCCTCGGCCACCGGACCGGAGGTGATCTCGCCGTCGTGGGTGTTCAGCCCGGCGGCGAGAGCCCGGTCGTGACGCAGCGCGTCGCGCCAGCCCCGGTTGGCGAGTTCGAGGGCGTACGGCAGAGTGACATTGGTCAACGCGTACGTGCTGGTGTGCGGGACGGCGCCCGGCATGTTCGCCACGCAGTAGAAGACCGAGTCGTGGACCGGGTAGACGGGTTCGGCGTGGGTGGTGGGCCGGGAGTCCTCGAAACAGCCACCCTGGTCGATCGAGATGTCGACGAGCACACTGCCAGGCTTCATCCGGGACACCAGTTCGTTGGTGACGATCCTGGGTGCCTTCGCCCCGGGCACCAGGACCGCGCCGATCACCAGGTCCGCGTCGATCACCGCCCGCTCGATTTCGTAAGTGTTTGACGCAACCGTCTTCATCCGCCCCTGGTGGATCGCTTCCGCCTGACGCAGCTTGCTGATGTCCCGGTCGAGCAGCAGGACGTCGGCGTGCATCCCGAGCGCGATCGCCGCCGCGTTCATCCCGGACACCCCGGCCCCGATGACCACCACCTTCGCCGGGTAGACGCCGGGGACCCCGCCCATCAGCACGCCGCGCCCGCCGCCGGGACGCATTAGGTGGTACGCGCCGACCTGCGCGGCCAGCCGACCGGCGACCTCGGACATCGGTGCGAGCAGCGGGAGGGACCGGTCGGCGTTCTCCACCGTCTCGTACGCTATTCCGGTGACCCGCTGCCGCAGCAGGGCGTCGGTGCACTCCCACGACGCCGCAAGGTGCAGGTAGGTGAAGAGCACCTGGCCGGGACGCATCCGGTGGTGCTCCTCGGCGACCGGCTCCTTCACCTTGAGTACCAGGTCGGCGCTTGCCCAGACATCGTCGGCGCTCGGGGCGATGCTCGCCCCGGCGGCGGCGAACTCGTCGTCGGTGATGGAGGACCCGACGCCGGCACCGGTTTCCACCGTCACCTGGTGACCGGCCCGGGTGAACTCGTGCACCCCGGCCGGGGTGATCGCCACCCGGTACTCGTGGTTCTTGACCTCGCGGGGAATGCCAACCTTCACGTCGCCGTCACCTTTCCGCAGGCCACGCTGCCCGAACCTGTCTCCCGGCGAAGTCTAAATCCGGTCGACGGGTCCGACAGCCCGCAGGTTGACAGTCACTGTCGGCGCGGCTTGACGGTGTGTCATCCCGCGCAGCCACCGGCCAGATAGCCACACAGAGTGAAGGTTCGAGACCACCAGGTAGCACCCGTTCACAGTTTTCCCAGAATCCGGACCTTCGCTGCGACGACCTGGACCAAGGTCACTACATTGCCGCTTCATGACCTTTCCTCAGCATCCTGGCGCCGGTGGCGTCTCCGACAAGAGCAAGATCATCGCCGGGGTCCTCGGCATCCTGCTGGGCGGCTTCGGAGTCGGCCGGTTCTATACAGGCCACACCAAGATTGCCGTACTCCAGCTGGTCGTCAGCGTCGTCACCTGCGGCCTCGGTTCGCTCTGGGGCCTGATCGACGGAATTCTCGTCCTGGTCAACGGCGGCACCGACGCTCAGGGTCGGCCGCTGCGCGACTGACCACACCACAGCTCGGCGACTACCGCCTAACCGGTAGCCGAACGGAGATTGCGACAAGTCGAACGGCGGTCGGGCGGACAACATCCGCCCCGGCCGCCGTTCGCTGTCCACCGGGTCAGCGCGCTGCGCCGCCGGGCGGGCGCGGGGCAGGTTCGGTGACGGCACGCAACGCCGCCCACCCCGTCTGCCGGGCGCAGGCGGCAGCCAGCAGACCGGCCACCGCCGGACCGTTGGTGATCTCGCCGGCCAGCACCATCCGGGCCGCCTCGTCGAGGTCGACGAGGCGGACCTGCAGCTCCGCCTCCTCGTCGTGGCGGTGGTGCCGGTCCTGCTCCGGCACCGGGGTGAGGTCCCGGGCGAGGAAGATCCGGACCGTCTCGTCCGAGAATCCCGGCGACGGGTGCACATCGACGAGCAGGTCGAGTCGACCGGCGGCCAGGTCGGCCTCCTCGACGAGCTCCCGGTGGGCGGTGACGGGCAGGTCCTCCCCGGCGACGTCGATCAGGCCGGCGGGCAGCTCCCACAGTTGCCGGCCCACCGGGTGGCGGTACTGACGGATCAGCACCACCCGTCCGGCCTCGTCGAGCGCGACCACTGCGACCGCGCCGACGTGCCGTGCATAGTCGCGCCTGGCCACACCGCCGCCCGGCATCGTCACCTCGTCACTGACAACCGAGAAGACCGGGCCGGAGAACCGGTCGGTCCGCGACAACACCTGGTAGGCGTGACCGCCCGAGCCGTCTTCGGCGTCCGGCCCGTGCTCCCGCATCAGGCTCGGCCTCCGGGGGCCGGCGCCAGATCCACCGGCAACTGGTCGGCCTCCGAATAGGTGATCACGGCACCGACGAAGGCGTGGAACAACGGATGCGGCCGGGTCGGACGGCTCTTCAGCTCCGGATGGGCCTGGGTGGCCACGAAGAACGGGTGCTCAGCCCGGTCCAGTTCGACGAACTCCACCAGCCGGCCGTCCGGCGAGGTGCCCGAGATCCGCAACCCGGCTTTCTCCAACACCTCCCGGTACGCGTTGTTCACCTCGTAGCGATGCCGGTGCCGCTCATTGACCTCGGTCGCCCCGTACGCCTGCGCGACGATCGAGCCCTCGGACAGCAATGCCCGGTACCCGCCCAGCCGCATCGTGCCGCCCATGTCCCCCTTGCCGGCGACGATCTGCTCTTGGTCGGCCATGGTCGCGATGATCGGGTGTTCGACCTCCTCGTCGAACTCTGCCGAGTTGGCACCGGCCAGACCGGCGCCGTTGCGGGCCACCTCGATCGCCATGCACTGCAGACCGAGGCAGAGCCCGAGCACCGGGACACCACTCTCCCGCCCGTACCGGGCCGCGCCGATCTTGCCCTCGATGCCCCGCACCCCGAACCCGCCCGGAATCACGATCCCGTCGACCCCGCTGAGCGCGGCGGCGGCACCGTTCGGGCTGACACACTCGTCGCTGGGCACCCACCGGATCTGCACCCGCGCACGGTGCCCGAAACCCGCCGCCCGGATCGCCTCGGTCACCGACAGGTACGCGTCCGGCAGGTCAACGTACTTGCCGACCAGCGCCACGGTCACGGTGTGTCGCGGATGGTGCACCCGCTCCAGCAGGTCGTCCCAACTGGTCCAGTCCACGTCCCGGAAGGACAGGCCCAGCCGGCGCACCACGTAAGCGTCGAGGCCCTCCCGGTGCAGCACCTTCGGGATGTCGTAGATGCTCGGCGCGTCGGGGGCGGCGATGACCGCCTCCCGGTCCACGTCACAGTAGAGCGACAGCTTGTGCTTCAACTTGTCCGGGATCTCCCGGTCGGAGCGGCACACGATCGCGTCCGGCTGGATACCGATGCTGCGCAGCGCGGCGACCGAGTGCTGCGTCGGCTTGGTCTTGAGCTCGCCGGACGGCACCAGGTAGGGAACCAGCGACACGTGCAGGTAGAAGCAGCGGTCCCGGCCGACATCGTGGCGGACCTGGCGGATCGCCTCCAGGAACGGCAACGATTCGATGTCGCCGACAGTGCCGCCTACCTCGGTGATCACCACGTCCGGGATCAGCCCGTGCTCGTCGGGCTCCCCCATCGCCCGGATCCTGGCCTTGATCTCATTGGTGATGTGCGGGATCACCTGCACCGTGTCGCCGAGGTACTCGCCCCGGCGTTCCTTGGCGATGACCTCGGAGTAGATCTGACCGGTGGTCACGTTGGCCTTGCAGGACAGGTCACGGTCGAGGAACCGCTCGTAGTGCCCCACGTCGAGATCGGTCTCGGCGCCGTCGTCGGTGACGAACACCTCACCGTGCTGGAAGGGGTTCATCGTGCCGGGGTCGACGTTGAGGTACGGGTCGAGCTTCTGCATCACCACCCGGAGTCCGCGGGCGCTGAGCAGGTTGCCCAGGCTGGATGCGGTCAACCCCTTGCCGAGTGAGGACGCGACGCCCCCGGTGACGAAAATGTGCCGTACCGTCTGTGTCGAAGGGGCCAATGCGTGCTCCCGTGGGTCGTCTGACTGGTCGTGCAGACCGGCGCGTCACTGATGAAGCTGCTGGCGCGATCCACGGGACTCCACGGTAACACCTGCCGAAACAGCGGACCCGCTGACCTCGTCGGGTGCCTTCGCCGGGATCTGCTCGGCCGAGCCCGCCGGGCCGGTCGACGGTCTGGTCCGGTCCGCCGAGTGCCCGAGCACCCGCAACGCCACCAGCGCGGCCAGCGGCACGGTCACCGCCGCCGCCGCACCAGCCACGTCCAGCGCAGAACCCGCGAGTCCGCCGCCGATCACCGACGACACAGCGATGCCGGCCATCGCCGCCCGCACCGCCGGGTAGATGCCGAACAGCCGTTTCAGCCCGCCCCACGGCTGCAGCAGGGCGAACCACACGAGTACCGCGGCGACCAGCGCCAGCACCGTCAACGGGCTGCTCAGCAGGGCCGACATGTTGGCCGCCGAGGAACGGTGCAGGGTGAGACCGCCGGTGCCATCGGCCAGTGCGGAGAGGAACCGTCCCAGGCTGCCCCGTTCGGTCTGCGGCCGCTGCAGATCGAGCAGTGCGAAGCTGGCGGTCACCAGCAGACCCGCGATCGTCGCCCACGCCACTCTGGGCACACTCAGCCAACCACCGGTGCTGATCGCCGCCGTGATCGCCACCCCGGCGGTCAACGCGATCGCTCCTACCGGATCGGCACCCAGGTAGGGGCTGCCGACCAGGATCACCGCTGCACCACCGACGGTGACCACCACCGTCACCCGCCAGCCCCGCCGGACCCGCTGGGCCAGGCAACCGGCGGCTAGCAGGGTGCCGGCGATCAGCACTCCCAGCCCCACCGTGCCGAGCCCGGCGTAGCGGCCGCCTTCGGAGGCGGAGTACCCGGTGACGCCGTTGAGTTGCAGCCGGGCCCCGGTCAGCACGTCGGCGGCGACGACCGCCGCCGCGATCGTGGCGACCAGCGTCATCGGGGCGAGCGTGTGCCGGTAGGAACGGCTGAACCGGACCGCCGCCGTCGTGGCGGCGACCGCCAGCACCGTGGTCACGGCCAACGCAGGGCCTGGCTGGCCACTGCGCCACCAGGGCACCACCTCGGCCAGCAGCGCCGCCGGGATGACGAGCGCGGCCGCGATCAGCAGCACCTCCATGACGGCGTTGGCCCGTCGGGTGACCGGGTCCGGGCCGGACCGCCCGGCGGTCCGTCGGACCCGGCGCAGCAACGGTACGACGGCCACGGCGAGGACCGTATGAAACCCGGCGAGCAGGCCGAAGAACCAGACCGCGGCGCGTCGCTGGGCGCGGGCCTCCCGGTCGGCGTCGGCCGGGTACGCGATCGCCGTCGCGAGGTCCTCCGGCCGGCCGGGTGCCGAACTCGCCGGCTGGCCGATGAACAGCCCGTCGGGTTGGTCCCGGTCGAGCACGTGCAACGCGGTCGGCGCCAGATCCACCAGCTGCAGGTAGCCGTCCCGGCCGGTGGTCGGCGACGTCATCCACCCGGCGTCCCAGCCGGGGCCGTCGGCGATCGCGACGTGCAACCGGGTCGGTGCGCCGGTGCCGGCCAGCCCGGCGACCAGCACGAGTGAGCGCTGCGGGCGGGCCGCCAGGACCCGCGCCAGCGTCGCGTCGGCCCGCCGGGCGGCGGCGGACCGTTCGGTCGGGTCGGAACCGGCGACCACTCCGGCGTCGACCACGCTCAGCACGCAGGAGGCGAGCAGGTCAGCCGGGTCCTGCGGGAGTGCCGGCTCGTAGCGGTCGACCCGGCCGAACGGCCGGGCGGCGGTCAGCGCGGCACCCGGCCCGACGGCCACCGTGCACCGCACCGACTCGGCCAACGCGCCGGGCACCGCGCCCCAGGCGAGACGTTCCTGGTTGAGGCGTACGGTCGCGGGCTGCGACGTCAGGTATCCGCCGATGCCGTCGGGTTGCTCGACGGCGATCTGCGCCGGCGGGCAGGTGCCGTCGCCGGTGGTGCCGTCGTACGCCGCGTAGTTGCCGGCGCCGAGGGTGACCCAGCCGTCGGCCGGACAGGTCGGCCGCTGCGCGGACCGCACCGACAGTGCGGCGATCGAACCCCGCTCCGCCAGCCGCCACAGCGTCGGCGTCGTCCGCCGGTCGATGTCGTCCCAGCGCAGGCCCGGAACTCCGACGATCACCACGTAGTCGGCGCTGCGGCCGGAGGTGCCCACCGCCGGCCGGTCGGCCAGTGCCGCCACGCCGGCGGCCAGCAGCGCCGACATCAGCAGCAGCGGCACGACCCGGTGACGCATCAGCCGCTCCCGTCCACGGGTCGGTCGTCGCGGTCGGCCGGCCCGTTGCGGCGGCCCGGCACCGACTGACCGCCGGCTACCTTCCGCCCGCCGGCGACGCCCCGCCCGTGGGTCAACTCCCGGTAGACGGATCGGACCAGGTCGAGACTGTCCGCGTCGGTCGGCCAGCCGGCGGCCTGCCGGGGTCCACGATCGGCCAGGTCGGCCCGCTGCTGATGGTCGCTCAGCAACTCGCGCACTGCGCCGTCCAGTGCGGCCAGGTCGCCGGGCGGAATCAGCCGGCAGGCGTCTCCGACCAGTTCGGGCAACCCGCCGACCGCGGTCGCCACCAACGGTACGCCGGCCCGCAGCGCCTCCTGGGCGAACAGCTGTCGAGCCTCCCAGTCGCTGCTGACGACCGCCAAATCGGCACCGAGTAGCAGGTCGGCCACGTCATGACGGTGGCCGAGCAGGGTGACCGGGGCCCGTACCGCCGAGATCTGCGCCGCCAGGGACAGGTAACTGGGCCCGGTTCCGGCGATCACCACCTGCGCCGGTGGGGTCAGTTCGCGCCACCCGGCGGCGGCGTCGACCAGCAAATCGTAGCGCTTCTGCGGGTGCAGCCGGCCGACCGAGAGCACCAGGGGTCGACGGGCGCCGACACCGAACTCCGCGCGAACCGCGGCACGGCTGCGTCTCGGCGCGGGCAACTCCGGCGCCGCCACCGGGCCGAGCCGGGCATCGGGCGCGCCGAGCGCCAACGCCCGCTCGACGAGGTCGGCGGAGGCGCCGAGGGTCACCTGGGCGGCCCGCGCCACCCGCCGCTCGACCAGCCGCGCGAGCCGCCCCCGCAGTCCACCTGCGAGAACACTGTTGTGCCAGGTCACCACGATCGGCGCGGACGGTCGGGCGAGCGCCGCGACGAATCCGGCGCGGAGTCCGTGCGCGTGCACCACGTCGGCCCCGTCGGCGAGCACGCGGCGGATCGCGGTCACCGCGCGGGCGTCGGCCAGGGTCGGGTTGGCCGGGATCTCCACCGGGACGAACCGGGCACCGGACGCGGTGAACCGGAACTGCTGTTCGACAGCGAGCGGACCACACACGGTCACTCGCGCCCCGCCCGACACCAGGCCGCGGCTCAGGGATGCGACGTGCTGGCCGATACCGCCCGTGCTGGAGCCGATCAGCAGCAGGACCGCACCGGCCCAGCGGTCGTCCGTCGGATCACTCACCGCGACTCCGTCCCCTTCCTGTCCCGTCGCCACCCGGCCGCCAGTCGCCAGGTCCGGCGCACCGCACCAACAACCATCGGCCGCAGATCGTGGCGGTCCGCAGGCAGGGCCACCGCGAGAAAGACCGCCAACCCGGTCACCCCGGACAGCATGCCCTGCAGCAGCACACCGGGCACGGTCGGGGTGGTCGGCCCCGGCCCGGTCAGGTGCGCCACGCCGGCGCCCGCAGCCGCCGCGGCGGCACTGGCTACCAGACCGGTCGCCGTCGCCCGGCCGAGCCCGGTCAGCACCGCGCCACCGCCGACCCGGCGGAGCGCCGCGACCAGCAGCAGCCCCATCACCAACATGCCCAGCGCGTTGGCCAGCGCCAAGGCGGGGACCCGGTCGCGGTCCGGCAGCACCAGCGACAGCACCGGCGCGGCAACCAGCACGCAGCTCCAGCCGCCGGCTACCGCTGCGGCGGCAGGCGCCGGGCGGCCGGCCGCGTACAGCGCCCTGGAGCCGATCGCGAAGATGCCGTAGCCGATCAGGCCCGGAGCGAAGCCGGCGATGCCGGCGGCCAGCGTCCCGGCCTGCCCGGCCGGGACCAGGAAGGCCGCAACCGGAAGGCAGACCGAGACCAGGACGGCCGCGCCGAGACAGCAGAGCAGGACCACGCCGCGCACGGCCGGACCGAGGTTGGACCGGTACCCGGCGATGTCCCCGTGGCTGTGGGCTGCGGCCAACGTCGGGTAGGCGGCGGTCGCCAGCGGCACCGCGAGCACCGACCAGGGCAGCAGGAACACCGTCTGGGCCAGCGTGAACAGCACGACGCTGCCCTGCGGCGCGCCACCGGCGAAGCAGAGCCAGACCGCGACCAGTATGGCGAGCTGCTGCGCGCCGACAGTCACCGCGCCGGCCGCCGCCAGCGGGCCGACCACGTCGCGGGCCGCGCCGACGAACCGTAGGCCGGGTCGCAGCCGCAGACCCAGCGGGCGCAGCGGCACGAACAGGCACAGCGACAGCACGGCCACACCGCCGGTGGTACCGGCGGCCAGCAGCAGCTGGCCCGACGCGCCCACCCCGGGCAGGTCGGCCAGCCGTCCCTCGGTGGCGGCGAAGGTCAGGTAGGTGCCGATCACCGTGACGCTGGACAGCAGCGGGGCGATCACCGGCCAGGCGAACCGGTGGTGGGCCTGCAGCACTCCGGTGAGCACCACGGCGATCCCGTACAGCGGAAGTTGCGGGGCGAACAGCCGCAGCATCAGGGTGCCGGCGTCGATCTGCGCGGGACCGGCGTCGGCGTCGAGCAGCCGCACGATCGGCCCGGCCGCGAACGCGAGCAGTACCGCGAGTGGGACCAGCAGGGCCAGCGTCCAGGTGAGCAGCGCCGACGTGGTCGCGGACACGCCGCTACGGTCACCGGCGGCCACCGCGCCGGCGAGCAGCGGCACCACGAGGCTGGCCAGCGCTCCCCCGGCGACGATCTCGAAGATGATGTTGGGGATCGTGTTGGCGGCGAGGTAGATGTCGCCCAGCGCGGTCGGCCCCACCGACCAGGCGAAGACGGCGGTACGGCCGACCCCGGCCAGCCGGCTCGCCACGGTCAGCACCGCGATCAGCGCCGCAGCACCGGCGACCCGGGTGCCGACCGCCGAGTTGGTCATTGCCGCGTCCTGGTCAGGGTGTCCGGCGGCCTAGGGCGTCGAGCTCACGCAGGCCGGGGGTGCGCGCGATCACCTGGGTGAAGCTGACCCGCTCGCTCGCTGCGGTCAGCCCGGCGAGCACGGCGAGCACGGCCGCGCGGCCGGCCGGCCCGGTACGCTGCGCGACGGCGACCCCGAGCAGGGCACCCAGCGCGTTGGCGCCGCAGTCGCCGAGCATCACCTGCTCGTCGAGATCGTCGCGGAGCAGCCCGAGCACCGCGCCGCTGGTCCCCGCGGCGGTGCCCGCCGTCGGGCCGGCCAGCAACGGGGCGGCGATCAGCAGCCCGGCCTTGGCCGCCCGCCCGGGACGCAGGTCCAACAGATTGACCAGGTTGGCGGTGCCGGCGATGACGCCGGCACCGAGCAGCACGTCAGCCGCCCGGGTGACCGGTCGGCGGGCGGTGTCCCGGCGGTCCGCGGCGAGCAGCGCGGCCGCGGCGGTGGCGGCGGCGCCGACCCCCACGATCTTGACCAGCCCACTGGTCACCCGGCCGGACCGCAGCGCCGAGAGATGCCCGGCGAAGCCCTTGGCCGCCCGCTGGTCCGGTCGGGCGCCGACGATGTCGTCGTAGAGCCCGACCGCTCCGGCACCGGCACCGGCGACCAGCGCCGCTGCGGCGGCAGGCGGGCTCGCGGCCCCGAACGCGGCGGCGGTCGACGCGGCGGCGGCGAGGGCCGGGCCGCCGGCGAGGCTCACCGAACGGCCCCGGAAGTTGGTGCGCTCCAATGCGCCACCGGGTGCGATCCGCTTGGCGCTGCGCAGTGCGACGCGGGCGGCGGCGGCACCGCCGGCACCGAGCAGCAACAGGCCCAGCAGGCTACGATTCGGCATCAGGGGTTTCACTCCGTCGACAGGGTGCTATTCGGGACGTTTCGGCATCAACGACGTGGCACCCGCGCCAAGCCCGTAATGCCCGGCCTGATCGAGGGTGAACTGCTCGGCCACGGCGAGCGCCGTCACCGACTGGCCGGCGGTCGTGTTGCCGTTGTCGACGGTCGAGATCGACTGGGTCAGCGTGGGGTCGTCGCGGACCGCAGAGACCAGGTTCCCGTCACTGGAGCCGGTCCCGGCCACCACGACCTGGCTGACCCGGTCGAACTGCACCACCATGGTGACCACCGCAGCGTCCTTCTTGGCGGCGTCCCGGTCGACGTACGGCTGCCCGCTGACCACGACGACCGCCTCAGCAGGTCCGGTGACCTCCTGTTCGACGGTGATGTAGCCGGCGTCGCCGTACGCGTCGAGCAGCGCCGCCAGGTCCGCCGGTTCGACTGCCGGCGGCTCCTCTCGGTCGATGAGCGCGCTGGCCAGCAGCGCGCTGGAGGTCTCCACCCCGTCGCTGTTACCGGGCAGTCCGGCGGTGGGGATGGTGGGGCGGGCCGCCGCCGTGGCGAGCTCCAGCAACTCGACACTGTTGTCCGGGTTGACGAACTTGTCCTGCACGTCGATCCGGCCGGTCAACGTCGCTCCGGCGAGGTCGAGCGCGGCCATCACGCCTTCGGCGTGGTCCCGGCCGCTGGGCAGACAGACCACCAGCAACCGGCGACCGGCGAGCTTGTCGGCGAGCAGGATCGGCGCGGCCTCGGCGACGAAGTCCTCCTCACGGTTGACCTCCTCGCGCAGCGAGTTGACGGTTTCCCGCAACTGCGTGTTGTCCTTGCGGAGCGCATTCACGTTGTCGCTCAGAGAATCGGCAACCGGGCCGTTCAGCGCAGCGGTGCCGACCACGAGGCCGATCGCCAGGGCGAGGAACACCGCGGTGAGCGACACCACGTGGTAACGGAAGTTGATCACACTTGCCGCCTTCTCCGATCCGTCTGCGCTGACCAGCAGTTTCGTCCGCGCTAGAAGAGCTGACCCAACTGGAAGACGAAATTGTCCCACCACTCGGATGCGACCCCGAGATAGGCCTTACCGACCGTGGAAACCGCCACGGCGGACGCCATGGCTGCGATCGCGGAGAGCACCAGCAGCAGCAACGACGAGCCGGAAATGCTCTGCCGGTACAGCCGGCTCACCCCTTTGGCATCGACCAGCTTACCGCCGACCTTCAACCGGGTCAGAAAGGTGGAGGCCATCCCGCCCCGCCCCTTGTCGAGGAACTCGACCAGCGTGGCGTGGGTACCGACCGCGACGATCAACGACGCGCCCTTCTCGTCGGCGAGCAGCATGGCAAGATCCTCGCTGGTCGCCGCCGCCGGGAAGGTCAACGCCTCCACCCCGAGTTCGCGGACCCGGTCCATGCCCGGCGCCCGGCCGTCGCGGTAGGCGTGGACGACCACCTCGGCGCCGCAGCGCAGCACGTCGTCGGTGACCGAATCCATGTCCCCGATGATCATGTCGGGGGTGTAGCCGGCCTCGACCAGCGCGTCCGCTCCCCCGTCCACACCGATCAGGACCGGCTTGAACTCCCGGATGTACGGCCGCAGCACGTCCAGGTCTGCCTTGTAGTCGTAACCCCGGACCACGATCAGACAGTGCCGGCGAGCGATCCTGGTCTCGATGTCCGGTACCCCGACCCCGTCCAGCAGCAGGTCCCGTTCCTGTTTGAGGTACTCCATCGTGTTGGCGGCGAACGCCTCCAACTGGACCGAGAGTCCTTCCCTGGCCTCGGCCATCGCCTTGGCGACCGAATCCGCGTCCTGGCGTACCCCGGACGCCACCCGGTCGTCACCGACGAAGACCCCGGCCCCGTCGACCCGTACCGTGTCGCCCTCGCGAATCTTCTCGAACGCGTCCTCACCAAGGCCGTCGACCAGGGGGATACCCGCCTGGATCAGCACCTCCGGACCGAGGTTCGGGTACCGGCCGGAGACCGACGGCTTGGCGTTGAGGACTGCGGCCACGCCGACGGCGACCAACGAGTCGGCCGCGACCCGGTCCAGGTCCACGTGGTCGATGACGGCGATGTCACCTGGCCGGAGCCGACCGGCAAGGCGCTTCGTCCGGCGGTCGAGCCGAGCCGTGCCGGAGATCGTTCCGGCCTCGGGATTACGGGCTCGACGCAAGGTGGGTAGACGCATCCCTACCATCCTGGCATGTTGGGCGGTGAACACCGACACGACATGCCCGCTGTGCCACTACCGGCAGGTCAGACACACCGGGCCGACTCCGGCAGGTCAACCCCGTCGATCGCGAGCGGCGACCGCGAGCAGTTCCTCCGCGTGCGCGATACCCAGATCCGAGTCGGGTAGCCCGGCGAGCATCCGGGCGAGTTCCCGCGCCCGGTCGGTGTCCTCGACCACCCGCACGCCGCTGGTCGTCACCGCTCCCCCGGTGTCCTTCGCCACCACCAGGTGCCGGTCGGCGAACGCCGCCACCTGCGGCAGGTGCGTCACCACCAGCACCTGATGGCTACGGGCGAGCCGGGCCAGCCGACGACCTATCTCCACCGCGGCCTGCCCACCCACCCCGGCGTCAACCTCGTCGAACACCAGTGTCGGCGGGCCGCCGGCTCCGGCGAACACCACCTCGATGGCGAGCATCACCCGGGAGAGCTCGCCGCCGCTGGCACCCCGCTGCAACGGCAGTGGCGGCGCACCCGGATGCGCCAGCAACCGCAGCTCGACCTCGTCGGCACCGTCCGGGCCGACACCGGCCTCGGCTCCGTCGACGGTCAACGTCGGCTCGCCCCGACCGACCGGCCGGGCGAGCACCGCGACCTCGATCCGGGCGTGCGGCATGGCCAGCCCGGCCAGCTCCACGCTCACCAACTCGGCGAAACGCGCCGCCGCCTGCCGACGGGCCGCCGACACCCGGGCCGCCAGCTCCGCCACCTCGTCGGCCAGCCGGGCACGTTCCCGGTCCAGCTCGTCCAGCAGCTCGTCGGAGCTGTCCAACTCGGCCAGCCGGGACCGGGCCCGCTCCGCCCAGCTGATCACCCCGTCCACGTCGTCGGCGTACTTGCGGGTCAGCCCGCGCAGCGCCATCCGCCGCTCGTAGACCACCTGCAGACGCTGTGGGTCGGCGTCCAGCGCGGCGAGGTACCCGGACAGCTCCGCCGCCACGTCGCCGACCAGGGTCGCCGCCTCGGTCACCCGGGCCGCCAGTTCACCGAGCGTCGGGTCCACGCCGGCCTGTGCCTCCAGCGACCGGCGGGCGGTGCCGAGCAGACCGGTCGCGTCCGGCGTGTCGTCGGCCGATTCGGTGCCGCCGGCGAGAGCGAGGGCGGCGAGCTGGGCGGCGGTACGCAGCCCTTCGGCGTGCTCCAACCGTTGCGCCTCGGCCTTGAGCGCGGTCTCCTCGCCCGGCTGCGGATCGACCCGGGTGATCTCGTCGAGACCCAGCCGGAGCAGGTCTGCCTCCTGGTTGCGCTCGCGGGCGTTGCGCCGCCGGTCGGCCAGATCCTCGCTGACCTGGCGCCACCGACCGTACGTCTCCCGCATGGCCGCGAGCAGCTTGTCGTGGTCGGCCCCGGCGAACCGGTCGAGCGACGCCCGCTGCTCAGCCGGGCGCAGCAGCCGCAACTGGTCGGACTGCCCGTGCACGGCGACCACCTGGGCGCCGATCTCGCTCAGCACCGACACCGGCATGCCGCGGCCGCCGACGTGCGCCCGGGACCGTCCTTCAGCGGTCACCGTACGGCTGAGCAGCAGGACACCGTCCTCGTCAGGCTCGCCTCCGGCGTCTACGACCCGTTCGCGCACCACGGCTCCACTGGCACCGACCAGCCGCAGCCGGCCCTCGACGACCGCCCGGCCAGGATCCGCTCGGACCCGCCCGGCGTCGGCCCGGCCACCGAGCAGCAGCCCCAGCCCGGTCACCACCATCGTCTTGCCGGCCCCGGTCTCACCGGTGATCACATTCATGCCGCCGGTCAACGGCAGCGTGGTGTCCTCGATGACGCCCAGCCCGGTGATGCGCAGCTCTTCCAGCACAGCCACCGACAGTAGTAGCGGGCCGCGACGTTGACTACCCGGGGCGGTCAGCGCCGGTTACCCCGCCAACCGTTGACCGGTAGATCGAACTTGGCGACCAGGCGGTCGCTGAACGGTCGCGGATGCAGCCGGACCACCCGCACCGGCAGGTCGCCCCGTTGGACCGTCACCCGCGCACCGGGCGGCAGATCGTAGACCCGCCGGCCGTCGCAGCACAGCACTGCGAACGTGGTGTACGGGTCGACGGTGATGACGAAGGTGGAGCTCGGCGCGGTCACCAGCGGCCGGCTGAACAGCGCGTGCGCGCTGATCGGCACCAGCAGCAGCGCTTCGACCTCGGGCCACACCACCGGACCGCCGGCCGAGAACGCGTACGCGGTCGACCCGGTCGGCGTAGCGCAGACCACCCCGTCCGCGCCGTAGCGCGACAACGGTCGGCCGTCCACGTCGACCATCAGCTCCAGCATCTGGGCGCGCTGCCCCTTCTCGACACTGATCTCGTTCAGCGCCCACGAGTCGATGGTGACGCCGTACTCCAGCTCGGCCCGCACGTCCAGGGTCAACCGTTCGTCCACGGTGTAGTCACAGGCCACCACCTGCCGGACCGCCCGGTCCAGATCACCGATCTCAGCCTCGGCCAGGAACCCGACCTTGCCGAGGTTGATCCCGAGCAGCGGGGCCTTCGCCGGACGGGCCAGCTCTGCGGCGCGCAGGAAGGTACCGTCACCGCCGAGCGCGAACACGATCTCCACCCCGTCGGCAGCCGCCGGACCACCGACCGGCTGCACCCCGGGCAGATCCAGATCGTCGGCCTCCTCGGCGACCACCCGTACCTCGAAACCCGCCTCGATCAGGTCGGCGGCGACGGTCCGGGCATGGTCGGTGCTGCGCCGCCGACCGGTGTGGGTGACAAGCAGCGCCGCTCTGGCACCGCGGGGGGCCATCGGCGCCCCGCCGGTCGGGACTGTCGCGTTCACCGCGCTCCACCTTCTTCCGTGGCCGGACCGGCGTCGACGATAGCCCGCACCCGGATCGGGTCGACGGGCGGCGCGTCGGCCCGGAACCAGACGAAGAACTCGACGTTGCCCCGCGGGCCGGGTAGTGGACTGGCGACCACCGCCGACACGCCGAAGCCAAGCTGGGCACCGGCCTGCGCGACCGCGAGCACCGCCTCGGCGCGCAACTGCGGATCGCGCACCACCCCGCCGGAACCGACCCGCTCCCGGCCGACCTCGAACTGTGGCTTGACCATCAGCAACAGATCGCCGTCCGGCTCGGTACAGGCGACCAACGAGGGAAGGACCAGTCGCAGCGAGATGAACGACAGATCCGCCACGGTCAACCCGACCGGGCCGTCGATCCGGTCGGCGGTGAGGGCACGGACGTTGGTTCGTTCGTGGACGCGTACCCGCGGATCGCCCCGCAGCGACCAGGCCAGCTGTCCGTAGCCGACATCCACCGCGACCACCTCGGCCGCGCCACGCCGCAGCAGCACGTCGGTGAAGCCGCCGGTCGAGGCCCCGGCGTCCAGGCAACGCCGACCGGCGACCGCGACTTCGGTGCCGGTCAGGGCGCCGATCAGCTTGTGCGCACCCCGAGAGACGTACCCGTCCGCCGGGTTCTCACCGAGCAGCCGGACTGCCTCCGCCGGGTCGACCATCGCTGCGGCCTTGGCGGCGGCGACGCCGCGCACCTCCACCCGCCCGGCCGCGATCAACTCCGCGGCCTGTTCACGGGACCGCGCGAGTCCGCGGCGGACCAGCTCCACATCGAGGCGGTTACGGCGTGCCATGCGACTCCGGGGAGGATCTCGGCCGGTCAGGCCTGGTCGATGGTGGCGAGAGCTTCCTGCAGGGTGCCGTGCGCCGCTTCGTACTGGGCAATCTGGTCGGCCGGCGGCAGATTAGCGGCGTTACGGACCGCCTCGATGGCCGCGTCGACCGCCGGGTGCCCGGTCCGGGTATCGGTACCGCCGGCGGTGACGTGCGTACCGCCGACTGTGCCGTCCACCGCCGCGGTGCCCGACGCGGCGGCCGCACCGGGTGGGGTCGGCGAAACCCGGCCACCGGATGGGGGCCCCGGCACCGGGCCGGTCACTGCCCACCCGCCGAGCCGTCGTCGGATCTGCGGTCCACCGTCTTGCTGGCCGCGGCCTTCTTGGCGACGGCCTTCTTCGCCACCGCGTTTTTCGCCGCCGCCTTCTTGACCACGGCTGGTTCGGCTGACGGCGGAATCGCCGCTTCCGCCGTGGCGGCGGCGGCCGAGGCGGCAGCCGCCCGGCTCCGGGCCCGCTCCATGTCGGCCTCCAGCCGGTCGATCCGGTCCCGCAGCGCCACGACCTCCTCGGCCTTGACCAGTCCCATCGCACCGAGCGCCCGGTCCACCTCCGCCCGCACCAGCCGGGTGAGTGACTCACGGTTGGCGGTGCCGGCCGACAGCAGGTCCTCCGCCACCGCCTGCAGCTGGGCGGCGGTCGCCCCGCCCTTACCGACCAACGACCGCGCAGTCTGCTCGGCCTTCTTCCGGGACGCCTCGGTCAGGCCGAGGGCCAGTTCCAGGTACGCCCGCCAGGCGTCACGCATGGTCCGACTCCTTCACCGCGGAGAATGTTCGGTTGACACGCTACCGGGACGCGACGCCGCAGTGCGGTACGGTGCCTGTGCGCAACACCGGTGGTGCGACCACCGGTCGCGGTACCCAACCGGGCACCGCGACCCACCACGAAGCCCGGGAGGTGCGATTGTGGCCAGCGTCGACGAGTGTCGGCAGGCACTACGGGAGCTCGCCACCCGGCTCGAGGGCAACGCCGACCAGGTACGCGAACGAGTCAACCTGGACCGTACCCTCGCCTGCCGGATCACCGATCTCGGCACCGCTTTCCACGGACGGCTGACCGATGGTCGTCTCGTCGACCTCGCCGACGGGGACGACCCGAAGGCCAAGATCGCCATGAACATCGGCAGTGACGACCTGCTCGCGCTGGTCCGTGGCGACCTCGACGTAGGTCGCGCGTTGGCGGCCCGACGGCTGTCGGTCAGCGCCAGCCCGTTCGACCTGCTGAAGCTCCGAAAGCTGTTGTGAACCGACCCGCTCCGTGGCCAGCTGCACCGGCCCGGCTCGCCCACCGATTCGGTCCCCGGTCAGGGTAGGCCGCGTCCCGGCGTCGAGTCACCCCAGCATGTCGGTGGCACCTCAGCATGTCGGGTCACGCCAGCGCCAGGTCACGCAACGCCGATTCGGCTGCGGCGGACCCGGATCGCACCTCGGTCACCGGGTCACCCTGCCATGCGTGCCGGCAGAGTACCCGCAGCGCCTGCACGCTGTCACCGCCGGTGCCGTCGAGGACGAGCACCGCCGATCCGTGGCGGTGCACCTGCCACCCGGCACCGTCCGTCGGGTCGTCGTCGATCGGCCTGGCGGCGTCGGCTGCGAACAGTCCGCCGAGGTCCGCCGCCAGGTACGTCGGTCGGCGTGCCGGCGGGGCGGCCAGCAGTTCCCGAGCGTCGCTGATCCCGGTCAGCACGAGCAGACTCGCCATACCGGCGCGGTTCGCCCCTTCGATGTCGGTATCCAGCCGGTCACCGACCACCAGTGGCCGAGCGGCGCCGGCACGTCGAGCGGTACTGACGAACAAACCCGGTTCCGGTTTGCCGACGACCTGGTCCGGCTCCCGGTTCAGCGCCGTGCGCAGCGCGGCGACCAGCGAGCCGTTACCGGGCAGCGGTCCCCGGGCACTGGGCAGGGTCCGGTCGGTGTTCGTCGCCACCCAGCCGGCACCGCCCCGGATCGCCACCGATGCCTCCGCCAGGTCGGCCCACCCAATCCCAGGGCCGTACCCCTGAACCACCACCGTGGGCTTGTCATCGGCCGACGCGACCAGCGCCAACCCGGCTTCAGTGAGATCGTCACGCAGCGCGTCCGCGCCCACGACCAGTGCCTTGGTGCCTGGACCGTACCGCTGTGCCAGTAACGCGGCGGTCGCACCGGCCGACGTCACCACCTCGTCGGCAGTGGCCGGCACCCCCATGCCACGGAGCAGCCCGGCGACGTCGGCCGAACGCCGGGAGGCGTTGTTCGTCGCGTACGCGACCGGCAGGCCGGCCTGCCGCAGCCGATCCACCGCCTCGACCGCCCCGGGGATGGGCCGGTCGATCAGGTAGATCACCCCGTCGAGATCAAATATCACCAGGTCGTATGCGGCGGACAGCCCGCAGCGCCCGGCGGTGGCGTCGTCGGTTCGGGTCATCGGGGCCCGTCTTCTTCCGCGCTACGAGGAGGTGAGCTGCCGGGCTGTGACGTCGCCGCCGGCTCGTCGTCGGCCACGTCGTCCGTCTCGGCCTCGGTCAGCAGTACGCCGTCGATCTCCAGCAGGCGCTCGGTCGCGTCAGTCGCTGCCTCCTCGTCGGCCTCGGCCGCCCGGGCGAACCACTCCCGGGCCTCGTCCTTACGCCCGGCGCTGAGCAGCGCATCGGCGTACGCGTAGCGGAGCCGGCAGACCCAGGGGTCGGCGGATTCCACGGTTAGCTCCCGGACCTGCAGCATCGCCACCGCTGCGGCCGGCTGCCCAAGGTCGCCCCGGGCACCCGCAGCGACCATCAACAGTTCGACGGCGGCAGCGGGGTCCAGCCTGGCTCGATCCGCACCACGGTAGATGTCGATCGCCCGCTCCGGCCGGCCGAGGGCGCGTTCGCAGTCGGCCAGTACGGCGAGGTGTGTCTGACGTCCGGTCATCCGGTGGTAGGTCCGGAGTTCGGCGACGGCGGTCTGCCACTGCCCGGCCCGGTACGCGGCCAACCCGACCGCTTCCCGCACCGCCGCGATGCGGGCGGCGAGCCGACGTGCCGCCAGGGCGTGGGCGAGCGCCGTCTCCGGCTCCCCGTCGAGCAACTGCCCGGTGGCGACGAGGTGCCGGGCCACCGTGTCGGCCACCGGCCGGGCCAGCCCGAGAAGTTCAGCCCGGATCTCGGTGTGCAGGTCGGTGGCGAGGATGTCGTCGGACAACTCCGGCGGCGGCGTCCTTTCGGCCGTGCGGTCGGCACCGTCCTCGTCGCGCCGACGGTACGGCGCGGCGGAGGCCTCCGGGGAACGATCCGACGAGGGCCGGCGGAAGGGCCGGTCGGTCGGACCGTCCGTACGCCTGCGGAATTGCCCCGGCGCGCCGGCGTCACGGGACCGGGCGGCGTCACCGGAGCGGGGGCGCCGATCCTCGGAGCGAGGGCTTCTCCGGTCGGCCGGTCGACCGGCGGTCGGGAAGCTGCCCGACCGGCGATCATCATGGGAACGGTCGCGCCGCTCGTCGCCCTGCCCGGTACGTCGGTCGCCGCCCCGCTGCTCGAAGCGCCGGTCCTCCCGACCCCGCCCGGCGTCGAACCGACGCCCGCCGTCAGCACGCTTTTCGCGAGGTCCCCCAGCCCGGAATCCGCCACGTTCGGGCCGGCGGTCGCCGCCGTCCCCATCCATGGTCCGGCGGTCGCTGCGAAAGCCTCGATCCTCGCGGGGCCCGCCGATTCTTTCCCCTGCGGCACCACCGGGTTCCCCTCGGCCGCCCCGGCGGTCGTCGTCACGGCGGCGGGCAGGCTCCCAGTCGCCGCGTCGGTCCCGGTGCGGCCGCGATGCGCTGTCGTCACGCCGGCGGTACCCGCCATCGTCACGCCGACGGAACCCGGAGGGTTCGCGGCCTGCGCCGGACTCGTCACGGCGCACATAGCCACGGTCACGGCCGCCGGCCCGGCGGTCGTCGGGCTGTCGGCGGTCACTGTCCCAACCGCCCCGGCGGCGGTCACCGTCGTTACCGGTGGCACCACTCCGGCGTTCGCCGACCAACGGCTGCCGGCGGTCGGAACGGAACCGCTCCGCGCCGCGCTCACCACCGCGCCGCCCGGTGTCGTGGCCGTCCCGGCGCGGGGTCCGGTCGCCACGTTCGTCTCGGGGCGAGGTGCGGTCGCCACGGTCAGCTCGGCTGCTGCCGTAGCCGCGGCTGAGGCCGCCGGCACGACCGGATCGTTCGTCGGCGCGGCGAGGTCGGTCGCCATCCTGCCCAGTTGGGTTCACGACTACATCCTCCCTGATGCCGCCCAACCGAAGTACGGCGGGCAGACACAGTTGAGGGCCGCTCCCCGCAGGGAGCGACCCTCAACTGTAAAGATGTCCGGCGGTGACCTACTCTCCCACACCCTCACGAGTGCAGTACCATCGGCGC
>NZ_JBHMIN010000017.1:0-119709 GCF_048060215.1 Micromonospora sp. LOL_021 | reverse complement strand
TGCGTTCATCCCGTTCGACGAGCGGCTGGCGGTCATCGACGACGTCATCAAGCCCGCGTACCGGTCCCTCGTCGAGGACGAGGAGGTCGACCGTGTCGGTTGACGCCCAACCCCGCCGGTGCGGCGGTGCGACCGCCGGCCGGTGGGGCGCCATCCCGCACCGCAGGCTGCTCGACGCGGTCGCCGCAGCGGTCCCGGCCGACCGGCTGCCCAGAGTGGAGACCGCCACCGTGACCCATCTGCTGCGGCCGGTGCCCTGGCAGCGGCGCTCCGGGCTGGTCAGTCTGGTCAGCACCGCCTACCCGGCGCTCGCCCACCGGGTCGCCACCGTGGTCGACGGCGAGTTCCCGGGGGTACGGATCGCCACCACCGCCCGGATGAGCGGCCGCGATGACCGGGACCGGTTCGACGTACTCGTCCCCAGCGATCGGGCCGACGAGGTGCTCGGCTGGCTCGCGAGGCTGTGGCAGACGGCCGCCGAGCAGGTCGGCCCACACGCCCGGCCGGGTCTGCGTACGCCGGCCGCCCGGACGATGTGGCGGGCGGCGCTGCTGGTCGCCAACGGCTCCCGCCGCCGCAGCCAGGTCCGGGTCCGGGTGCCGGATCCGGCCGCGTTGACCGCGCTGACCCAGGCGGGTGACGCGCTCGGCCTGGCCGTGCACCAGCACGTGCGGCGGGGCAACTCCTACTTCGTCACGGTGGACGATCCGGCCCAGTCGGTCCAGTTGCTTCGGATCGTCGGCGCCGGGCCACACGCCGAGGCGTGGGTGCGCGACACCGCCGCCTGACCGGTCGACCGCGCGGACAGATCCACCGGACTCCCAGGTCCGTGTCGCTCACCCAGAGCAGCCATATGACCACCCGGAGTCGCTATGATCCCCGGCAAGCGCAGGGCGGGAGGCCGAATGCAACCGGTAGATCCGTACCAGCTCGTCGAGATGCTGGGATCGTGTCCGGCGGGCAGCGTCTGGTCGGCTGTGGAACCCCACGGCGAGCGGATCACCGTGGCGATCCTCGACGCCGACGCGGCCGCCGACGACCGCTGGCGGAAGGCGTTCTCCTCGGCCGCCGAGGCGCTGGCCGACCCGGCGGCGGGAGTGCCGACCTTCCGATACGCGAACTTCACCGCCCGGGTCCCCTGGGTCGCCTGCGGTGCCGGGCCCGGCGAAGGGGCGGAGCGGATCTTCCTCGCCCTCGGCCAGGAATACCGACCGGCGTACCCACCGGTGCCCCGATTCGCCCCGTCCGAACCACCGCGCGGGCGCGTTCCGCGCCCGCTGCTGGCCGGGGCGGCGGTGGTGGCGGTCCTGCTGGCCGGCGCCGCCGCCGTCATCTGGTGGCCGGACCGGTCCGCCGAGTCCCCACCGCGGTCGGGGGCGAGCGCGACGCCGAGCCGCGCGGTCGACACCCCGCCGGGCGACATTCAGCAGGGCGGCACGCCACCGCTCGCCACCCCGAATCAGCCCGGATTGGAGCCACCGGCGGAGAGCTCCTGGCGGACCGACTGGCCCCAGTTCACCCCGGCGGACACGGTCCGCACCTACACCGACCTGGCCGACGTTGGTCTGGTCCTCAAGGTGCCGTGGAGCTGGGACTGCTCCCCCGTCCCGGATGACCGGGACCCGCAGACCCGCCGCCTGCGGTGCAGCGGCACGTTCGGCGAGCAGCAGCAGGTCGGTGGCGAGGTCGTGGTCCGGCCATGTCCCCACCGGTGTACCCCGGACCGGCAGGCGACGATGCGCCAGGCCGAGGAGGCGTGGAGTCAGCAATGGCTGCAGCCAGGCATCGCGACCGTGTACGCCGAGATCAGCACGCTGCAGGTCGACGGCGAGCGCCGGCACGGTCTGGTGATGGTCGCCTACTGGCGCGGCGGGCAGGACGGGTCGATCGACCGGCAGCTGGTGCTGCGGCTGACCGGCCCGGCCGACGGGGCCAGCCCGTTGCGCATGATCGCGAACTATCTCCGCAGTTCGCTGCTGCTGTAGTCGGCTGGCGGCGGTGCCGTCACCGACACTCGGCTTCGATCCAGTCGGCGAGTTTCGCGGCGAACTCGGCCGCGGCGAACGACTTGGCGTGTGCCTCGATGCCGGCGGCGTCGAGCTGGTCGAGCCGGCGCAGCAGGGGGACGTAGTCGTCGGCCCGGGTCGAGTCGACGAGGTGTCCGGTCTCGCCGTCGACAACGGTCTCCAGCAGCCCGCCACGACGCAGCCCGAGGACCGGCGTACCGCAGGCCTGCGCCTCGACCGGGATGATGCCGAAGTCCTCGTGCACCGGGAAGAGCAGCGCCCGGGCCCCCCGGTAGAGCTGCCGCAGCCGGGCCCGGTCCGGACGTACCTCGAAGGTCACCTCGGCGCCGATCCGGTCGGCGTGCCGACGCAGATTGGCCTCCTGGGGCCCGGAGCCGGCGATGACCACCGGCATCCGGGCGGCCGCGGCGATCGAGATGATCAGATCGAAGTTCTTGTACGGGATCCAGCGCCCCACCCCGAGCAGGTAGTCGCGTTGCGCGACGGGGTCGTCCGGCTGGGCGGTGGCGAAGTAGTCGACGTCGACCGGCGGATGGATGACCACCGCGTCGCGGTGCCAGAACCGCCGGATCCTGTCCCGCACCTCACGGGAGTTCGCGGCGTAGCTGGCCACGTGCCGGCTGAGCCGCACGTCCACCGTCTGCAGGGCCCGCCGGGGCAGGGCGAGCAGCCGGCCGGAGCCGCGGCCGTCGTAGTCAGGGCTCCACACGTAGCGGGCCGGCGAGTGGACGTAGCTCAGATGCCGGGTCCGTCCCGGCGCACCGAGCCGTACGGTGTGCGCGAAGGCGTGGCTGGACGACAGGACGACGTCGAAGTGCTCCCGGCTGAGGGTCCGCCACACCAGCGGCATCAGCGGCAGGGCGAGGGTCTTGCTGCGGCGCAGCGGTGTCCGGGCCAGCCAGGACTCGCGCAGGCCCTGGTCGGTCACCCCGGGGTCGGACCACAGCACGAACCGTTGGGCGTGCGGGACGAGGTCGGCGATCCGCCGGAACACCTGCTCCGACCCGCCGGTGTCGCCGAACCACTCGTGGACGAGTGCGACCGACCGGCCGGCAAGTGGTGTGGTCATGCCCGTTAGCTCCCCTCGTCGGCGCAGGTGCGCCGGTCGACTGGATCAGCGTCCACGGCCGCGGAGCACCTCGGCGACGGTACGCAGCACCACCTTGATGTCCAGCCACAGTGACCAGTGCTCGATGTAGTAGTTGTCGAACCGGGCCCGGTCGGAGATCGGTGTGTCCCCCCGCAGGCCGCTGACCTGGGCCAGCCCGGTGAGTCCCACCGGGACCCGGTGGCGCATCGCGTAGCCGGGCAGCTCGGCGGAGAACTTCGCCACGAAGTGCGGACGTTCCGGCCGGGGACCGACCACGGTCATGTCGCCGCGCAGGATGTTCCACAGCTGGGGCAGCTCGTCGAGCGACGTACGTCGCATGAACCGTCCGATCAGGCTGACCCGGCGGTCGTCGGCGATCGACCAGGTGGTTCGGGCCTCCTGGTCGGTCTCGGGGCGCAGCGACCGGAACTTGATCACGTTGAACGTCCGGCCGTGCTGGCCGATGCGCTCCTGCCGGAAGAGGATCCCCCGGCCGCCGTCGATGAAGGTGGCCAGCGCGCACAGCGCGAGCACCGGGCTGAGCAGGACCAGCGCCACCGAGGCGAGTGCCACGTCGGAGGCCCGTTTCACCATCCAGCGCGGACCGGACAGGGCGATGTGCCGTACGTGGACCAGCGGGATCGCGCCGATGTGGTCGGGTTGCCGCCCGTACGATCCCGAGCCCCACAGTCGAGCCACCGCCCAGAGGTCCTGGCTGGCGCACTCGGGTCGGCGCAGCAGATCCATCAGCCCGGCTTCGGGGCAGTCCGGATCGGCGATGATGAGCACGTCGCACTCGACCATGTCGATCAGCCGGCCAAGGTCGTCGAAGGTCCCGACCAGCGGCAACGACGCGCTCTCGGCCTGCCGGGCGGCCGAGTCCACGCAGCCGGCGAATCGCAGGCCGTAGCTGGGGTAGCGGCGCATCAGCCGGGCCAGCTCGGCCGCGACCGGACCGCTGCCCAGGATCAGGGCGTTGTGTTCGACCCAGCGGCGGCGGCGGGCGAAGACCACCACCGCCCGGGTGATCGAGCGTCCGATGATCAGCAGTACGGCCGAGACGGCGATCCCCCGCATCAGGTCGGCCACGTACTCCACCGAGTCGTGCCGCAGCCCGGCGATGATCGCGACGGTGCCGGACGCGGTGAGCAGGCGTCCGCACAGGGTCGGCAGTTCGTCGAGGAAGCTGACATGGCGTCTGGCCCGGTAGAGCCCGCTGAACGCGAAGACGGCGATGGTCAACGCCGCCATGAACAGGGTGCCCCGCCAGTAACGGTCGGAGATCAGCAGCGGAGCGAGCAACGCGGCGAGGTCCACCGGGGCGGCGATCATCCAGGCCCGTAGCGGTCGAGTGCGGCTCGATGCCCGCGAACCGGCGTACGGCAGCACCGCGGTGGCGCCGGCCGACGGGTCCGGCCCCACGTCCGGCCGTGGCCGGGGCACCAGCGGCAGCGACGGGGCTTCCACGACGTGGCCATGCCTTCCCGGTTCGGTGGAGCGGGGCTGGTGGTCGGTGCTGGAGGTCACTGCGCCGCAGCGAGGATCTCGTCGACCGCGTCGCGACGGACCGCGTCGTAGAAGGAATCGACCGCCTCGGGGTCGGCGAACACCACGCTCTCGTCACCGACCCGCCCGGTGCCCTCGGTCGGGCTGGTGACGAAGGTGAGGTCGTCGCCGCGCAGGTGTCGCAGGTCCATGCCGAAGTCGAGCAGGGACAACGTCTCGTCGACCGCTACCGCGTCGGCGGTGGCCCGGATGAACGAGTTCAGTGTGGCCGGGCTGGACAGCACTCCACCGGAGGCCGCCTTCTCCAGGATGGCCTTGATGACCTGCTGCTGGTGGCGGATCCGGGCGAAGTCGCCATCGGCGAAGGCGTACCGCTCGCGGGCGTAGTCGAGGGCCGCCGCGCCGTCCATGGTCTGGGGGCCGGCGGCGAACGACCGTCGGTGGTCCGGGTTGAGGGAATGGTTGGAGGTGAACGCTTCCTCGACATCGATCTCGACCCCGCCGAGCGCGTCGACGATCTCCCGGAATCCGGCGAAGTCCACCAGGGCGACGTTGTCCACCCGCACTCCGGTGAACTCCTCGACGGTCTGCACCATCAGCGGGATACCACCCCAGGCGTACGCGGCGTTGATCTTCGCTTCCCGTCCGCCGTGCGTACCTTCCTGGTTCTCCGGCACGAAGACCCAGGTGTCCCGGGGAATGGAGATCAACTGGGCGCTCTGCCGGTCGGCCGCGATGTGCGCCAGGATGATCGTGTCACTGCGGGAGCCCGACGTGCTCTGTGGGTCCCGGGTGTCGCTGCCGAGGATGAGGATGTTCGTGGCGGTGGTCACCTTTTCTGGCCGGAACTCCTCCGGCACGTCCACGAACGCCTCCACCCGCTCGATCCCGGACTCGATCGACCGCAGGTAGAACCCACCGACGAGCAGCCCACCGCCACCGAGCAGCGCCAGGACCACGAGCACCGTCAGAACGATCCGCAGCCCGCGCCGACGGCGACGCGGTGGTGCGGTGGCGGAGTCCATCACCGACCCGGGAGCCTGCGTCCCCGGCCGCACCCCGTCGGCCACCCCGCCCAACTCGTGGGTGGCCGTCGGATCCACGAGCTGTTCTCGACGTGACATGTCAGTGATAGTACTGACGAAGATTTCCGGCTGATGTCCCCCCGGGACGGTCGATGATCCACTTTAATCATCCACGCCGGTCTTATCCGCTTTCACTTTCCTGTCCGGCCACCGGCCGTGACAGACATTCATCGTCACGCACCCGGGTGAACCTGACGGATTTCCGTCAACCGTTGGCCGCTCTGCCCCAATCGTCCGGTCCGTCCGACGCCGGCGTGGCGTGCCTGACCGACACTGGGTGGACTGCCCACTCGACTGCAGGATCGAGGTGCGGACGTGACCATCGAGGCCGGGGCGGACCGGGCGCGAGATCGGCTCGTCTCCCGGGGCGTGGCCGAGTTGCTCGCGGTCGTCGGACGGTTGCTGCGTCGGCCCCGGCGCGGCGAGCACGATCTGCCGGTCGTCGTGGCCGTGGGCGGGGCCGGGCCCGACGTGCACGCCGGGGTGCTGCGCCGGCTGCGTCGGCCGGCCCGTCGCCGGGTGCCGCACGTCGACGTCGACGCCGCCGAGTTCCCCGACGGAGCCGGAATCCGCCCGCTGCTCGACGCGATGCACCACCAGCTCGCCCTCGACGCGTTCGGCGGCGAGCCGTTCGCCTTCCGCCACTATCCGCTGGCCCGCTGGCTGATGGACCAGCGGTTGGCCGACGTCGAGGTCACCGAACGCCGGGCCCGGCTCACCCAGGTGCTGCGCGACTGGCGTCGCAGGCCGGCCGCCGAGAACCTCAGCGGAACCTCGGACGCCGAGACCATGTTCGCCACCGCGTACCGGCTGCTGCTCTGGCTGGTCCTGCGGGCGGTCCCGGACGTGGTCTTCCGGGCCGCGTTGTCCGGGCGGCTACCGGTGATCGGCGGCCGGTACCGCTGGTTCATGCGCCAGCAGTACCTCGCGCCACGGCAGAGCGGCACCTTCGTCGGCTTCGCCGAACGACTCACCACCGACCTGCGTACCGGCGAGCAGCCCGAGCAGGTGCGCAAGCTGCTGGTGCACGCCTTCCTCGAGGACCTGCGCGCCGAGTACCTGCGCCGTGTCTGGTCACCGAACGGCTGGCAGCGCACCGCCTATCCGGTGCTACTGCTGCGCGACGTCGCGCCGGGCAACGCCGGACACGCCCTGCTGCGGCTGGTCAACGACGTCCGCAACGAAACCGGCCGGTGGGATCCGCTGCTGATCCTGGCGACTGCGGCCGAGGGCTACACCCCGGTGCCGGATACCGCGAGCCCGGTCCGGCTGACCGAGGTGGACATCGGGCTCGACGAGTGGCGTGACGCCCTGCCGGAGCAGCGCCGGCTGCGCCGCGCCGACGCCTGGTTCCTGCCGCTGGCGGCGACGACCGATCCTGGGGACCGGTACGGGCATCCGGCCGCCGCCGACCTCGCACCACCGGCACCACCGTGGTGGGCCCGGCGGAGCGTCGCCGCCGCCGTGGTCCTGGCCCTGCTCGCCGGGGGGTTGTTCTGGGCCGGCGGGCGGTGGGGTCCCGGCTGCCTGCCGCATCCCGGGCAGGGTGAGATTTCGCTGCGGCTGATCGACGGCGAGTGCATCGGTTACAGCGACAACCTGGGGTACGTGTTCAACCACGACCCGGGCCAGGAGGCGCTGCGCGGGGTGCAGGAACGCATCTTCCGGCAGAACGAGGAGGTCATGCAGGTCTGGCGGAGCAGCCAGCGCCGTCGCCCGCTGATGACGCTCGTCTATCTGGGAATCATGACCGGTCAGCGGACCGGTCCACGGGAGGTCTCCTACGTCTCCGAACGCGAAGAGCTCGAAGGGATGGCGGTCGCTCAGTACGCCCGGATGAAGGCGTCGGCGAGCACCGACGGCCAGGCGCTGCTGCGCATCGTGGTGGCCAACGGCGGCAAGCAGATGCGACACGCGGAGCGGACGGTGGAGCTGCTCGCCGGGCTGGCCCGCCGGGATCCGACGGTGGTCGGCGTGGTCGGCCTGGTGGAGAGCCGCACCACAACGGCACGGGCGCTGCGGCGACTCAACGAGGTGGGGCTGCCGGCGGTCGCGCCGACGCTGTCCGCCGACGGGCTGCACCGCAACTCGCGGCTGTACCTGCAGATGGTCGCGCCCAACGCCGATCAGGCCGAGCTGGTGTCGGCGTACACCACCCGGGTGCTCGACTTCTCCGAGGCGCACATCTACTACACCACCGGAGACAACAGCCCACTTGCCGACGACCTGTACGTCAACACGCTGGTCACCGGACTGACCGACCGGCTCGGTGAGCGGGCCAGCGCCCGCGCGTTCCGGGTCGGCGACTCGCTCGCACACGAGTGCGGCTACCCCGGCCTGCTCTTCTTCGCCGGCCGGTACTCCGAGTTCGACGAGTTCCTGGAGGCACTGCGGGGCTGCCGGAACAACCCTCCGCTGCATCTGGTGGCCGACGACTCGGTCAACCGGTACCTGGCCAACCACCAGTTGCGGGCGAGCGCACCGGGCAACCTGCCGGTGACGTACGTGTCGAAGGCGGCGTTGGCGATGTGCACCCGGCTGGTGGCCGACGCGGTCGCCGACGAGTCGCGCCGCCGGTTCCTCGATCTGATCCGGCGCGACGACCTGCTCGGCGAGCGGCGGTGCGTGAACGGTTCCGGGCCGCCGGTCGGCGAACGCGTGGCGCTGGCCTACGACGCCACGATGATGCTGATCGCGGCGGTGGAGCAGCTCGCGGCCCGGCTGAACGTCGGCTCCCGGCCCTGGGACGCACGGGCGGTCAGTCCGGTCGCGGTCTTCACCGAGGTGCTACGACAGAACGCCGCAGCGGCGTACCCGGGGGTGACCGGGCCGACCCGGTTCTCGGCCGACACCGGCGAGCCGGTGGAGAAGCGACTGTCGCTGATGTACGTGGCCAGCGTGCCACAGGTCGACCAGGAACCGCAGGAGGTCTTCTACTGCGGCCGGGCGCGGCCGGAGGACCCACCCGGCTGCCATCCGGCCCCGGCTGCCCCGACCGGCGACACCGGCTGAGCCGCCCACCGGCCGACGGATGGAACCTTCCGGACCGCCGGGGAGTCGGGCACTGCATGGGAGAATCCCCGCCGGACGCCGACGGCGGCGGCCTGGCGCACCCCGACGACGTCGTCGGCCAGGTGTACGCCGGCAGCTACCGGCGGCTCGTCGTGCAGTTGTACGCCGTCACCGGCGACCTGGGCGAGGCACAGGAGACGGTGCAGGAGGCGTTCGTCCGCGCCCTGCTCGCGCCGCACCGCTTCGCCGAGCTGGACAACCCGGAGGCGTGGCTACGCCGGGTGGCGGTCAACGTCGCCCGCAGCCGGCACCGACGCCGGGCCGTTCTCGCCCGGCTGCTGCCCCGGCTGGCCGCCCCGGTCGACACCGAACGGCTGATCGCCGACAGCTCGGCCGAGCATGTCGCGCTGATGCGGGCGCTGCGCCAACTGCCGGCCGGGCAACGACACGCGATCGCCCTGCACTACCTGGCCGACCTGCCGGTCGCCGAGGTCGCCGACGCGCTCGGCGTCACCGAGGGCACCGTCAAGTCCCGGCTCTCCCGAGGCCGGACGGCCCTCGCCGGCCTGCTCGTCGACACGCCGACCAGTCACACCCGGAGCAGCCATGTCTGACCTGCGGCTGACCACCTTCGACCGGGACCGGATCAGCGAAGCGGTGATCCAGCCGGCGCTGGACCGGCTCCGGGCGCGGGCCCGACGCCGACGGCGGACCATGATCGTCGCCGCCGCGCTCGGCCTGCTGCTGGTGGCGCTGGTCGCGCCGGGCCTGGCCGCCACCGTGGGCCGCCACCGGTCCGACGGCCCCGCGCCGCCCGGCCCGCTGCGGATCACCGTGTGGGACGACCAGACCGTGGTGGGCTTCGACGGCCCCGGCGAGGACTGCCGGTTCCGGTTCACCCGCAGCGACGACGCCGGATCGACGTGGCTGCCGCTGAACGGGCCGGACACCACAGCGGACTGCCTGCACGACGCGGACGGCCACCCGGTGTCCCGGGCGGTGGCGTTCAGCCTCACCCCGGAGGTCTTCCTGGTCGGCGTCGGCGTCACCGACCACGTGTCCACCGACGCCGGCCGGACCTGGCGGGACGCCACCGCGACGACCCGCACCGTCACCGCGTTCCCGCCCGAGGCGCAGCCGGTGGACTGCCTGACCCACTGCGCCGACCTGCGCCCGCCGGTCGCGGTAGACCCGGTCGACGGCACGGTGTACCGGCTGGCCGACCCGCCGACGGTCGGCGGGCGGGTGTACGTGGCTCCGGACGGGGCGATCTGGACCGCCGGACCGGCCGGAGACGGGCCGGGCACCGTGGTCGCGGTCAGCACCGACCGGGGCGCCAGTTGGCGGGTCACCGCCGGGCCGGCCGGTGTGCTGGTCGCCGGTCTCGCGGCCCGCGACGCCCGGCAGGCGTTCGTCCTGTTCGACCCGTTCGACGCGGGCGACACCGGCTCGTCGGCTGCCCGGCCGGTGCTGTGGCGCACCACCGACGGCGCACGCAGCTGGCAGGACCTGGCCATCCCGCTGCCCCGGCTGGGCCAGAGCGCGCTGACCGTCGGCGACGACGGCCGGCTGCTGGTGGGCGGCCTCGGCCGGCACACGGTGCCGACGTGGACCAGCGACGACGACGGCACGACCTTCACCGCCGGCACCGCCGGCCCGTACGGCGAGCTCGGCGCCCTGCCCGGGCGGCTGTGGGTCTCAGGCGGGCAGGTCGGCGCTCCCGGCTCGGTCACCACCGACGGAACCAGCTGGCAATCCGTACCACTGCCGACCCAATGACCTACCGACCTGGTCTGAGCTGCGCGGATTCATGATCACGTGATCGTTCCGTCACGGTGCCGACATCAATCGGCCGGAGATTGTGGCCACCGCTTCACCGCCAGGAGGTTTCCATGGCCCCCACCCCTCCGACCGACGACGAGTTGAACACGTTCATCGTCGCTCAACTCGCCTCGCTCGGCATCGATCTCGACCAGTTGCCGGCCGGCACCACCTCCGACCCGGTCACCGGCTCCCCCGGCCGCGACTCGGTTCTCGCCTCGCTGCGGTCCTTCATGCGCAGTACGGTGCCGACCCTCGCCGGGTACCAGATGCCGACGCCGGACGCCGCCGACCCGGCGACCGCCATGGCGCTGTCCCAGCAGCCCGCACCGGTCCTCTACCCGTCGATCAGCACCGAATGGCGCAAGCCCCGATGACAACAGAGGACGCCATGACAGACTCATCCACGGACGTACAACTGCCGCTCGACCGGCTCCTCGACCGCCGGGCGTTCCTGGCCCGCACCGCCGCGCTGGCCGCCACCGCCACCGTCGGCACCGTGGCGCTGCCTGGCCTGGCCGGGCTCGCCTCGGCCGCGCCGAGTGGCACCAGCGCCCCGGCCGTCAGGTTCAACCCGGAGCTGGACCGGGGGGCCGCGTACAACAAACCGCGCGAGTCGGCAATGTCCGACCCGACCGAATGGACCATCTCGGAAGCCGCCTGGATGATCCGGCACAACAAGATCGTGCCGGTCGAGCTGGTGCAGGCCTATCTGAACCGGATCGCCGCGTACGAGTCGACGTACCAGGCGTTCAACGTGGTGCTCGCGGAGGCGGCGGTCAAGGCCGCCCGGCAGTGGGCGAACCGGCCGCACCGGGGGCCGTTGCACGGCATCCCGCTGGCCATAAAGGACAACTACTTCACCGAGGGTGTGCCGACCACCGCGAACTCGTACCTGTTCCAGGACTTCGTCCCACCGTACGACGCCACCTCGGTCGCCAAGCTGGTCGTGCAGGGCGGCATCGTGCTCGGCAAGACCCAGATGGGTCCGCTGGCCACCACCCGGGCGACCCTGCCCAACGGTCAGGTCACCACCGTCAACGCCTGGACGCCGACGAACCCGTCGACCAACCCGGGCGGCTCGTCGACCGGCACCGCCACCGCCGTCGCCGGCCGCCTGGCCAGCTCGGGGATCGGCACCCAGACCGGCGGTTCGATCACCTCGCCGTCCAACGCGCAGAACCTCACCGGCATCAAACCGACGATGGGCCGGGTGTCGCTGGCCGGGATCGTCCCGCTCACCTACACCCGCGACCACCCCGGCCCGCTCGCCCGCGACGCCAAGGACGCGGCGATCATGCTGATGGCGATGGCCGGGCCGGACCCGGCCGACCCGCGCAGCCAGGGCCTGCCGCCGGTGCCGAACCTGATCAACGCGGCGACGCCCCGCTACGACGGGGAGCACCTGCGGATGCGGTGGAAGACCCGGATCGGGGTGCTGCCCGGCTACGCCGACGGCGGCTCGGAGACGGCGGCCGCCCGCCGGGCGTTCCTCGCCGAGATGGCCGCCATCCCGGAGTGCGAGCTGGTCGAGGTGCCGTTGCCGGACGAGTGGAGCCTGCTCACCGGGAGCGCGTTCAACAACGTACGGCTGCCGGAGCGCAGCGAGCCGTTCATGCCGTACCTGCGCAGCGACCTGCGCGGCTTCGGGGTGTCGGTGACCAGTTGGCTGCAGGGTGCGCTGCTGGGCGCCAACGGCTGGGTCACCGGCCAGCGCGCCAAGCTGCTGCTGCTGGACCGGATCCTGGACCAGATCTTCAGTAGCTGCGACGTGGTGGTGCAGACCAGCCCGGTGCCGTTCGACATCGTCGGCCTGCCGGAGATCGCGTTCCCGATCGGCTTCTCCGGCGGTGGAGTGCCGATCGGCACCATCCTCGGCGGGCAGCCGTACGCCGAGGACCGCCTGCTGTCGGTGGCCGCCGCGTACCAGGCGGTCACCGACTGGCACTGGCGGCGACCGGCCGACCCACCGGCGGCCGACCCGGCACCGGCCGGGGCGGCCAGCGCCGCCCGGTCCACGGCGGCGACGTTGTCGCGGGGCCGGTTGACCGCTGAGGAGGTCGCCGAGCTCACCCAGTGACCGGACACGCTTCGGCGTGGTGCGGGCCGTCCACCCGGTGGGTGGGCGGCCCGCAGTTTCGTCGTCTGACGGACACGGTGCCCCGACGCTCGCTGCGGGTCGGCCTTCCGGACACCGGCACCACCAACTAAGGTTAGCCAAACCTGACCACTCCGGGAGTCCGTGGCCACCCCAGCCGCACCGGCCGCTGTCGCTCGGCCGGGCGCGCTCCCGCGCGACCTTATGGAGAGCGATGAGCTTCAAGGACGCCAAGAAGCACACCACGCTGTGTGTGGTGAACGTCGTCGGCACCGAACGGATCAGCCCGAACTTCATCCGGGTCACCCTCGGCGGCGACCAGTTGCAGCGCCTGCCCGACCACGGCTTCGACCACTGGTTCCGGCTTTTCCTGCCGCAGGAACACGGCCAGACCACCTTCGACCTGCCCAACCGGGCCGACACCATCGGCTACCTGAAGTACCTGCGGATCCCGTCGGCGACCCGCCCACACCTGCGCAACTACACGGTCCGCGCGTTCCGGCCGCAGGCCCGCGAACTCGACATCGACTTCGTCGTACACGGCGACGAGGGGGTCGCCAGCCGGTGGGTGCAACGCACCAGGGCCGGTGACACCGTCGCTCTGCTCGACCAGGGCCGCGGCTACGAGTTCGCCCCCGACACCACGTTCCACCTGCTGGCCGGCGACGAGACCGCGCTGCCGGCGATCGTCGGCATCCTGCGGGACCTACCGCGCGACGCCACCGGTCTGGCCGTGGTCGAGATCCCCGACCCCGCTGACACCCAGCAGGTCGACGCGCCCGCCGGGTTCGAGGTCCGTTGGTTGCCCCGGCCGGCCGAGGCCCGGCCGGGCAGCCTCGCGCTCGCCGCGGTGCGGGCCTGGACGACCGACAGTCCGACCACCGTGTCCGCCTACCTCGCCGGCGAACAGGCCCTGCCCGCCGGGGCCCGCCGTCATCTGGTGGAAATCGGTGTCCCGAAGCGCCGGATCAGCTTCACCGGCTACTGGCGACTCGGCAAGACGCACTGAACCGGCGCTGCTCCGGCGCGACGACGAGGCCACCCGCGGTGCCCGCAGAGGTAGGTCGCCCAGGCCTCACCGGTCCGCCCAGACCGTGACGTCGACCACCATCCGGGGTCGGGGCGGAGTCGGCGGTTCGACGACCTGGACCAGCGCGGTACGCCGCTCGTCGGTCAGCACGCACAGCTGGTCGCCGCGGCGGATCTCGCTGTGCCAGATCGTGGCCACCAACCGGCCCGGTCGCTGCTGAAACGTCCGGCACGCCTGGTAACCGCCCGGCCGGCCAGCCCGCACGAGCGCGAACGAGGGCGTGTCCGACGCGCTGCGGATCCGGTGGTACTCGACGATGAGGTCGGCCAGGCCACCATCGCGGACCGGGCCGACCAGCCGCCCGGTGCTGCCATGGCCAGGCTCGCCGGTGTCGGCGTCGATCTTGTCGCGATAGTTGGTGAACACGTCCGTCGTCGCTCGCAGGACACAGCCGGTGCGGTGCAGCACGACCGGCACGGGGGCTTCGACCGGCCGGTGGGCGGCCACCGCGTCACACGCGACGGTGGGCGTGGTCCGGCTCGGACCGGCGGTGGTTCCGACCGCGCCTGCGGTCACCACCAGGGCGCAGCCGGCCGTCATGGCCGCCCACCATCGACGGCGCCCGTCACGGCGTACGGGCTCGGGATGCTCGTTCTCCCAGCGGTGGGCCAGACGCTCCCGCAGCAACCGGTGCCGAAACTCGTACACACCGCCCACCCGACGCAGTCCCTTGTGTCGTGACTCGTACGCCTGATCGAGAAAACGTATCAGTTGCCACGGCAGCGGGCTGCGCGCAGTCAGCCAGATACGCGCGATCGTGAAGTGCAGCCAGGCCGCTCGGGCACCTCGCACGATCGCCGCACCGAGGCCGAACGTGAAGGCCGTGGCCATTACGGGCGGATTGTCGGCGGGTCTGACCACGAGCTTGAGCACGAGCCCAGCGAGCACGCCGGTCACGATCGCGCTGAACGCCATGCTCACCAGTGCGGCCCTGCGGTCGTTGCGCAGCACCCCGGACGGCCGGTCCCCCTGCGTCGTGTCCGTCATGACCTGGCCCTGCATCAGCAGCATGACCGCGCCGGCCGGCACCGCGATCAGGTAGCCGGCCGGTGCCATGTGCCAGGCCGGGTCGCGGCCGAACAACACCATCAGAATCGCCACGAACAGTGTGGCTCCGGCGGCCCCGAACGCCGCGCCCCTTGTCGACTCCTCGATCAGGATCCGCGGCCGCGAGCCGAGCCGCCAGGTAAAGGTGACTGGAGCCGGTGATCGCCGCGCGGCCTGCCAGCCGGCGATGCCGGTCAGCAGGGCGACGACCACCGCGAAGGCGATCCCGACCGGGACTACGTCCATCGCGGCCCACAACCCGACCCTGCCGGCCATCTCCGGGCCCAAGGTCGTGACCACGTCCATCCACCGGCCGAAGGCTGCTCCGGCGATCACGGTGAGCACCGTGCAGACCCCGCCGAGACCACCCAGGACGGCTCCCGTCAGATGTGGCGGCAGCTCCGCCGGCAGCCTCCACCACGCGAGCTCGCTGGTCCCGCTGCGTCGCAGCCGCGCGGCGAGGAACGCCAGCGGTGCCCAGTGCCGCCGCGCCCAGTCCGGGTCGCGCCGGTCGGGATCGCCGGCATCGATGAAGGTGTCGATCAGCCGGCTCTGGACGCTCGTCCGGTCAGGGAACCGGCTCGCGTCCAACAGGCCACCGGGACCGGCGTCCCGGGCACCGTACCCGATGCCGGCCAGCCAGAGCATGAATGGCGTCGCCATCGCCTCGGCCAGTGGTCCGTCCGGCGAGCGGTCGAGACGGGCGAACACCTCGTCCCACTTGGCCTGATGGTGATCGGGTGTCACCTGGCGCAGGTAGGCCATGGCCTGCTCCGGCGGCACCGGCTGCAGTTCGAGCACGGCCGCACCGGGGAGCGGGACGCGGTACCAGTGTTCGTCCACACCGTTGACAGCGGACGTGTATTCGTCGCTGCGGCAGTTCACGATGATCGGATGCGGGCTGTCGCCGATCATCGTGACCGCCCGCGCGGAAGAACCCGCCCACGCGTCGAACTCGTCGAGAATCGGGAGTACCTGGCCGTCGCGTACCAACGTCAGCGCGTGGCGCAGGGCGCGCCGTCGCGGCCCGCCGAAGGCCCACCCGTACCGGCTGACCAGCTGCCGGGCCAGCCACTGGTCGAACGGCCTCGGCTGCGGCACCCGCCGCCGCGAGCCGGGTGGACGGTAGGTAAGGAGATCACCTGGGTCGCTGGCGCCCAGCGGAAACAACACCGGGATCGGCCGGTTCGGCTGGGTCGTCCCGGGCTGGGACGACGCACGCCGGGACAGCAACTCGTGGGCAAGCGCCACCGACACGGCGGTCTTGCCGGCGCCTTGCGCCCCGAGCAGGACGAGACGCCGCCTGGGTAGCCGCTCGAAGGCGTCGGCGAGATCGGCGAGCGATTCGCTGGAAAATCCGGTCGACCAGCGCATGGCGACGTCATCGCTGCCGTACACAACTCGGTCATTTTGCGCCAGTCCGGACCGCGACGGTTTGCGCAACGAAATCCGAGCCTGCGGGCCGACGTGTCTCATCTCCTCATCCAACTGGTCGCGCACCTGCCTGGCCAGTCGTTCGAGGACGATGGAAGTTCCACGGCTGCCCCGGTCGCGGTAGCCAAAAGGCCCAAACAAGCTGAAGAAAATGCCGCTCACGGCGATCGGCCGGTCGCCGATGGCCGCTGCCGGCCCCGTTCCAGCCGCAGTGACGGTGTCACCCGTCCGTCGCGTGTGCCAGATCACCCGTACCACCCGAGTCAGCTGAGATGGACGCCGCTTATCGCGATGCTGCCGTCGCCGACGGCCTCGACGTCGCCGGTGTTCGAAACGTCCACCCTCGCCGGCACCGCGTGGGCCGGTGCGCTCAGACCGCTGACCGCCGTCCCGCCGGCGGTGGCCGTTACCGCACCGGTGGCGGTGACCCGTATCTCCGCCGGCACCGCGGCTGCAGGGCCTGCCGGACCAGCGGGTTGGTGGACACGATCGGCCGATTCTTCTCCCCGCTCGCCGTTGTCGGGCAGTTGCCGGCCAGGAGTCGGCTCCAGCACCGACCTATCGGACCGGGCCGGCAGCGCACCGATCGGAGCGGCTCCCGCCAGTGCGGACAGGACGACGGCCGCCTGCTCCGCCTGGTCCCACCACAGTGTGACCAGTCCGGCACCGACCACCAGCGCGACCCGGACCGCCAATACCGACCAACGACGCACCAGGACAACCCGACCAACTTTGAACATACGTAATCACTCCCGCATCTGGACTGTGCAGTTCGGTGCGGCACGGCAGATAGCTGGCCACCGAGCCACGATTGCCGAATCAGACGGGGAGCATAGTCAACCGACTCACCACTTCTCACGTCGACCCGGAGGACATCGAGCCGCCAGGAAATATTTATCGGAGCGGATGGCGCATGGTTTTCCGGCCACCACCTTGGCCACCCGAAGTCGATCATGAATGACACCAACGACGAGGACATCTCGGGTTAGGACAGGCAGTTTGTTTCAGCCACTGTAGACTGAAAAGGCACGGCGGTGCACTTCCCCCCGGGCGTCCAGCGAGGATCCGGCGGAGCACTCCGGGCCGAACTGGCGGTCCGCCTCGAGATCAACCGGCGGTACAGTACCTCCCAGGACCGCGAAGAGTCGCCGTCCAACTTCATTGTGAAACCGGCACACTCTACGAAAGGGATGATGTGGTGAGCAGACGCTTCACCGCCGGCGCCGTCGCGACCGCGACCGCGCTGGCCCTGCTGGGCGCCGTACCGGCCGGACCGGCCGCCGCCGCCCCCGACGCCGCAGGTGACGTCACCGAGTACACGGTGGTCGCTGAGGCCGGCACCGGCGCCGCCGAGGCGATGGCGGCCATCGAGGCTGCCGGCGGCACCGTCACCGGCAGCACCGCCGACGTGGGCATGTACCAGGTCGTCACCGACGACGCCGAGTTCGCCGCTGAGGTCGCCGCCGCTCCCGCGCTGCTCGGCGCCGCGGAGAAGCGGGCCATCGGGTACGCGCCACGCCAGCGCTTCGACGCGGTGGAGCAGGAGCACCGCATCGCCGGCGCGGCATCCGCCGGGGCGGCCGGGCGGCGCGGCACCCGGATGGACCCGCTGGACGACAAGCTGTGGGGCCTGCCGATGATGCGGGCGGACAAGTCACGCCGGGTCGAGCCGGGCGACCGGCGGGTCACCGTCGGCATCCTGGACACCGGCGTCGACGGGCAGCACCCGGACATCCGACCCAACTTCAGCTACTCGCTGTCGCGCAACTTCGCCCCCGACATCCCCGGCATCGACGGCCCGTGTGAGGTGGAGTCCTGCCTGGACCCGGTCGACCGGGACGACAGCGGCCACGGCACCCACGTCGCCGGCACCATCGGCGCCGCCGCCAACCGCTTCGGCCTGTCCGGCGTCGCCCCCAACGTCACGCTGGTGGCGCTCAAGGGCGGCCAGGACTCCGGCTACTTCTTCCTCGACTCGGTGGTCAACGCCCTGGTCTACGCCGGTGACGCCGGCATCGACGTGGTCAACATGTCGTTCTACATCGACCCGTGGCTGTACAACTGCCTGGACAACCCGGCCGACTCCGCCGAGGAGCAGGCGTCGCAGCGGGCCACCATCGAGGCGGTCAACCGGGCACTGCGGTACGCGCACAAGCGGGGCGTCACCCTGGTCGGCTCGCTCGGCAACAACCACGAGGACCTGGGCGACCCCCGCCCGGACTCGTCCAGCCCCAACTACGGCGGCACCCCCCGGCTGCGCACCATCGACAACGACACCTGCTGGGACCTGCCGGTCGAAGGCGCGCACGTGATCGGTGTGTCGGCGCTCGGCCCGTCGAAGGCCAAGGCGGACTACTCCAACTACGGCACCGAGGAAATCTCGGTCGCCGCGCCCGGCGGCTGGTTCCGCGACGGCTACGGCACGCCGACCCACCGGACCTACGACAACACCATCCTGTCGTCGTACCCGCTGCACGTGCTGCAGGAGGAGGGTGTGGTCGACGCCGACGGCAACATCGTGCCGGACGCCGAGTCGTACGTGTTCAAGGAATGTACGTCGGCCGGGGTGTGCGGCTACTACACGTACCTGCAGGGCACCTCGATGGCGTCACCGCACGTCTCCGGGGTGGCCGCGCTGATCGTCAGCCGGTACGGCAAGCGCGACGGCCGCCGGGGCGGGCTGACCCTGGACCCGGACAAGGTGGAACGGCACCTGTACCGGACCGCGGCCGACACGGCCTGCCCCGAGCCGCGCCTGGTGTCCTACGCCAATGAGGGCCGGTCCCCCGAATGGGATGCCTACTGCGACGGCGGCACGAGCTTCAACGGCTTCTACGGCCACGGCGTCGTCGACGCCTTCGCCGCGGTCACCCGTCCGCTGCACCACCATTAAGGACGTCCGGTCCGGACGGCCGGGGTGGGATGATCACCGCCCACCCCGGCCGCCGGCCGCGTCCAAGCCCGAGCCGGCCACGTCCAAGCCGGCGCCGGCCGCCGCCAACCGGTCGGCCAGCGCCGGATGGGCCTGCCGCAGCCGATGCGCGGCAGACCGGTCGTCGAGCAACTGCCCCCACAGCACACCTCGAGCCTGGTCGAGCAGCGCGACGCCGGCACCCGGATCGCCGCCGTCCACCAGTTCACCCCGCCCGGCATGCAGGCCGGCCAACTCCACGGCGGAGCTGACCAGCAGGTCGACCGGCAACGACGGGTCCTGTAGCACCTGCCGCCAGCCGGCCGACGCGGCCCAGGCGTCGCGATCGGCCGCCACGTCGGCCGGTGCCGCAACGGGTGCGGCACCGGTACCCCGGCCCGCCGGTTCCGGGCCCACCCACGAGTCCGGGTCGAGGCCGCGCCGCTGCCGGTAACGGTCCCGCAGGGCCAGCGACAGACCGTACCGCAGCCAGGCTGCCGACACGGCGGACGCGGCTTCCGACGGCATCCGCGCCAGCACCCGCGTCCCGCGCTCCCCCGCCTCGACCGCCCGGTCGAGGTCGGCGGCGTCACCGTCCTGGCGCCAGCGACGACGGTAGATGCTGACCAGGTTGTTCAACCAGATGACCAGGTCGGCAGCTGCGCCGACGTCGGCGGCCGGCAGGGCCTCCTCGGCGGCCCGCACGGCGGCCTCGCCGAGCCCGACCGCTTCGTCGATGCGGCCGACCGACTTCAACCGCAGCGCGTGCATGGCCAGCGCCGCCGGCCGGTCCCGGTGCCAGTGCGGCAATTCGGCCAGCAGCCGGGTGCTCACCTCCAGCGCGGTGTCCCGGGCATGCTCGTCACGGTACGCATTCCACCGGTCGGCCGCGATCACCGCGTAGCTGCTGAGGTACGTCCACCTGTCCCGGTGGCCCTCCGGGCAGGCCTCGACCGCCTCCGCCGTACGCAACAACGCCTCGTCCAGATCGGATGGCTCGGCCCACCAGTCGTAGCGGGTGACGAGCGCGCTGCCCAGCGCCGACAGCGCGTGCGCCCGGACCACCCCGTTGGATGCCGCCGCGCAGGCCTCGGTCGCCCGATCGACCGCCGTGTCGAGAGCGGGCGAACCACCGCCGTGTTCGGCGTACAGCCGGGCCGCGTCGGCGAGGTTCGCCAGCCGCCGCGACCGTTGCGGATGATCCGCCGGCGTCAGGTCGAGGACCTGCCGGCTGATGTCGACCACCCGCGGGTGGTCCACCGGCCAGCCGGGCGGCGCGTTGAGCAGGGCGGCGCCGAGGTTCGTCAGGGCCAGCACCCGCTCCGGATGCCCGGGTGGGCAGCGCCGCACCGCCGCCTCACCCAGCCGGATCGCCCGGGCCCGGCCGGCGTCCGGGCCGGACAGCACCATCGTCCGGGTGGTCAGCGCCCGGCTGAGGTTGCTGAGGAACGCCACCCGTTTCGGGTGGTGCGGGGAGCTGTGCCGCAACGCGCCGACGCCGGCCGCCACCGCCAGGTCGGCGAACTGCCGGTGGCCGGTGGCCTCGAACCACAGCTGTGCCGCGTTGCCGAGCGCGTCGAGGGCCGGGGACAGCAGATCCGTGTTCGGGTCCTGGCCCGGTTCGGGCCGGCCGGCCCGGGCCACCACCACCGCCCGACGGACGGCCGCGATCGCCTGCGGAATCTCGGCGACCTCGCCGCGCAGGTCCTGGTCGTGCACGATCATCGACGCGTACAGCGCCAACACCGCGCCGAACAGCGGATCGTCGGCCGGCAGTTGGCTGGCGGCCAGGTGGGCATACCAGAGCCCGGTGGTCAGACCGTCGGCGGAACCGGTGATGGTGGACCGGGTCAGGTACGCCATCGCAGCACCCGCCATGCGCCGCAGCCGGTACGGGTGGCCAGTTCCCCGTCCGGCTCCGACAACGCGGCCAGCAGCAGGTGCACCGGTTCGATCCCGGCCGCACCGAACCGGCCGGCGACCGACGCGGCGGCGAGCAGCACCCGGACCAGGCCGGCGTCCGCTGGGCGGTGCACCGGCGCGGACCCCGGGATCGGGTGTTCCGGTGCGCCGAGCGCCGCCAGCACCGGTGCGACAACCGGGTCGCCGCCGATCCGTGGCGCCGCGACCAGATCGTCCACGGTGGTCGCCGCCGGCCCGGTCGCCCGGTGGGCGGCCGCCGCGTACGCGGCGTCGACGACAGCCTGCGCCGCCGCCCCGTACCGGTCACCCGCCCCGGTCACGGGCCGGTGTGCGTGAACGGGCTCCACGCGGCCATCGGCGCTCCGGCGGCCCGCACCTGGTGGACCGCGTCGTGCAGGGCGTATGCCGACCGGTCGGCGTCGAGCCGGCCGTCGACCGCCAGAGCGGTGTAGACGGCCTCGGCGACGTCGGCCGCCGTCGCGTCCAGCACCGACCACAGGGTGCCGATGACGTGCCGGTAGCCGGTGTAGTGCAGGGCTGCGGTCAGGGTGATCGCCTCGTCGGGCAGGTTCACCCCACCGACGGCGGTCTTGCAGGCGGACAGGAAGGCGAACTCGCCCTGGTGCTGCTGCTGGCTGAGGTCGGTGACGGTGAGCGCGCCGTCGTGCAGCAGCAGACCGCCGTCGGAGGGCCGCTGCAGGTTCTGGTCGCCGTGGCAGGCGAAGTGCGCCCAGCTGTGCCAGGGCAGCTGGTCGAGCACGGCCGCTCGGGTGGCCTGCCCATCGTCGAGGAACGTGCAGCTGCCGGGGAGCAGCCGGCGCAGCACGGCCTGTTCCCGGGCAACGTTGCGCAGCGGCGGCTGGCCGGGGGTGTGTGGCAGCCCGACGACCAGCATCCGGGGGTCGGTTGGACCGTCCCGGCGGGCCTCGGCTGCTTCCCGCAGCACCCGCAGCGTCGGCGTGTAGGAGGAGACCACCCGGTCGATGACCGTACGCGGGGGCGTGCCGGTCAACGGACCACCGGCGGCGCGGTGGTGGCCGGCGGCGTGCAGCGGCAGCAGCGCCAGCGGCCCGGTCGGGCACCACCACATCCGCGGCCACGGCGTGCCGGCCGGTGGTGTGTCGGCCAGGCCGAGCGCGTCGAGCACCGGTCCGGCCACGTCGTCCCAGAGCCATCCGAGCACGTCGGCAAGGGTGTCGTCGTCGGCCGGCGCCGGCACGGTGTCGAACTCCCGGGCGGCACGTTCGGCGACACCGAGGCTGGTCAGGTAGGCGTCCGCCCGCTCGGCCACGGTCTGTGCGGTGAGCCGGGGCAGCTCGACCACCCGTACACCCGCGGGTTCGACGATCAGCGCGTCGCACCGCCACCGGCTGACGTTGATCACCGCGACCGGTCCGCTGCCGGTCGCCGGCAGCAAGGTGGACATCCGGGGCGGCAGCAGGAAGTCCTCGAAGCCGGGCAGTCTGCGGACCTGGGCGACGGTGTCGTCCCATTCCCGGGCTGCCGCCTTTCGCCGGTCGACGTCGCGTGACACCGCCAGATCCATCGGACCCTCCTCGTCAGACTTTGCCACAATCCTGTCGGACAGACAGCTACGCCGGGACGGCGTTGTGTGCGGCATCCTCAGGTGACACGATCAGGAAGAGCATTCACCTGATCCGATCAAGGAGGTGGACATGCGGACGTTGCGGCACCTGGCAGCCCGGCTGGTGGGCAGGAGACGGATCAGCGGCCGGTACGAGTGGTGGTACTACCACCAGGCGTAGACAGCCCGTCGGACACCGGGAAGAAGGCAGGACCTCGGCAGCGGGGTCCTGCACTCGGTTAGGAGCCGCAGATGGCACCACTGAAGCAGGGCGACCGGCCACCGGGGCCGCGCGGGCGCTGGCTCACCGGCAACACCCCGGCCTACGAGGCCGACCGGATCGGCTTCATCGAGCGCAGTCACCGCGAGTACGGCGACGTGTTCACCTTCGACGACCGCACCGTGTTCGTGATCGACCCGGAGCTGGCCCACGACGTGCTCACCCGGCCGGGCAACGCGTTCCTGCCCGAACTGGCCCCGTTCGACGCCCGGCCCGATCTCGGCCGGGCCGCCGAGCGGGCCGAGGCCTGGATGCCGGCCCGGCGGGCCGCGTGGGCCGGTCTCGACCGGCAGGCCAGCACCGCCTTCGACGGGCGTACCGTCGAGATCCTCGACGCGGCCCTCGACGCGGCCGCCGGCCGGGAGACCGACGTGCTGGCGATGATGCGACGGTACGCCGCCGCGACGATCGCCGACTATTGCTTTGGCGTTGACGCCACAGGGTTCCCGGAGCTGCTCGCCGAGGGCGTCGCCGCCACCGCGCCGTTCGAGACCGCGAAGTACGGGTTCGCGGCCTGGCTGCCGGTGCGCCGAAACCGTCGGTTCTTTCGCGCGCACCGCGCGTTCACCGACGCCCTGCTGTCGGTGGTGCGACGCCGTCGGGCCGGCACGTCCAGCAAGGCCGGCATGTCCACACCGGACCTGCTGGACGTGCTGCTAGCCGCCCGGCCGGCCATGCCGGACCGGGCGGTCGTGTCGACGCTGCGCCCGGTCCTGCTCGGCGGACACGGCGTGCCGGCCGCCGCGCTGACCTCGCTGACCTGGGAACTCGCCGACCGACCGGAGCTTGTCGCCGCGCTGCGGGCGGAGGCGGGCGGGCCGGCCGGGTCCGGCGACCCGCCGCCGGCGGCCCGGCTACCGCTGGCCGAGGCCGTGGTCAACGAGGCGCTGCGGCTGTATCCGCCGGCGTGGCTGATGACGCGGACCGCCCGTACGACCACCGGGTTGGGTCCGTGGACGCTGCGACCCGGCGACGAGGTGCTGATCGGCGCCTACCTGATCCACCGGGATCCACGGTGGTGGCAGCGGCCCGACGAGTTCGACCCCGGCCGGTGGGCCGCTGGTCGGCCGGCACCGGGGGCGGCGTTCCTGCCCTTCGGCGCCGGGCCCCGGGTCTGCATCGGTACGGCGTTGACCATGCGCCAGCTCACCCTCACCGTCTCCCGGCTGGCCCAGCGCGGTTCGGTCGAGTCGTCGAACGCCGCGTCGACCCGGCTGCGGTTCGCCGGCCGGCTCGCACCGGCCGGCCTGCTGGCCCGCTTTGTCGACGGAAAGTCGTGATCACATTTCGTTGCGTACAGGCAACCGGTGTGCAATGGTCATGAGAATCACTCACCTCGATCGAGCGAGGAGGTAGCCATGCGGACACTGCGCCACCTGGCCGCCCGACTGGCCGGCAGGAAGCGGGTCAGCGGCCGGTACATCTACTGGCCCTACCACTACGAGTAGACCGAACCCGCCGGACGTCGAGGCCGACGTCGACGACTACTGCGGGACAGAGTCCCCGGGGCACCACCGAACGGTGGTGCCCCGGGGACTCTCCCTGTCCGCCGGTCCGGACCGGTGTTCCAGCCTGTCCGGACCGGCGTTGGAGCCGCTGGTCAGCTGACCGTGCAGGCGGCACCGTTGAGGGTGAACGAGCTCGGCGCCCCGGCGTTGCCGGTGTGGGTGGCCTGGAAGCCGATGTCCACCGAGCCGTTGACCGGGATACTGGCGTTGTAGGACATGTTGCGGGTTGTCACCTGCCCCGAACTCGGTGAGTAGCTGGCGTTCCAGCCCCCGGTGATGGTCTGCCCACCGGGCAGGGTGAAGACCAGCGACCAGCCGTTGACGGCGCTGGAACCGGTGTTGGTGATCCGGAAGTTCCCGGTCAGTCCGTTGTTCCAGGCGTTGATGGTGGCCGCGACCCGGCAGGCACCGGCGGGTGGCGGAGCCGTCGTGGGTGGCGGTGCGGTCGTGGGTGGCGGTGCGGTCGTGGGTGGCGGTGCGGTGGTCGGTGGCGGAGCCGTCGTCGGCGGCGGAGCCGTCGTCGGCGGCGGAGCCGTCGTCGGCGGCGGTGCGGTCGTCGGCGGTGGGGTCGAGGTCAACCCGAAGAACTCGATGGCAACGGCGGCCATGCCGCCGCTCGGCAGGCTGTGGCCGGCGCCCTGGACGCTGTACGCCTCGACCTGGACGGTGCCGGAGCTGTCAGCGAACTGGCGGCGGTTCCAGCCGGACCGTGGGGTGTCGGTACGGGTCGGCGTCTGGCTGAGCCCGAACACGTTGGTCCACTGGTCGACCGCCTCCTGCAGCAACGAGTACGGCACCAGGGTGTCGGCGGTGCCGTGCCACAGCTGCGCCCGCGGCCGTGGGCCGGAGTAACCCGGGTACGCCTGACGGACGGCGTCACCCCACTGCTGCGGTGTCCGGTTCATGTTGCCGCCGGTGCACTGACTGCTCCATGGCGGATAGTCCGCCGCGTTGGCGAAACAGTTGTACGGAACTCCCATGAAGGCCGACCCGGCCTTGAACACGTCCGGGTAGACGGCCAGCATGTGATTGGTCATCATGCCGCCGGACGAACTGCCGGTGGCGTACACCCGGTTGGGGTCGCCACCGTACTGCTGCTGGGCGTACTGGACCATCGACATGATCGACACCGGGTCGCTGCCGCCGCCCCGCCGCTTCGCCGCCTCGGACCAGACGTCGAAGCAGTTGCCGAAGCCGGCCTGCTGGGTGGCGGTCGGGTAGATCACGATGAAGCCGTACCGGTCGGACAGTGAGGCGAACTCACTGCCGGAGTAGAAGCCGGGCCCGGATCCGCCGCAGCCGTGCATCGCCACGACGATCGCCGGGTTCGCCGGACGGCTGTCCGGCACGTAGACGTGCATCTGCATCCCGCCCGGGTTGTTACCGAAGTTGGTCACCTGGACCAACGACGCCGCGTACGCCGGCCGGAGCGCCGGGACGACCAGGCCGGCGGCGACCAGCGACATCGCCATGCCGAGCAGCAGTTTTCGTCTGACTCTCATGCACCTGACTCCTTCCTGTCGTGTGCTGTCCCCTGTCGTGTGCCGGCCGGCGGGACGTCCGGCCCTGCCCCGCCCGGCCTTCGCACGGCAACGTGTGGCACTTAGTGTTCCCGCCGGACAGACAAGTGTCAATCGATATAGCTCGATCGCAATCTCGGGTCGTTGCCAGGAACCCAGGTCACCTGCGCCAACCGGAGATCACGCCGTCTACAGTCGGTACCGCTGCCCCCGAGCCACGCCGGAGTGCCTGTGACGAGCCTGTTCAGCATCGAGGAGATCTATCCGGAGGAGGCGGGCCGGCCGGTGCGGCTGCCCCGACGGCAGACCGGCAACTCGCCGCAGGGCCTCGCGGTGACCCTGCTGGCCGACTACACCCTGCGGACCCGCGCCTGGCTGCCGTCGGCCGCCATCGTCGCGCTGCTCGCCGAATCCGGCGTCACCCCCGCCGGTGCCCGGACCGCCATCAGCCGGCTCGCCCGCCGAGGGGTACTCGAAGGCAGTCGACGCGGTCGGCACAGCTCGTACCGGCTCGCCCACGCCGCCGCCGCCAGCCTGGCGATCGGCGGACACTGGATCCTCACCGCCACCGCGACGGCCCGGCCGTGGGACGGCCAGTGGACCCTGGTCGCGTTCACCTTGCCGCAGGAGCACAGCGCGCAGCGGCGGGCGCTGCGCGGCCAGCTCCGGTGGTTGGGGTTCGCCCCGCTGTACGACGGGTTGTGGATCTCCCCCCGCACGCTGCCCGGGCCCGCGATGCGCCAACTCGCCCAGCTCACTCCCGGGACCATCTCGGTCTTCCGCGGCCGGCAGGCCGACCTGGGCGCCACCACCGGTCGCGACCCGCTCGACGCCTGGGACGTAGAGGCCATCGCCGGACAGTACGGCGACTTCGTCGACCGGTGGCAGGCGCTGCTGCCCCAGGTGCGCTCCGGTCAGGTCGGCGGACCGGCGGCGGTACGGGCCCGCACCGAGGTGATGGACACCTTCCGGCGGTTCCCCACCCTTGATCCGCAGCTGCCGGTCGAGCTGCTGCCGGCCAACTGGCTACGGGATCCCGCCCGGGAGGTCTTCGCCGCCGTCTACGACGGTCTCGCCGACGTCGCCGAACGACACGTCCGAGCCGTCGTCACCCGCTTCGCCGGTGACGCGGCCCCCGACGACGTGCGGGCCCACACCACCGGCGATCTGTTGGCGGGAGTCCAGCCAGCCGGCCCCGGCCCCGGGTACAACGCGGGCCCGGGCTTCGCCCCCGGCCCGGGATTTGAAACGGGCCTGGACCTCGGACCTGAAGCAGGGCACCGGACGGCGCAAGCCGGGTCGGCGGCCCGTACCGTCGGACGGTGACCACGACCGCACCTCAGCACCCCGACACCCGCGTGGTCGCCGTCGGCGTCGGCGCCTACCAGACCGGCGACGGCTGGACCCTGACCGGGCCGGTCGACGACGCCGTCCGGATCGCGCGGTTCTTCGTCGCCCACGGCGTACCCGCCGGCAACGTGGACCTGTTCACCAACAAGGCGTGCCTGGGAGCTGTTGGTACGGGAACAGCCGGCACGCGCCCGGTCGATCGTGGCGATCCTGCTTACCATCGCTCCGTTGCCCACCGGGCAGCGATTCCGCCCGTTGTCGGCCTCGGGCGCGGAGGCGTTCGGCAGCGCGCTGCTCTCCGAGCCGGACGACGCCATCCAGCTGGCGGCGACATTGGTGCACGAGTCGCAGCACCATAGACTCGGCGCGCTGAGACACCTACTCACGCCGGTTCCAACCGGCGGTTCTACGGTCCGTGGCCGTGACAATCCGAGACCGGTCGGCGGGCTACTGCAGAGGTAGCCAGATGCCGTGACCGACCTGGTCACCGGCGCGACCACCGCCGACGTCGCGCTGGCCGGCGGCGACGCCGACCAGGCCCGCGCCGGCTACCTGCGGTAGATAACCCGATGACGGTGCCCCGGTCGACGTACCCAATCCGGTCGAACTGGCGGCCTGGGCCGGTGCCGGACTGCTCCCTGGACGCCAGCCAGCCGACGAATCCAGCCGGCTGGCTGGTCCTGGACCCGACCCACCGCTGAACCCGGACCCGGCCGGGCAAATCACAGCGGCAGCGGATCGATGTCGCAGTTGGCCCGCACCTCGGCCGCTGCTGCCGCCGTCGCCGGATGCAGCTCGCCGAACGTCGACCGGTACCGCTCAACGGCGTCGTCGAACAGCAGGCTCGCCGCCGGCTCCCGACCCAGCCCGCGTAAATCCATCGCAAGGTTGACCGCACAGGCCAGCGTGGTCGGATGGCTGACGCCGAGCTGATCGGCACAGTTGGTGAACGTCGCGGCGTCGAGCGCTCGCGCCGCTTCTTGCTCTCCAAGCTCGTACAGTGCGCTGGCCACGTTGATGCGGGCGGCGAGCACCACGGGATGTCCTTTCCCGAGACGCCGCGTCAGTCTGCGCAGACCGTCCTCGGCCAACTCCCGGGCCTGCTCGTGCTCGCGGAGCAGGCGCAGCGTCACCGCCAGGTCGACCTGCGCCCCGGCGGTGTGCGGGTGGTCGTCGCCGTAGAGCGCCCGCAGACCTTGCACAGCCGCCTCACCGGCCTGCCGGGCGGCCCGCAGGTCACCGGTGACCCGCAGGTCGATCGAGAGGGTCAGGTTGGCCAGCACCGTGTCCGGGTGGTCGTCTCCGTAGCGGGTACGGAACCGCCGCAGTGCGTCGGTGGACAGGTCCAGCGCCTCGTGATGCTGGCCGGCCTTACGCCGGAAACAGGCCAGCTGGTGGCTCTGCCGGACCAGGTCCGGATGGTCGTCGTACTTCAGCACCCGACGGGCGTCTGCGATCAGGTTCTCCTGGCTGGCGTGCGCCGTCACGTAGTCACCCAGCTCGCGCCGGTCGAGATTGATGCCGCCGAGGGTGTTCAGGCTGTCCGGGTGGTCGGTGCCGTAGATGTGCACCAACTGCTCGTAGGTCTGCTCGTCGAGCTGCAGCGCCCGGCCGAACAGCCCGGACAGCCGCATGCTGACCGCAAGGTTGTGCACGGCCCGCAGCGTGAACGGCTCCTCGTCACCGAAGTTGCGCTTGGACTGCTCGTAGACGGTGATCGAGCGTTCCAACGCCCCGTCGAAGTCACCGGCGACGCGATGGTCAGCGGCGACCGCGCCGAGCGCGTCGAGCGTCTCCTCCTCGGTGTCGCCGACCGTCTGCCGGTACAGCTGCAACGTCCGGGCGTTGAGTTCCGCGGCGGCGGCGTAGTCGCCGACGACGAAGTACATGAACCCGAGCCAGGTCGCCATCCGCAGACTGTCCGGATCGGTCTCGTCACCCCGGTCGATCCACGATCGGTACGCCCGCTGGGCGAGGTCACGGGCACCGATGTGATCGCCCCAACGCCACAGGTACTTCGCCTCGTTGAGCACCATGTCCCGGACCAGCTCGTTACGGCAGGTCTCCGCGCCGGACGCGACGATGTGCGGATACAGCTCTGCGTAGCGGGGCCAGTGGTCCGCGTCGTCCGGCTCGTCGGGGTCGTTGCCGGCGAGCAGCAGATGGGCGCTGTGCCGCAGGTCCTCGCGATCCTGCTCACTCATCTGGTGGATCAGCACCCGCTGGACCAGCCGGTGCATCTGCAACGAGTTGGTCCGGTGGTCGATGCGGGCCAACGACAACCGGCCGATGGTCCGGATCGCCTGCTTGAGCCGGATCGGGCTGCGCACCAGCGGATCCAGGTCAGGGTGGATCTGCAACCGGGGCTTGGACAGCAGCGACCGACCGATCGGCTCGGACGCGAAGAACGCGCAGACCTGCAGCAGCCGCAGCGCCGACGGGTCCCGCTCCCGCAACCCGTTGAGGGAGATGTGCCAGGCGGCGGCGACCAACGGCGGATAATCCTGCTCCACCTCCGTCACGTCGTCGACGTCGGGTTGGCTGTCGTGCAGCAGCTGCAGGTACTCGTCAGCGGTCATCGTCGTCTCCGCGCGCCAAGCCGCCGCCTGCTCGATGGCCAGCGGCAGGTCGCCCAGCGCGGCGGCGAGCCGCTCGGCGGCGCTGACCGGCAGGTCCGGGTCGCGCCGGCGGAGCAGCTCGAGGCTCTCCTGCCGGTCGAACACGTCGACCGGCAGGCTGCTGGCGATCTCACCCCACCGGGGGTCGCGCGAGGTGACCACGATGCTGCCGGGCCCACCCCGGGGGAAGAACCGCTCAACGTCGTCGGGATCCTCGGCGTTGTCGAACACCAGCAGCCAGTTGGCGTACGGACGACCGATGCGCAACGCGTCGAGCACCGCCGGCACGGCGGTGTTCGCCGTCGCCGACACCTGCAGGTCGAGCCGGTTGGCGAGCTCAGCTAGCGCGGACTGGATCTGCGCCGGCCGCTCGGCGGGAATCCACCAGATGAGGTCGAAGTCCTGCTGGTGCTGGTAGACGTACTCGATGACCAGATGGGACTTGCCGACGCCGCCGGCACCGTGCACCGCCTCGGGCAGCACCGCGGTGGTGCCGGCGCGCAGCCGCTGGTGCAGCGTGTCGAGCAGCGCCCGCCGCCCGGTGAAGTTGGCATTGCGCTGCGGCAGGTTACCGACGATGCCCGGCTGCTGGCCGCGTCGCTGGGCGTGCAGGACAGCGGTGGTCGGCGGGACGGCACTGCCGGTTGGAGGCACCGCACTGCCCGCAGGGTCGGATCCGGGGTGGGGCGTCGGCTGTCGGGCACCGGACGGGAAGGGCGCTCCCGGCGACGCCGTTAGGTCAGACATCGGCGGCTCCATTCCTGTATGTCTCTCTTCCGGACTTGTCGGCGGATAGCGCGATTGCGGGTGCCCCCCCAGCGATCGCAACGCCGACCGAGTCGCTCGGCTGCGACCAGGTTCGGGCCGCTCAACGCCAGGTGCATCGCCAGCTCGACCCGCAGATGCGGCTCGGACGCCGGGGTCCCCCGGGCCAGGTGGCCGGGCGGGGGGATGCGACCCGACCGGTCAGGTTGCGTACCGCCTCGGTGTCCCGGCCGAACTCATTCTCCACGGTGTACTGCACCCCGACAATGCGGTCGACCGCAGCCTCCAGATCGCCGCAGCGCACGTAGCGGTGCTCACCACGCACCGGCCCCGCCCAGAGCGGCGACCTCGTACCTCCCCGCCCGACGAAGCGGCTTCAGCGAACGGACTGGCAAGGTCTGCGTACCGCTCGGCTTCCTCGCGGCGACTACCGTTCGGCGACGATCTTGATGCGCAGGTTCGCGGTTGCGCTCGCGCCGCGCCGCAGCGCTTCTGTCCAGGCTCCCACAAGTGGCGATTACGCGCGGCTAGGCGGTCGGAGTGCAGGACCGCCGGTACGATCCCTCCAGCGGTGCAGCATGGAACCTCTTGCCCGATGGCCCGTCGGCGTCAGGCGGTAAGGCATGATTAGCCGTCGCCAAGCGGTGGGTGGAAGGACTGCCCCAGATGACTGAACCCTCGCGAGAGGTTGAGCCCTCGGTCGAGTGCGAGTTGGTCGACCTGTCCCTGGTCGCTCTCGCGGAACTGCACCGAACCCAGCTGACGGAAGCCGAAGCCTGGGTCTCACGTCGTTTACGAGCTTCCGGCGGCAGCATCAGCGGTTACAGCGGCAAGTTCGCCGAACCGGACAACTCAGCGCCAACCACAGCACACGGGTCATGACGATCGGCTTGGCCGCCACACGGCCTCGACACCGCCTGAGCGTAGACGGCTACCGAGCCCTCTCCGCCGGCCTCGGCGATGAGAAAGCCATTCAGCAGTTGCGGTCCACCGAGCGCAGCTGGCGCATGGTCGTGCTGTCTCTCCTGCTCAACGGGCTGGCCAGTGCTGGCGATAAATCCGGCAATCTGGTCCCGGCCAGTGAAGCCTGGCAACTGGTGGTGGCAGCCGACCGGGCCGATCCTGGTGTTGCCGAGGACGTCCTAGCCCAGCCCCAGGTCGGCATCTGGGCCGCCCACCTGCTGCGCCGCCTCAACGGCTGGGACCAGGGCAGCGGAACACCTCCGCTGTGGGCCGAGGCCGGGTATCTGCACACGCTGGCAGCCTCCGCCGCGATCCGTGCCGGTCTGACGTTCGAGCTGACGGTCCCGGCGCGTGACGGAATGGTAGTGCTACCCACGATCGGCTCGGCAGCCGTGCCGGATGCCGGGCCCTGGTCTACGGCTCATATCAGCTGCGTGAACGGAGTGTTCGAGGTCCTCGCCGCCGATGGGAGCCCGGTGGGGCCGGGCACCGGTGCCTGGCGGCCGCCGATCATCGTGACCGCTACGGCGGACGGACTCGCCCTGTCCGTGGAACTGATGGACCGGGACCGCTACCGGGACCTCCGCGGCCCGGCCGCGCCCCGTTCACTATCGCCCACCGAGGTCACCCAGTGGCAACGGTTACTGGCCGAGGCCTGGTCCATCCTCGTCCGCGAACAACCGGAACGCGCCCCGGCGATCGCCGCCACCCTACGGGCACTCACCCCGGTGCAGTCCCGCGAACGGTTCCGCTACCTGTCCGCCTCCGGCGGCGAGGCCTTCGGCAACGTTCTGCTGTCCGGTCTCGATGACGCCGTCGACCTGGCGGTTACCCTCGTCCACGAGACACAGCATCAGAAGCTGGGCGCTCTTCTCCATCTGCTCACATTCCATGACGAAGATGCGGATCGGCGGTACTACGCGCCGTGGCGTGACGACCCCCGGCCCTTGAGCGGTCTTCTGCAGGGTGTGTACGCCTTCGCCGGGATAACCGAGTTCTGGAGCCGGCACCAGTCACCCGAACACGCGGATCTCGCCGGGTTCGAACTGAGCCTGTGGCGTGGGCAGACCTCCGGCTCATTGCAGACCCTCATCGCCAGCGGCAGGCTCACCCTGCGCGGGCGGCAGTTCCTCGAACTCCTGCACGGACCCGTGCAAGCGTGCCTCGACAAGCCCGTGCCCGGGCCAGTGGAACGCCTTGCCCGGATGGCCGCGATCGACCACCGCGCGATGTGGCGGGGCCACCACCTGGTCGTGGATCCGGCATCCGCAGAGGCGCTGGCGGATGCGTGGCGGCGAGGCAGGCCGGCCGTCGTCCCGGCAGGCAACTGCCGGGTGACCCCGTCGACCAGTCCCGAGGTCGGGCTGTTCGACACCCGCGCGGTGCTGATCCGGCATCAGCTCACCGACCCGGCCGCAATGCGGCGAATGCGGGACAATCCCGATCTGTTAACCGCCACCGTGTCCGGTGCCCGGCCGGCCGACGCCCTGCTGATCTCCGGCGATCGGTGGGCCGCGCAGGCGGCGTACGCGGAAATCATCGCGGCGGACCCCGCGAGCGTCCATGCCTGGGTCGGTCTCGGGCTGGCCCGGTCGGAGCAGACCGGCGACGCGGCCGCCCGCGCCCTCCTGAGCAGACCGGAACTCGTCCTAGCGGTGGCGTCCCTACTTGAACCCTCACCCGATCCGGTGCGGCTGGCCGCGTGGCTCGGCGCCGGGCTACCAGCGGAGTCGCTGGACATGCCGGTGCCTGCGGTCTGGCAGATCGTCTGAACGGCCGACTACAGCGGTAACGGGTCGATGTCACAGTTGGCGCGGACCCCGTCGGCCGCGCTGACCGTCGCGGGATGCCTCGCACCGAGGACCGCCCGGAATCGGACGAGTGTGTCCGCCAGCAGCCGCTCACCGTCCTCGGCACGTCCGGTCCGCTGTAGGTCCCAGGCAAGATTCACCGCACAGGCCAGGGTCGTGGGATGGTTGACGCCGAGCAGGTCCCGGCATTGCCGCAGGACGATCGCGCCCAAGTCGCGCGCTTGGGCCACCTCACCGACGGCCTGGTAGTCGCTCGCGAGATTGATGCGGGCGTGCAGAACGTTCTGGTGGTTCGGGCCCAGCCGGTCGGTCAGCCGGGCGATCGACCGCTCGTCCAGCTGCCGTACGGTCTCGCTTTCCCCTTGCAGGCGCATCGTAATCGCCAGGTTGACGTCGGCGCTGGCCGTGTGCGGATGGTCCGGGCCGTACAGCTGGCGCAGTTGCTCGGCCGCGAGTTCGCCCGCCTCACGGGCGGCCGTGAGGTTGCCCAGCACCCGCTGATCTATCGACACGGTCAGTCTCGCCAGCGTGGTGTCCGGATAGCCCTCGCCGTACCGCTCCTGGTAACGCAGCAGCACCCCTTCTGACATCGTCAGCGCGTTCGCCAGGTCACCGGCCTTCCGGCGGGTGACCGCCAGCTGCTGCGTCTGGCTGAGCAGCAGCGCATGGCGTTCGTCCGGCAGCAGGCTACGAACCAGGGTGACCAGGCTCTCCTGGTCGGTACGGGCCGCCACGTGATCGCCGAGCTCACGCCGGTCCAGATTGATGCCGCCCCGGGTGTTCAGAGTCTCCAGATGGTCCGCACCAAGCACTTGAACAAGCTGGGGATAGGTCCGCTCGTCCAGCTGAAGCGCCCGGCTGAACAGCCCGGACAGCCGAAGGCTGACGGCGAGATTGTGCGCGGCCCGGAGGGTGAACGGCTCGCCCTCGCCAAAACTGGCGCGGGACCGCTCATAGACCGTCAGCGATCGGTCGAGTGCGCCAGAGAAGTCACCGGCCACCCGCAGATCCGCGGCGACCGAGCCGATGGCGTCCAGGGTCTCCTCACGGTCGTCACCCAGCGCCTGCCGGTAGAGCTGCAAGGTGTCGGCGTTCAGCTCGGCCGCCGCACGGTAGTCACCGACGGTGAAATGCATGTAGCCCAACCAGTTTGCCATTCGGAGCGTGTCGAGATGCGACGAACCCTCGACGCGGACCAGCACGTCGTACGCCTGTCTGGCCAGGTCCCGGGCACCTCGGAAGTCACCCCAGCGGGACAGGTACTTCGCCTCGTTGAGCACCAGGTCACGGACGTATCCGTTCCGACACTGCGACGCATGCGACGCCAGCACGTGCGGGTACAGCTCCGCGTACCGTGGCCAGTGGTCAGTCTCGTCGGGAAGATTTGGGTCATTGGCGGCGAGCAGCAGATGCGCGCTGTGACGCAGCTCATCACGCTCGTCTGGATCCATCTGGGCTACCAGCACCCGCTGCACCAGGCGGTGCATGTGCAGCGAGTTGGTGCGGTAGTCCACTCTCGCCAGCGAGTAGCGGCCGATGGTCCTCACCGCCTGGTTGAACCGGGTCGCGTTGCGCAGCACCGGATCGAGGTCCGAATGGATGCCCAGGCCTCGCGCGTTGGACAGCAGGATACGGCTGATCGGCTCGGGCGCGAAGAAGGCGCACACCTGTAGCAGGCGCAACGCTGCAGGCTCCCGTTCCCGGAGCGCGATCAGCGACATGCTCCACGCAGCGGCGACCGCCTCCGGATAGTCCAGCGGCGAGGAGACCGCCGTGCCATCGGTGGCCGCCGTGGTCAGAGCCGGCCGTCCAGCGTCCAGGCGCCGCAGGTACTCATCGGTCGTCATGCCGGTCTCGGCAACCCAGGCCGCAGCCAGCTCGACGGCCAGCGGAAGGTCGCCCAACGCCTCGGCCAGCCGGTCAGCATCGCTTTCGGACAACGCGCGCCCACGTCGCCGCCGCAACAGTTGGATACTCTCCGCACGGCTGAACACGTCGACCGGGATAGGGTTGGCCACCTCGCTCCACTTCGGGTTCCGTGACGTCACCATGATCTTTCCGAACTCCCCCGTCGGGAAGAACGGTTGGACATCGTCGGGATGCACGGCGTTGTCGAATACCAGCAGCCAGGACGGCGACGGATCACCCCGGGCAAGCGCGTCGATGACGGCCGGGACCGCCGAACCCGCAAGCGGCGCGACCGGCAGGTTGAGGCGTTGCGCCAGTTCGACGAGTGCGCTGCGGATCTGTGCAGGCCGCTCGGCGGGAATCCACCAAACGATGTCGTAGTCGTTCTGGTAGCGATGCACATACTCGTTCGCCAGTTGGGACTTCCCCACCCCGCCGAAACCGTGGATCGCCTCCGGCAGCACTGCGGTCGTCCCCGAACCCAGCCGCGAATGAAGGATGGCGAGCAGCTCGGCTCGGCCGGTGAAATTCGCGTTCCGCGGGGGAATGTTGCTGATGGTGGCGACACGGCGGCTCTCCCGCTCGGCGGACGACTCCACGCCACGGCCGAGATCGGTGTCGCCGGCGCGGTGCTGGTCGGGCCCGAGCAGCTCGTCGAGGCGGGAGGCGGGAACGTCGGACCGATCCACCGGCGCCATGGTTACCAGCGTAGGGCGTGGCCCGGAGACCGCCGGGCGATCAGCGAGAAGATTCCGCAGCCGGGCGGCCGCGACCAGATGGGGTCCGCTCAACGCCTCGTTGATGGCCAGCTCGACCCGCAGAAACGGACGGTTACCCTCGGTTGGGCCAGGCGGTTCGGCGGTGGCCGGCGCGGCGATCCGGCGACTCAGGCCCTGGACGGCTTCCACCTCGTCGCGGAGTTCCGCCTCGACGATCCTGACAACGTCGATCGTCCGGTCGCGGTGCCCGTACTCCAGCAGCCGCTGCCGGACCCCACGGGTGAAGTCGAAGGTCACCCTGGCCGGATCGGTGACCTCCTCGTCCGGCACGACAGCGCGGATGAGCCCACTGGTGAGCACCTCCGCCAGCTCTGCCGGGCCGGCCCGTGGCAACCTCCGCGCAACGGCGAGCATGGTACGGACGTTGAGCGGCGCGGCGGCAAGCGCGATCGCGAGCCGGACCGCAGTGGGCGAGGCCATCGCCCGGAACCGGGCTACCGCATACTCCGCGGAGTGCTGGCCCACGTCGTCGTCCTGTGCTGCGGTCATCCGCGGGTGGCTGGCCGAGACGAGAATCGCCGGCATCGCCACCACACCAGGCCCGGTCCCCGCGACCAGGTTCGCCCAGCGGCGAACCCACCGGCCGTCGATCTCCAGCACCGGCACCGCGACCGGGTCGGCCAGCCGGGCCGCGTCCGGGTCCGCGGCATCGATCGCGGATCTGCTCCACGGCACCTGCGCGGTCGTGGCCATCTTGGTCGTGCGCAGCCAGGTCCGCCGCGGGTCGAGCGCGGTCTGCGACCACCGCTGCTGCGGTAGCGGGTTCAGCAGCGCGACCACCATGCGCGACGACCAGAGTGCGACGGCCGATTGCGCTGCGCCGGTCCACCAGATCTCCGAGTATCCGTCGGTCAGGATCAACACGACGGTACGACCGGTGGGGTCGACGATGTTGGCTGGGGCCATCGTCGCCCGGCCGGAGACAGAGCCGATCCCGATCCCGTCACGCCCGTCGGACGCCATGGTCCGTACCCGGATGTCCCGGAACACACCCTGCCGTTCGAGCAACGCGGAGATCGTGGCGACATAGCCGGACCAGATCCACATCGACGGCCCGGTGTCCACCAACAGCACGACACTCCACCGGCGCTCGACTGCGGGACGCATCACCGGCAGCCAGCGGCGGTCGATCACGCCACGTTCCGCTGTCGCCTCCTCGTCGATGACCATGTCCGTGCTGGACGGCACGTCCTGGCGCAGGCTCGCGAAGAAGTCGGCCCGCCCCTGCGTGACTGGGACGGCCAGTTGCTGCCGGGTACGCGCCGAAGGCTCGGGCCGTGCCGCCTCAGCGAATCCGGCGTCGATGCCGGCACCGACGCCGGGGTCCGGCACCGACGGCTCCGGGTCTGCCGGGTCGGGCCCGCCGGGCGATGCCTCCGGATCGGAGACACCGCCTCCTGCGGCAGCTGCCTGCTCCGCCTCGTCCGGCACCGCAACCAGTGCCCGCGTGGCCGCCTCGAACCCGTCACGGCTGGCCAGCCACAGCGCATCGGCGATGTCTGACCAATGCAGTGAAGTCGGGCGCGGCCACTGCGAAGGTTCCATTACACACCCGTCGCGTACAGGTTGCGCCACACCGTGTCGAGCAGCCGGGCCCACTCCGCCTCGTTGCCGGCCGGGCGTGCCCCGGACGCCGCCAGGAAGACGGCGTTGAGGAGTTGGTCCGCCGCGAGCGTGCCTTGTTCGCCGCGCCGCTCGATGAAAGCCGTGATCAGCTGCCGCGCGTTCTCATCAGTTCTCGGAAAGTGCGCCGAGACCAGGTCAGCAAGCCGCTTCTCATCCGGATCCGGCAGATCGAGCCGGATGCAGCGGCGCAGGAACGGGGGCGGGAAGTCCCGCTCGCCGTTCGAGGTGATCACCACGACAGGGAACGCATGGCAGTGGACCATCCCCTCCCGGATAACGGCGCGGTGGCCGGGGTCGGCCGTGTGCACCTCAGCCGCCGGCGTCCGGTTCCTGACCCGGATCAACTCGGGAATCGAGAACATGCCGTCCTCGAAGACGTTCAGCAGGTCGTTCGGCAGATCGATGTCGCTCTTGTCGAGCTCGTCGATGAGCAGGACGCGGGGACGCCGGTACGGCAGCAACGCGGTGCCGAGCGGGCCGAGATGGATGAAGTCGCCGAGAACCGATTCGGGGCCATCCGGCGGCTGCTCGCCGGCGGGCCGCTCGGCGGCGGCCTGCGCCCGGCCGATCGCGTCGTAGTCGTACAGACCGGACTGCAGATTGGACCGGGACGTGATCGGCCAGTGCAGCACCCGACCCAACCGGAGATCCCGGGCGAGCTGATAGGCCAGGCTCGACTTGCCGACACCAGGACGCCCGGTGACCAGGAGCGGTCGGTAGAGCCGCAGCGCCGTGTTGATCACGTCCAACTGGTCGCGGTCGGGGCGGGCCACACCAGGGCTGCCCAGCCGGCGTGCGGTCTCTTCCGGGTCGTCCGGTGGGTCCGGTAGGTCGGGACCACCGTTGAAGGCGCGCCACTGCGGCGGATCAGGCCAGGTACCCTCGTCTGCTCCAAGGCGGGGGTGTCCCGATCCGTCATACAGCCACCACCCCGCAGCCGGAGGCGGATCCTGCTGGTCCTGGTCAGTCATTACGAGCCTCTTTCGGTGCGCTGTCTGGTGGCCAGATACGTCCGGGCTGCCGATCCGGATCGTCCCACAAGATGGAGAGTCCGTGCCCGACGTGCTGCTCCCGATGCGCGGTGTCCTCGGTCCACGCCCGACGCCTCAGCTGGGCCATCCGCACCGGCAACTGCGCCAGCTCGGACTCCGTGGACGTCCCTACGCCCAACAGCGCCGCCACCAGCGACCGGAGGCTCGAGTCCACCACCTGACTCCGGTGCCAGATGAGAATCGGCAGACCGGCGCGGAGCCCGGCGAGCGCCTGGCTCTCGCCAGGGCTCCTCGGTGTCGGCGGCTGGTTGAGGACCATCGCCACGATGCCGGCCTCGTCCTTCAGGATCGCCTCGAGCCGAATGTCGTTCTGATCGGGCTCGGCGTAGTAGACCGGGTGTGGGTGCCCGGAGCCGTCGGTAAGCTGTCGCCAGCGGGATCGCCACAGGCGGTGCCACTGCCGGGCGTAGAGACGGTCGAGACTCCGGATCACCACGGGGTAGTCCATCGCCAGTGGCGTCGGCGACGGCGACGAGAGCTCCTTACGCCAAGCGTCCACCGGCGTGTTGAGCAACTCCCAGGGCAGGACGAACTCGATCGTCACCGGGCCGTCCTTGTCCGCCCAGTCGCTCTCTGTCCGGAGGACGATGCGGTCGACCGCAGCCTCCAGACCGTCCCGCTCGACCCGCTGGTCCTCACCCCGGATCGGCTGCCAGACCGGCGACGCCCATTGCCGCCAGTAGGAGACGATGTACGAGTCGTCGTCTCCGCCGTACTTCTCGAACTGAATCACCAGGTAGGCCATGCTGGGACCCGGTGACGGCTCGGATCGGCGCGTCCGCAGGGCCGTCAACTGCGCTCCCATGCCCCAGTTGTCGGCCAGCGCTGCGGCCAGCGCCTGCAGTCGCGACTCCGCCTCGGGCGGCAGCAACGGTGCCACAGCGTCGAGGAACCGCAGCCAGGGCGGCATGCCGTCGACGGCGTTGAGCCCGGACAGATGGGCGAGGACGTGCCACGCTGATGCGCAGTACGGTGGTGCCTCCGGTGATCTGGCCGCCACGAGCAGATGGCGCAGGACCTCACGCCCGCGCAGACGGTGCAACTCCTCCCGCAGCCACCAGACCTCGTGTCCATCGAAGACCTCGGTCACATGCCACTCGTCCACCAGCCGGTACACCTCGGCGACCCGCCGGGTGTTCGGCTCCAGCGACTCCAGACACTCGGCCAGTGACCGGAGGGCTCCCGGCTGCTCAGCGCACGACTTCACCAGCTCGACCAACTGCAGATGAAGCACCTCGTGCTCGCGCCTGGGCGGCGGACCGCCCAGTACGGTGTCGAGTTCCTGCAGAAAGAGCTGACGTCCTGCGGTACTGCGGATGGTGGGCGACTCCTCGAGGAGAGCAACGAGCCGTCCGCGGAGGCGCCACCGGTCATGCATGGCCGTCTTCGAACCATGATCGAAAGCAGGCGTCTCCGGCATGCGGCTGAGCACCGTCCAAAGCGTTGTAGCCGGCTACCGGCTTGGTCCACTGATGGCATGCTAATTGATCGGCGTACCCGCAACGCAAGCATCGAAGGCCACTCGCATACAGCTGACACGCCCGGCCGATAGGCAAACCGTCTGGCTCCATGCGATGGTGTCGTTCATGGCCGGTCCTTCTCGTACACACGCCATCGTCGTCGGGATCGACGAGTACGAAATCGGGACCGAGGCACGGCTGACCGGACCCGTCGACGACGCGATCCGGTTCACCCAGTGGTTCCTCAAGAGCGGCGTGCCCGCCACCAGGCTGCATCTCGCCGTCACGCCGTGCCCTCCGGAGGCCGACGAACTCCGAAGCGCCGGCGTCGACGTCCGTAGCGCCGGAAAAGCCGACGTCCACCGCCTACTCACCCGCGACCTGCCGGAATGGGACGGCGATCTGCTGTGGGTGGTCTGGGGCGGCCACGGCGCCGTCGACGAACTACGGCGGCGGCGCCTCTACTACGCTGACTCCACCCACGCCGACCCGGCAACCCTCGACCTCGAATCGGCGATGGCCATGGCGGCGAGCAGCTACATCCCGGCGTTCGATCGGCAGATCTGGATCGTTGACGCCTGCCAAACTCACGGCATCGCAGCCAGACCACGCTGGGTAGCCGGGACCGAGACGTTCCCGCTCGGCACTCCGGAACAGGCCCGCGACCAGGACGCGCTGTTCGCAGCCAGCCTGGGACAGCCAGCGTTGAACCTGACGGTCGCGCGCACCGGCCTGTTCAGCGCCGAGGTCCTGCGCGAACTCGAAGCCGCCGACACGGGGCCGTGGCCGCCCGACATCGACGCGCTCACCGCCCGGCTCCGGGAGCACTTCACCCGGTTGCGCGACAGCGGCGTCCACGGACAGACACCTACCTACCTGTGGTACCGCAGTCGGCACGGCGACGAGGGACAGCTGCTGCAGTCCGGCCCGGCGCCAGCCACGCCCACCCGCTCGGCCCGGGTCGACCTGCGGCTGCTGGGCACCGCTGCCGACGCCCTGGTGATGATCGACGAGTTCGTCCGCATGGACACACGCGAGGAAATATTGTCTACGCTGCGCCGCAGCATCTACGCGTCGATCAATCGGCAGGCCAACGCCCGGCTGGAGGCCATCAGCGCGCTTCGGACATGCAGCCGTTACTCCGGCGGCTTGTCAGAACTGGTGGAAGCGGTCCGCTTCTTCAGCAGCGACACCACCCGCGCCGACGACTTCGCCGCCGCCGCGCACCGACTCACCGCTGCCAGCTGATCGCCGACCTCGCCCCTCGCCGATCTACCGGAGAAGACCGGCCGAACGCCGCCACCGCCGAACTGACCGGTTGATGGGGCGACAGCGGCAGATCGCTACGGCAGACGCGTACCGTTTCGCAGATGAGCGAGGCAGGACACCGGGTGAGCATCCCGGATCAGACAAGTGGGACGCCTGTACCACAGCTGTTGACCGCGGCACGCGCGGGCGACGGCACCGCCTTCGGCCACCTGGTCGGCCCGCTCCGCGACGAACTGCACGCCTACTGCTACCGGATGCTCGGCTCGGTGCACGACGCCGACGACGCGGTACAGGACACCTTCGACCGGGCGTGGCGCAGCCTGGACCGGTTCGAGGACCGGGACGGGTCGATCCGGCCCTGGCTGTACAAGATCGCCACTAACCGGGCTCTGACCATTATCGAGCGTCGCGGCCGGCGGGAACTCCCCACCGACCTGAGCCCGCAGGGGGCACCCCTGGTCGAGACGGTGTGGCTGGGTCCGTACCCGGACCAGCCGGCCGGACCGACGGCGTCGCGCAGCCCGGAAGCGCAGATCATCGCCCAGGAAAGCGTCGAGCTGGCGTTCGTCGCGGCCCTGCAACACCTGTCGGCCACGCAGCACGCGGTCCTGCTGCTCCGCGACGTACTCGCCTACCCCGCCAGCGACGTCGCCGACCTGCTGAACACGACCGTCCCCGCCGTCAACAGCGCCCTGCAACGCGCCCGCAGAGCCGTCGCCGAGCTGCATCCGACCCCCAGCCAGCAGCGGACCCTGGCCGCGCTCGGCGACGCCGCACAGCGCGAGCTCGCCCGACGGTACGCGGCCGCGTGGCAGGCGAACGACGTCGACACCATCGTGGCGATGCTGACCGAGGACGCGCGCTACTCGATGCCGCCGATGACCACCTGGTACGACGGACGCGACGCGATCCGCCCCTTCCTGGTCGACGTGGTGCTGCGGCACCGCTGGCGGTTCCTGCCGACCCGCGCCAACGGGCAACTCGCCTTCGGCACGTACCTGTGGAACGGCGACCGGGACGCGTACGTCCCCGCCGGCCTGGACGTGCTCACGCTACGCGGACAGCAGGTCGCCGAGGTGGTCTCGTTCCTCGACGCCGACTTCCCGACCTTCAGCCTGCCGGCCCAGCTGACCCGCTGACTGGCCAGCCGATCGGACCGGTGTGGCGCTGCGCGATGAGTTTGCGGCCCGGCCGGGGTGGTAGTCCCGACGGACACACCAACCGGAAGGACACCACCGACCATGGCCACCACCGAAGAACAGATCCGTACGCTGATCGGACGCTGGACGGCGGCGGTCCAGCGCCGCGACCTGGCGGCCGTCCTGGCCGACCACGCCGACGACATCGTGATGTTCGACGTCCCACCACCGCAGCAGGGGGTACGCGGCATTGACGCCTACCGGGAGAGCTGGCCGCCGTTCTTCCAGTGGCTGGCCGGCGGAGGTGGGGTGTTCGAGATCGAATCGCTGGAGGTCACCGCAGGCGACGACGTCGCTTTCGCATACGCGCTGCTGCGCTGCGGCACCGAGGCGAGCCTCGCCGAGCAGCCGGACGTCCGGCTGCGACTGACCCTCGGCCTGCGCAGGCAGAACGGCCGGTGGATCGTCGCCCACGAGCACCATTCCTTCCCACTGGCCGACCCCACCCCGCAGGACCCGGCCCCGGATCAGGGCGCGGCCCAAGCCGAACAGGACCTACGCCAGCTGCACCACGACTGATTCGACGCCACCACGGGGAAAGACCTCGACCGGCTGACCGCCCCATTCGCCGATGACGTCGTCTCCTAACGAACACGAGCAACCTCTGCGGTCCGTCGGCATCGACGCCGTACGCGAGGTCTGCCTGGCCGGGACCCGCGTCTTCCAACGCCGCGATGGCGCGTGGCGGATAATCCACCAGCACCTTACGTACCTTTACGACCCGTCGACCGGCGCCGCCCGCACCGACCTGCACCGCGTGTGACGACTCACCAACCAGCCCTGCAGCTACTGAGACACCCAGACGAAGGCGTGGTATTCGACGCCGTAGACAACCATCACCGAGCCTGAACTCGGCGCGGATCCGGTATATCTTGCCGGGCTCGAAGGCGCCGACCAGGACGGCGACTGATCGACAGCGGGCGTCGTCGCGCGGAATCATGCACGTCATACCACTTCCGGACATGAACTTGAGGACCTGGTAAAAGTCCACCTCATGCACTATCGTATAGCAAGGCCGTTGTCCTGGAGGCATCCATCGCCGGCACGGTACAACCCCGTGTCGACCGAAGGACTCCGCCTTGGATGACCATGCGAATCATCCGCAGGCGCGCAAGAGGCAGAATTTCCCGCGCAAATCAGACGACAGTCCGACAGGGACCATCCCCATGCATCGGGGGATCAGTCGACGGTCGCATGATACGCAGTCAAGCGGCTGGTCATTGCATCCCGCACTCAGATCGCAACGACCAGCCCGTCCCCAGCGAACCGGTATATCGCCGCAACCACTGCTATCAGAGCCTGGACCACAAGGCCGACCCCACCACTGATCTCGGGGAGCCCGGCGGCACCCGGCACGAGTCCGCATGGATCTTGCCCAACGCCGACTGAGGTCCGCGCACCGCCGGAGCAGCCCGCACTTCCGAACCTAAAGCCCAATAGCACCTGCTGCCGTCCCAACATGTCAAGCACGCAGTGCGACCGCCACTCCGAGTCAAACTACAGCGACAGCGGCCTTTGAATTCTTAGCCAAGCTTCACGATGTATATAGGTATGCATCGATATTTTCGGCACCGTCGGTTGTCCAGTCGAAGTTCGTTCGAGTTCCCTTCGGGCAGGCGCTAGCGAGCGGCACACGAGATTGGCCGTTATCCGCGAATGCCTTTATTCGAGCACACTTGCCATCCGCATCCGTATCTTCGACGAAGCCTTCGATCCGGGCGTCTGTTCCAAAGGTGCAGCTGATGTTCCATGAGGCGGCCCCACCATCGACAGTCACGTTGTTGAATACCGCCCCACAACCGCCAAAGACCCCAATGGAACCGATCGGAGCCATCTCGGCAGCCATCGCCGGGCTTGCAGCGCCCATTGTTAGCGACCCCGAGAGCGCCAAAACGGCAGCCAACCTGAAGATTCGCCTACCTGCCACGGTTGATTCCTCTCTGTGCAGATATTTGATCAGGATCTAGCCACAGCAACCCGAGGTACGCAGAATCGATTACGCGCCATCGTGAAAACATAAGACTCAAGCCACTATCGCGGGATACCAATCAGCCGACAACCAGAGCTTATCAACTTTGACTAGATCAAGTTTACCCTGAGCAAGTATTATCAAATTCACATTGATTAATTTTAGCAAGTTTGATAACCTTTGCACTCAACTCGGTCAGGATTCTGGCTATATTCAGTTCAGACGCCGGACAAGAGTCTGCTCGCCGAGGACGAGGCGACCTGCCATGATCACGGCAAGCAGAGGCGGCCCGAGCACGATGGCCGACAGCGCCAGCCACGGTACGTGCCAATGAAGCTCGGTGCTGAAACTGACGTAAGCCGCCGCCGGACCGATCCCGGAAAGCAGGCCGAGCGCGGTGCCGACCCCGACGATAAGCCACGCTTGAGCTGTCGTGATGCGTCGGCGGACGCGGGGAGCCGCGCCGATCGCAGCCATGGTCGCCAGGTCCGGCCGCAGCTCCACCGACGCCAGTCCGACCGCCACGGTGCTAGCCACGACGGTGACCAGGACACTCACCGTCGCCAAGAGGTAGAACATCACGCCCACCTCACGCGACGACTGGTCGTCCGCCGGCACGGCGTCGACGGTGACCGGCGACGCCGGCGGTTCGGCGGCGGTGAGCTGCGCCGCGAGCAGGATCGAGTTCGCCGCAGCCAGCTCCTGCTCATCCGGCATCCGCGTCGTGTCCACCACAACGAGCCGGACCCTGGTGTCCAGGCCGATCCGCTGCGCGGTCTCCGGCGCGATCACCAGGCCGGGAAGCCTCGCGTAGTACTCCGACCGGCTGGCAACGACGGCTGGCAACAGCGTGAGCCCTTGGCCGTCCGACGACAGCGCGACACGGTCATCGGGCGTCACCAGTGTGTCGTTGAACGCGACCGCGTCACCTCGGTCGAGCGCCTCCCGCTCGGGCCGGGTGGCGGGCCGGCCGGTCACCAACTGGACGACCTCCGCCCCGCCGACGGCCACGTCCCGCTGCTCGGCGGCGACGGACACCGTCGCGGTCGGGCCGGCCGGCAGATCATGGTGGGCAACGTTGGCCTGCAGGTCCGTAGCGGTGATCACCGTGACCGTGGCACGGCTCGGCAGGGCACCGGCGACCCGTCGCAGACCGTCCGGCCCCAGCTTCTCCGCCGCGTCCACCGAAACCAGCACCTGGCCGGGACGGGCGTCGAGTCGGCTCGGGGTCACCTCGCCGCGAGCCGCGCCCGCCAGGGCAAGTGCGACGCTGCCGGCGACCGCGGCGGTCACCGCGGCAACGGCCGCAGCCGTACGGAGCCGATGCCGGGCAGCATGGCGCAACGCCAGCCGTGACGGCATGGGAAGCAGACCAGCGACTCGGCCGCTCATCCGCACCAGCGTCGGCGTGCCGGCGACCACGCCGAGCAACAGCGCGACGCCGCCAGCGGCAAGCACCTGCGGCCGCCCTTGTGGGTTGCCGGAGACCAGCAACGCCACAATCCCCACGACAAGGAGCGCCAGCCCAGCCACCGCGCCGAGGCCATCGACCTTCGACGTGTCCCGCTGGCCGCCGAGGGCGCCACGGACCGAGCCTTGCCGGACGGCGCGGGCCGGCAGCAGCGTGGCCAGCATCGCGATGCACAGCGTGACGCCGACGACGCCCAGCAGCCGACCGGCCGGAAGCGACACGTCGATCAGCGGATGGTTGGCGACCTGTTCGATCAGCGGGGCAGCAGCGGCGAACGTCGCCAGCCCCAGGAGCACCGCTGCGAACGCGGCCACGACACCGAGCAGCAGCCCGCCAGCGACGACGATCCAGGTGACCTGCCGGGGCGTCGCACCAGCGGCGGAGACCAGAGCCAGCTCCCGACGCTGACGCGCCGCCCCGACCAGGAACGCCGCCCCGACGAGCAGCACGACCTGCGCGCCCGCGAACGTCACCACGAGCAACGCCGCCGCAGCCTCGAGCCGGCGTTCCCCGGCGGTCGGGGCCATCTGCTCCCTGGACAGCACCGAGAGGTTGCCGGACCCGGCGTCCATTCGTGGCGGCATCCATTCGTCGCCGTCGGGCAGCCGCACCATCAGCTTTCCGGGCGCCGACGAGAGCGGAAACCCGTGCGGGACGAGCAGCCCCGACGTACGCAGCGACCGGCTCCAGTCGACGACGCCGACGACGGTGAGCTCCCGCTGCGGCATCCCAGCGGTGACCGAGCTACCCAGCCGCAGCCCTAGATCCGCCGCCAGCCGCCGGGTCACAGCCACCTCGGCGGAGCCGTCCGGTGCCCGCCCGGACCGCACCACGTACCGGCCGTCGTTGGCCGGATGCGCCGGATCCGTCGCTTCGTACTCCTGTGCCCGCAGCCCGGCCGGGGTCCGCAGCACCGTACTGGCCTGGATCAACCCGGTGGTGTCGCTGCCGGGCGGCAGGGTGGCTTCGACCGCCGCGAGGTCACCCGACCCGACGATCAGATCCGCACCGCCCAGCGTAAAGGTGATCTCCTGCGCCGACGTGCCGCCAAGGTTGCTCCAGCTCGCGGTCAGGATCGTGCCGGCGTACGCGGGGATGAACAGCATCAGCAGCACGAGTACGCTGCGCCCCCGGTGCCGCAGCGCCGAACGACGGGCGAGGCGCAGCGCCACCCGCGACGGGCCGACCAGATTGGCCCCGATCATGACGACTCACCCAGCAGCCGCCGAGGATCGTCGCGTTCCGGCGTCGCGTCGACGAGACGCCCGTCGCGGACGAAGATGGTCCGGTCCGCCCAACCGGCGTACCTCGCCTCGTGGGTGACCAGCACGCCCGCCGCACCGGCGTCGATCCGCGCCCGCAGTACCTTCAGTACGGCGATGCTGGTCTGCGAGTCCAGGGCGCCGGTCGGCTCGTCCGCCAGCACCAGCCGCCGCCCGCCGACCAACGCCCGGGCGATCGCCACCCGCTGCTGCTGCCCGCCGGAAAGCTGATCAGGGAAACGGTCGGCTTCGGCGGCCAGGCCGACCTCGTCCAGCGCGGCGACCGCCGCCGACCGCGCCGACCGCACACCGGCACCGGCCAGCTCCAGCGGCAGGGCGACGTTCTCAGCCGCCGTCAGGTCGGTCACCAGGTTGTAGTCCTGGAACACGTAGCCGATCCGATCCCGCCGCAGGTGCGCGACCGCTGTCGGGTCGAGACCGCCGAGCTGCACCCCTTCGACCTCGACCGAGCCGGCGGTGGGCGTGTCGAGACCACCCGCGACGGCGAGAAGCGTCGACTTGCCGGACCCGGACGGCCCCATCACCGCGACCAGCTCACCCGGCCTGACCGACAGGCTGACACCCGCCAACGCCCGTACGGACACCTCGCCAGCCTGGTACACCCGCTCCACGTCGGTGAGCCGCAGCACCGGGCCGCTCATCGCCGCGCCTGCTCGGGCATCGGCTGCTCGGTCGCGATCCGGCTCGGATCGGGCGGTGGCCGGTCGTGCCGACGGCGCAGCGTCGTCGCCTCGGCATGGTCGAGCCACCGGATCTCGCTCTCCAGGCCGAAGATCAGGTGGTCCAGCAACAGCGTCCAGGTGAGATCGTCCTCCGCGTCGGCGCGCCGACGCAGATCGGTGTAGTCACGCATCTGCCGCATTGATTCGGTTCGCTGCTTCTGCACCACGAGTGCGATGTCGACATGCGGGTCGACCGCCGCCATCGCCAGCTTGATGGCCAGTTCACTGCGTGGACGGTCGGTTTCGGTGATCGGAGTGACGTACCAGCTCTCCAGAGCTCGCCGACCCTGCTCGGTGATCGCGAACATCTCCCGGCCGTCCTCGTTGATCCCGACCGGAGCGACGTCGCCGTCCCGGGCGAGACGGTCCAGTGTGGTGTAGATCTGTCCGACGTTCACCGCCCAGCTGCCGCCGGTGCGGGCGTCGAACTCGGTCCTGAGCTGGTAGCCGTACTTGGGGCCGTCGGCGAAGAGAGCCAGTAGCCCCCACCGCACCGCAGTTCGCTGCATACCGGACACCCTACCAAGTAAGTAGTTACCCAGTAAGCACTCCCCCTCGATGCGGCGGTACACGCCTCGTGTCTCCACCCGGTACGGTGACGTGTCATGCACGCGCTGAAGCCCTGGCATCTGGCCGTCCTGCTGCTCACCGGTCTACTGTGTGCCGGCGGCACCGCTGCTGTTGTCGCCGCCCTACTCGTGGCCGTCAAGCGGCGCAAACGCTAACCCGCAAGAGCCATCCCGCGTACGCGGCAAGCTGGAAGTCGCGATCCTCGCCGGACCCGGTCCGGCGCAGTGCCCGCCTTGAGCACCGTGTTCGACGAGCACTTGCGTGCCTCGCCAACTCTGGTCCGGGTGATGTCAGGTGAGTTCGAGACCTCCGTCGATGGTAAGGATCTGTCCGGTCAGCCAGGCGGCGGCGGGATCAGCCAGCCGGAGGACCCACGTGGCGACCTCGTCAGGCTCTCCGCGCCGACCGAGCGGGATCCGTCCGGCCTCGTCTCGCTTGATCTCGTTGAGCATCGGTTCGGGGAGGCCGGCGGCGGTCAGGGCCTCGCTTTCGGTGGGGCCGGGAGCCAGAGCGTTGACTCGGATTCCCGTGGTTGCCAGTTCCAGTGCCCAGCATCGGGTGAGTTGCTCCAGGGCGGCTTTGGAGGCAGCGTAGTGGGCGACGCCGGATGCCGGGCGGTGCCCGTAGGTGCTGGAAAGGTTGATGATCGATCCGTGGGTCTGCTGCAGGTGGGGCAGGGCCGCGCGAGCGAGCAGGCTGGGCGCGGTGACGTGAAGATCAAATAGGTTGGCGATGCCCTGTGCAGTTGCATCGGCCAGCGGCATGATCGTCGTGGCACCGGCGTTGTTGACCAGCACGTCGACCCGGTCCCATCGGTCAACGGCGGCGTCGATGATCGCCTGGGGTGCATGTGTGGCGCGGATATCGGCGGCGAGCACGGCGATGCGTGGGTGTTGCTGCGCGGTGATGTTCAGCGCGTCTTGACGGCGCCCGACCCCGAGTACGTGTGCGCCGGCCTCAGCAAATGCGATCGCGGTCGCACGGCCAATTCCCGACCCCGCTCCGGTGACGATCGCCACACGGTCGGTGAACCACACGCTGTCACTGGGTACCGTCATCACTACGCCTTTCGTTCGATGTTCGTAGAACATCGAACAAGCTATCATGTGATGGTGAAGGAGGCACGGCACCCGGATCCCGGGGAGATGGTTCTCACTGAGGTGATGGCGGCACTGAGCGACCCGATCCGGGTTGGGGTGGTTCGGTTGCTGTCCGACGGCCAGGAACGCGGCTGGGGAGCGCTGCGAGTCCCAGTCTCCAAGTCGACGTTGAGCCACCACCTACGGGTGCTGCGGGACGCGGGGCTTACCCGTACCCGACAGGAAGGCACCCGCTGCTACGTCGTCCTGCGCAGCGAGGACCTGCACACCCGCTTCCCCGGCCTCCTGGACGCCGTCCTGGCCGCTGCGGACAGTGAGGACGTGGGCAGCCAGGTAGGTCTAGCGACCGACGGCAGCCGAGTCAGGCAACCGCGCAGGTAGACGGCTGAACACGTCCTAGGCCTGGTGGAGAGTCCCAAGCGCACATCTAAATCGATGGGCCTGCTGCGCGGGTCCGGCGATGCCGGCGGCGCGGGGAGCAGTCAACCGGAACCGGAGCCGGTAGCGGTTGAGGGGGACCATCCCCGCATGCGCGGGGAGCAGGTTTTCGGTGAGCCGGTGTCGTCCCGGTTGAGGGGATCATCCCCGCGTAGGCGGGGAGCAGTTTCTGACCTGGGCGTTTACGAGGTTACCGGCCGGTTTTCGTTCACTTTCATTCGGAGCTACTCCAGGTCCAACGAAGTGTTGCGGGGCGGATGCAGGCAGGGTACCTGCCTGCATCCGCCAGCCGGTGACCTATCGGGTGGGCAGGTGGGTGGTGAAGGTGGCCCACTGGGCGGGGGCGAAGGTCAGGACCGGGCCGGTCGTGTCCTTGCTGTCCCGTACGGCGATGACGTCGGGCAGGTTCGTCGCCACTTCAACGCAGGCTCCGGCGTTGCCGCTACGGCTACTCTTGCGCCAAGTCGCGCGGGTCAGGTCGACCACTGGTCAGTGCCTCCAATGCTCTCTCTATCATTTCCCTGGACGAGGCTTCGTCGAGGGCGCGGCTTTCGAGGTCGCTCCAGACCAGATCGTAGGCTCGAATCTCCTCGGCCTTGTTCAGGTAGAGCGCCCCGGTCAACGTGTCCACGTAGGCCAACGGTGGTTCGACTGGCTCGGTAGCAAGCGGGGCGTTCGGGAAGCTGAGCAGGGTGAACGTCGAGGTCATTCCCGCGTGCTCCCCAGCCGAGTAGGGCAGGACCCGCACAGAGACGCTGTGCCGTTTCATGGCGTCAAGAATGTGTTCAAGCTGAGCCACCATGACTTCCGGACCGCCAACCAGACGATCGAGAACCGCCTGGTTGATGATCGTACGCAGATGAGGTGGTCGAGGCGAGTTCAACAACGCTTGCCGTTCGAGCCTGATCTTGACTCGTCGTTCGACCTCTTCATCGGTGAGCAGGCCGACCGGTAGACGCGTTACCGCTTCGGCGTACTCACGGGTCTGCAAGAGCCCTGGAACCGACTCGGAAACGAAGTGCCGGATCGTGGCGGCGCTGTCTTCGAGGGAGACGTAGAGGCCGAACCAGGCAGGTAGGGCCGATTCGGTGTAGTCGTGCCACCAGGCACGCCTCGGGGCGTCGCGGGTCTCCCTGGTCATGGTGAGCAGGCGGTGGCGGGTCTCCGGGGAGACCCGGTAGAGGGTGCACATGGCGTCGACGTCGACGTCGCGGAAGCGGATCCGCTCGTCGCCGGCCTCGATGCGCCAGATGGTGGAGGAGCCGCGTTGCAGTGCCCGAGCTGCGGCGTCCTGGCTGATGCCGGCGGACTCCCGCAAGACGGTGAGCCAGCGGCCGATGTGTCGGCGGAGCAGGGTTGTGCCGATGGAGCCGGACAAATCGCTCGCCCCCTTCATCCTCTGTGGTGAGTGTAGTCACCAACGTGGCGGACAATCAACTGACGAGCGCCTTCATAATCGTGAAGGCGCTCGGCACTGAAATGATTGACCTCGACCAGAGGTTGCCCACGACGATGAGTGCGCATCGCGCCTTGTCTTATGCATGCGGTCCAACTTAGATAACTGATGCCGGTGCTGTCCATAGTCACCCGCCGCAGTCGGAGAACCCCCCGTGACCGGCTGCGGCGGGCCCGGCGCATGCGCTCCTGCCAGCACGATTAATTGATCTTCGCTCGGGAGGAAATGAAATGTCCACCGCCTTCGCGTTCATTGCCGCCGGCTTTGTGCTCGGCATTCCGCCGGGTCTGCTGCTGTGCCGGCTGCGGCGGCGCTGGTGCCCGGCCTGCGGGCAGACGCTGCGCTGCCCCGACTGCGGCTCCCGGCAGTTCGTCACCTTCGACATCCGGCCGACGACCGGGCGGCGCTGGTCGCCCCGGGCGCGGTCGGCGCCCCGGGCCGCCGGCCGGTGACCGTCGAGCATGTGGCGGCGCGGCCGTCGTGGCGGTGCCGGGTGTGCCGGGCACCGTGGCCGTGTCAGCCGGCGAAGGCGCAACTTGTCGCCGCGTACGACCGGATCGGCCTGTGCATGTACGTGGCCGAACGGTCCGCGGAGGCAGCCCTCGACCTGCCGGGGCTGACCCCGGCGGCGGCGTACGCCCGGTTCCTCGGCTGGGCGCGGGCCGCCACCCGTTCCGAACCCACTGGAGAGACCACGATGGAATCCGAGATGACCGTCCGGGACGCCGACGTGACCGACATCGCCGAGTTGTCGGCGCTGCTCGCTGAGGCGTTCGTGACCAATCCGGTGGCCGGCTGGCTGATCACCGACGTGTCCAACCGGTACACCACGTTCCTGCGGCTGTTCGACGTCGAGTTGACGCACGGGCTGAGGCACGGCGTCGTGCATGTCGCCGGCAACCGCGAAGGGGTGGCCGTTTGGCAGCCGTACCCGATGCGGTTGACGACGGTGACCGACCACGAGCGGGAGGTGCTCGGTGCGGCCGGCATCTACCGGCGGCGGGTCGCGCACCTGCGGGCGGTGCGTGACGAGCACCGGGCGGCGGCGTTGCGGCTGCCGGTCGGGCCGTCGGCCGGCCTGTCGGCGCGGTCGCCGGTGGGGTCGACCGGGCCGGCCGACGGGCCGGCCGACGGGTCCGCGCCGGAGCCGGTGGTCGGCCACGAGCTGGTGTATCTGGCGGCGGCGCCGTGGCTGCGTCGCCGCCGCATCGGCGCGACCCTGCTCGACCACCATCAGCGCACGTTGGACGCCGCCGGGCTGGTCGGGCACACCGTCACCGATGAGGAGTACGCCCGTGACCTGCTGGCGGTGCGGGGTTGGCGGACGCCCGGCCCTCGGCACCTCTCCCCCGGCGGGCCGCCGCTGTGGTCGATGCGCCGCGACCCCGGCACCCGGCCGATTCCGCCTACAGCGGGGTACGGACGATGAAGGTCGCGTAGGACGCGTTGGCGCCTCTGCCGATCTCGGCGAGTTTCAGGTACCTGCCGTCGTGGTGCAGGTAGCGGTCCGGGTAGTTGTAGGAGCGCAGTGAGGTGTGCTGCCCGGTCAGTCCGGCGACCGGGCAGAACGTGGCGTCGGCCCGGAACAGGGCGCTGCCGTCGATCCGGTGCAGGAAGAAGCGGAAGTCCTGGTGGCGCAGGTAGTAGCCGGGGAAGTTGACCGACTCCAGGGAGATGCAGCTCGACTTGGCCAGGCCGCGGCGGACCACGAACGCGGCGTCGGCCCTGCTGCGCTGGTCGACGACGTCGACGCGGCCCTCGAAGTCGCGGTGCCGCACCCGGCGGCCGGGCAGGTTGACCGGCTCCAGCCCGTACGTGCTGCCGACGGTCAGGGTGAGGTGCGCGGGGGCGGTCGGTTTCGGGTCCGGCTTCGGGTCGGTGGCCGGCGGCGGTGCCGGCGCGGCCGAGGTCGATCCGCCGCCGGGTGCGGCGGCGTCGGGCGTGGTGGTGTGTACGCCGTCGCCGATCGGGCGAACCTGCTCAGCCCGGTCGGTCGGCTCTTCACTCGGCTCACTGGTCGGCCCGCCGGTCGGCCCGCCGCTCGGCTCCTCGGTCGGCGGTGCGGCGGACGTACTGGCGCTCGGGGCTCCGGCGACGAACTCGCCCCGGATCGGCTCCTGCTGGGCACCCCGGTTGGTGGCCACGGTCGCGGCGATGACAGCGGCGGTGAGGACCGCAACGGCGCCGATGGCGGTACGGCGCGGCGGTCCCGTCGAGCGGTCGGCGTGGCTGACCGGTGCGGCGGGTAGGGCGTGGGTGCCGGGCGCCCTGCCGCCCGATGCCCTGCCGCCCGGGGCCGGGCGGTCGGCGGCAGGGCCTGCGCCGGCGGCCGATGTGCCGTCGGTGACTTCGCCGTCGATCGTCGAGGACGCCGACCAGCTGACCTGGCCGAGCCGGGCGGTGGCCAGAGTGAGTGGACTGTCCGCCGGTGGCCGTGGCCAACGCGGGGCGGAGCCGGCCCGGCGGGGCAGCTCGCCGCCGGACGTCGGCTGGCCCTCGGGCGACGCGAGCCAGCGCCCGACGCGCGGCGGATCCTGCTGGGTGTCCTCGTCGGACATCGGTCATCCCACCTCCGGCTCACAGCCCGTCCTGGCCCTGTCACTGCGTCGCGGCGCATACATTCTCATTTCGCCCGCATGGTGCGCCAGTACCCGGAGCCACCGAGTTGTGTCACTTCGACAAGGCACCAGACCCCAACCACCACAGTTGCCACTCTTGGTAGTCGGCTTATGACACACGGTCGCGACCGGTCGAGCTTCCCGCCGTCGACGGCCGCTCAGACCCTCCCGGAAACCTCACTCGATATGACTGAATGTAGGCATTGACCCCGACGGTGCAGTTTTTCAAGGAATACGAAGTCCACACTGTCACGGATCTGCCAGAAAACCATTTCTCACAATTGTTTGCTTGACAGCTTTTCGAGGTGCCTGAACCATCGAAATCTGGTGAGTCCACTGTCACCAACCCCACATGGAGAGGAACTCGATGAGTCCCGGCACCAACGGATCGGCGACCCCGACCAGCACCACCTCCACGGTTTCACCGACCACACTCGATGGGCCGACCCCGAAGGACCTGTTGCCCGCCAGCGGCGACCATCCGGTGGAGATCGTGCAGTACCAGACCGTCGTACTGACCGACATTCCGGGCGCGAAACAGTACCCGGAGTTGGCCGGCGCGATCGACCTCGGGGAGGAGAATCTCCCGCTCTACGATCGCCCGGCACAAGGCATGATCGTCACCACCGAGCAGTCGTGGTCCGTGAAGGGCGTGACACTCGGCCGGCTCCTGCACAGCCTCGCGCTGGCACCCGGCGAGAGCACGAAGGTCGCGGTCATCGACTGGGAGCGCCGCACAGTCGGGACCGGCACGGAGAAGACGACCGAAAGCGACGTACTGACCAGCGCGACCGACCAGAACCGGTCGATCAGTGAGCTGGCCAGCAGCATCGCCATGGAGGAACAGCACGGATCGTCCAGCATGTCCCAGTCCAGCTCGTCGACGAGCGCGGGAATCAACGCGGGCATCGCGTTCTTCGGCGCCGGCATCGGTGCCTCGCTGAGCCACTCGACGAACAAGGGGGTCGCCACGTCGGTGGCCCGCTCGACCGGGCAGCGGGAGATCGCCGCCGAGGCCGCCCAGCGGATCGACGCGCGGACCCAGCAGCTGGCGACCGCAGCACGCAGCCGGAACATGACCGTGGTACGGGAGACCTCACAGTCGGAGAAGGAGCAGGTCCTCACCCGGGTGGTCACCAACTACAACCACATGCACGCGATGTCGGTGCAGTACTACGAAGTCGTCCAGATCTACCAGGTGACCACCAAGCCGACCAAGCTGGAACGGTGTCTGTTCATCCCCCTCAAGGAGCTGCACTTCACGCAGAGCATCCTGAAGCGGTACTCGGACGCGCTGGCCGCAGCGGCACCCGAGGAATGGGCCAAGAAGATCCGCGGCGCGAACCCGTTCAGCGCCGCGGTCCGCAAACTCGACGGCTGCCCGGCCGCCAAGGCACCGACCACCCCGGCCACCCAGGGCGTGGAGTTGATCGACATAGCCGAGTCGAGCATGGGCGTCTACGGCGTACGCAAGTCCGACAGCGCACCGGTCCGGTACAACCCAGGCACCAAGAAGTGGGACGCAATGCCGACCACCGGACTGGCCAGTGGCCGGTTGAAGGCAATCGCGCCGGGCAGGAGCGTGGTCTGGGCGATACAGGTGGAGAACGACTATTCCGTGGTGTTCGACGGAACAACCTGGAAGGTCCACCAGCCCTTTTCCTCGGCACACCGCATCGCCTGTGGGCCGGACGACAGCGCGTACATGCTGGGCATCGATGACACCACCTATCGGCTTTCCGGGCCTGGCACGCTGACCGACCAGTTCAAGGCGTACGGTATGCGCGACCTTGTGGTCCTCGGTGCGAACAAGCTCTGGTGCCTCGGGCCGGACGGCAAGACGTACGAACTGACCGATGAACCCGGCCATCGAGGCTGGCAGGATCGCACACCAGCCACCAGCAGGTTGGCCCGGATGGTCGCGGCACCGGACGGTGCGATCTGGGGCGTCACGGAGGACACCACGCTGCTCGTGGTCAAGCCGGGCACCTCGGCCTGGACGACGCCGCAGACGGCCAACGGAGCCCCGCTCGACCGGTTACCGGTAAGCCTGCTGCACACCCACCGCGGCATCCGGTACACCGTCGGCGACCAGCCCAAAGCCGAGGCGGGCTCGGCCACCAGGATCGATGTCTGGTGGGACAGCGCCGGCATTCAGGCCGTCTCACTCAGCACGCCCGGCCAGACCTTCCGCTGCGGCGACACGCGTGGCTCCGGAAGCGCCGACAAGACCCACACCTTCGCCGCCGGCGACAAGCTGCTGTCGGTGAGCTACTGGACCGACAGCGCGGGCGGCAGCGGCTGCCTCACCGGGATGCGGCTGACCATGCAGTCCGGTGTGGTCGACTTCGGATCGGCGGTCGGCTCGACCACCCCGGCGGACTACACCGAGGACACCGGCGGTGCCATCCTGTGCGGCCTGCACGGGTCGACGCTGGTCACCCAGCCGTCGGAGGCGGCCGGCGCCACCCGCACCTACCTCACGGCGCTCGGGTTCCACGTACGCGGCGGAATGGTGTCGCAGGACGTCCTCGACCACCTCAACGACAACCGCCGGCACTACAGCCAGGCGGTCTGGGCCAACGCCGACGAGTTGACGCTCAGCCGCATCCTGGCCAACTACACGTACACCCCGCCGGGAGGCAAGGCCGACACGGTGCCGCTCGGGGTGCGGCTCGATCCGAAACCGGTCGCGGTGACCGGCAACTACCTCGGTTTCCGGTGGAACTTCGCCACCGAGGAGGAGCGCCTGGACTGGGTCAGCGCCCGCCGGGCGGCCAACCGGCCACACCCCAGCAGTCTCGGCCCCGAGGTGACGAGTGTCGTCGGCATCGCCACCAACGGCGTCTTCGCCGAGGCGGTCCTGGGCCGGTCCAACTCCGCCGAGAAGATCGACCTCACCCGGTTCTGGAACTGGAAGGACTCGCCGATCCCGATCCTGCCCACCGACATCGCCCCCGTCGCCACCGGCGGTCGGACGCGGGACGTCGACGTGAAGGTGGCGGCCCTGGCCCCGAGCGAGGCCAAGCTCCAGGTGGTGCCGGCGTTGCCCGCCCCCACCGGAATGGACGCGACGCTGCGGACCATTTCATCCGCCAACCTGTTCCGCGACATGAGCGGGATGTCCGAGATCAGCCAACTTCTCAGCAAGGGCCTGGAGTTGGCGGGCGGCAACGACCAGGCCGCCGCCCAACGCGCCAGCGACGCGATGAAGACGGCAACCGAGCACATGCAGAAGATGGCGCAGATCGCCGTCGAAGCCATCTCGAAGGCCGTGCCCGCCGGTCAGGTCGCCGACAGCGTCAGCGCTCTCGGCGGACTGCTGAACCAGGGTCCGAAGAGCACCAGCGACGCCGACGACTGACCGACGCCGTGCGCAGACAGCGGTAACGGGGCGGCCGGGCCAGCTGGCTCGGCCGCCGCGGCGTCCGGTGCCGGCAGCACCGCATGTACATCGGCGGCCGGATCGATGTTCGCCGGGTTCGTTGCCCGGCTCGGTTACCGTTGCGAGAGTGACCGGTCGACTCACGGTAGCGAGGTCGATCAGGTCGGTCCCCGCACGTGAACGGGCGACCACGATCAGTAGAGTGGGGACGTGCCTCTGTGGATCGCAGCGACGTGGGGACTGGTCGGCAGCGTGGTCGCCGAAGCGCTCAATCTCTACGCCATGATGCGCCCGACCACCGAGTCGAAGGGGCGTTGGCAGTGGCCGTGGCGTACCCGGGCGGACCAGCCCATCATCATCTTCGCCGTCACGTTGCGGGCCGTCGCGGGCACCGGGCTGGCCGCCGCAGCGGCGGCCGGTGGGGTGGCCACCACCGCGTTCGCGACGTTCGTCTTCGGCGTCGCCGCGCCGCTGTTCATCGCGCGGATGTTCGACCAGGTCCGGGTGGTGGACCGGGGCACGCCGCCGCCGTCGATCACGCACCGCCCCGCCGCCGACCTGGATTCACCTGTACGGGAGCCTGGCGATGAATGCCCGTGACGGTTTCCTGTCCCGGCTGGTCGCGGCGCTGGCCGCCCGTCCGGCCGAGACCACCACGTCGGTGCCGCTGCCGGCGCGGACCCGGCTGGCGGCGGCGCTCGCCGCCCGGCCGGTGGTCGGGCAGCCGGTCGACCCGCCCGCCGACGGTGCCGTCACCGGGGCTGCGGCCGGCGCGGTGTCCGCCGGGGACAAGCTGACCGGCCAGGTCAAGCTGGTCGTCGCGGAGCTGCTGAGGACCACCGTGGACCAGTTGCAGCTGGACTCCGACGGTGACATCGGCATCCGCGCCGGTTCGGCGATGATCCTGGTACGCGCGCAGGAGGACCCCCCGCTGGTGGAGGTCTTCTCGCCGCTGCTGACCGGGGTGCAGCCGTCCGAGGCGCTGCTGCGGCGGTTGACCGAGCTGACCGTGACGATGCCGGTCGGCCGGATCTACTGCACTGGCGACACGGTGTGGGCGTCGATCCCGGTGTTCGGTGTCGACTTCCAGCCCACCCAGCTGCTGCTGGCGATCCGGGCGATGCTCCGCCTCGCCGACGACCTCGACGACCAGCTGCAGCGGGAGTTCGGTGGCAGCCGGGCGGCCGGACCGGAGTCGCCGGGCATGGAGGCGTTGCCCGACCCGACCGGATACCTGCGGGACCTGGCGGCGGCCGGTGAGTCGCCGGCCGGGCGCATTCTGGTCGATCTGCTCGCCGACCGGGGGCATTTGGACCAGCTGCGGACCCTGGCGGCCAGCGGCGACTGGCATGCGGCATCGCGGCTGGCGACCCTGCTGTATGCGCAGGGTGAGCAGGCCGAAGCGGAGCACTTCTGGCGGCTGGCGGCGGACAAGGGCGAGCCGTCGGCGCGTACCGAGTTGGCGACGGTGCTTGCCGGGCGGGGCGACGTCGACGAGGCGATTGCGTTGCTGCAGGCCGGGGTGGGCGCCGACGACTGGCACGGGGTGGGTCTGTTGGTGACCCTGCTGGCCCGGCAGGGTCGCGCCGACGAGGCGGTGGCGCTGCTGCGCGACCGCACGGGCTGAGCCCGGCCGGCTCGATGTCGAGCCGGCCGGGCTGTCTGCCATCCGGTGGTGTCGCCGGTCAGCTGGCTGGGCGTTGCCGGGCCCGCCGACGGAGCAGCCAGCCGGCGAGCAGCAGCACGAGCAGTCCCCCGCTGGCGGCGGCGACCCCGGCCAGCAGCGGCCCACTGCCTCGGTCGTCCGACCCGGCGGCGGATGTGTCGGCCGTACCGCCGTCGGTGTCGGCACCGTCGACGGAGCCGGCTGGTTCCGGTTCCGTCGCGGTGCCCGGTGCCGGCAGCACCGCGCGGGCGCAGTCGGTCGGGTCGGCGCCGTCGCTGCCGCCGTCGACGACCTCAAAGTAGAACGTGCCGGTGATCTCGTGCCCGTCGGCCGACGTCGCCTGGTAGGTGAGCGCGTGCACGCCGGTGGTCAGCGGGTCGACGGTGGCGCACAGGGTCTTCGCGTTGACCACGACCGCCTCCCCCACCGCGACGGCGGCATCGTCGGGGCCGGTGACGGTGATCCGCCGGTCGCCGGTGCCGGACAGCGGGCCGAACGTCAACGCGATGGTCTCCACACCGGGGGCGACCTCGTCACCCGGCCCGGGGGCGGCGGAGACCAGCTCGGTGTGCGCCCACGCGGGAGCGGCGAACGCGACCGCCGCCACCCCCGCGCAGGCCAGGACCGTGGCGTGGGTCAGAAGTCGGCGCATGCCAGCCGGTTGTCCATGGCTTCCATCGGGTGGATGACCACCGACTTGGCGGCGTCGCCGACCTGCTGCTCGTTGGTGACGGTCGCGGTGCCGGTGCCGTCGTCGGCGGCGGTGAAGCCGAGGTGGACCTCGTTGGGCGGGGTCTCCGGGCCGCTCTCGTCGAACTTGAAGTGCGGTCCGCCGTTGTCGGCGGCGCACTCCTGGGCGTGCAGGTGGCCCATGTACTGCGCGCCGGGCTCCAGCCCGGTCATGGTGACGGTGACTGTCGTACCGTCGTCGGTCTGCGCCAGCCAGGCGGTCCCGGCGGCGTTGTCGGTGCCCGGTGGCCGGGTGTCGAGCAGGGCGAACGTAGCCTCCACCGCGCCGTCGATCTGGTCGGCCGGGGTGGCGGACGGGTCGTTCATCATCCCGTCCATGCCGTCCATCCCGTCCATGCCATCGGAGTCCATGTTGTCGGACATCGCGGAGGCCGACGCCGACGGTTCCGGGGTCGCGTCGGCGGCGTCGGTGGTGCCGGACGAGTCGTCGCCGCAGCCGGCGAGGACGCCGACCGCCGCGAAGCCGACCACCGCGACAGCGGTACGCCAGCGGTCCGATCCGTTGATGTTCACGTGTCGTGTTCTCCCTGTTCGGATGCGAGGGTAGGCCGGCCGCGGGGTCCACCCGGCAGCCGGCACATGTCTTGCCGTTCGAGGTCTTCCGATAATTGAGTCGGACATGCTGGCGCGGAAGTTCCCGCGAGATCCCGTGGCGGGACACCCGGATCGGCGGGGGCGCGGGGTCGGGTCAACGCGGGGGCCGGGTCAGTGCGGCGGCGGTGGCGTGCAGCCGTTGATGGACGGTGCGGGCCTGCGGGTCGGTCAGGTCGGCGGTGATGGTGAGCGCCTCCTCGCACCGGGCGCGGGCGCCCGCCCGGTCGCCGGTGGCGGCGAGACTGTCGGCGAGTACGGCGAGCGCCCGCGCGCGCCGGTGCAGGTCGCCGATGGTGTCGCTGAGCTGCAGCGCCCGGGTGGCGAGATGCTGAGCGTCGCGGTAGCGGCCCAGCAGTCGGTGCGCTTCGGCGGCGGTGGCCAACGCGTCGCTGTGCTGGGCGTCGTCGCGGGCCTGTTCGTACAGTTGCAGGGCCGCGGTGCAGTGGCCGAGTGCCTGTCCGGGGTCGCCGAGCGCGAGCCGGAGCTCGGCGAGGCGGATCTGTGCCCGGCCCTGGCCGCGTGGTTCGTTGATCCGATCGAACAAGGCAAGTGCGTCGTGGTAGCAGTTGGCGGCGTTGTCATGCTGACGCAGGTCGCGGTAGGCGTTGCCGAGAGAGATCAGGGTGGCCGCCTGACCAGGCAGGAAGCCGGCTTCGGTGACGGCACCGAGGACCTCACGAAGTAGTGCGACCGCGCGGGCCGGCTCGCCGGCCCTGAGGTATGCCGATCCGAGGTTGTGCAGCCCGACGAGTTCGTAGCCAGGGAGATTTTTCTCCCGGGCGAGACGCAGTGCGGTGGTGCACACCTCGGCGGAGCGTCGATAGTCGTGCATGGCGAAGTGGGTGGCGGCGATGTTAAACATGGTGCCGACGTGGCCGTGGTCGTGTCCGTCCGCGATAGCGGCGGTGACCGCGCAGCGCAGCAGGTCGAGGACTTCGTCGAGCCGGCCGCGACGGCTCAGGCTCTGGTGCACGTTGGCGGCGATCTGCCAGGCGTAGCGATGCATTCCCGCGGTATGGGCGGCGCGGACCACCGCCAGGAGGTTGGGGCGCTCGGCGTCGAACCAGGCCAGCGCGGCGTCGGCAGTGCTGAGGTGCTCGGGCTGGACATGTGGTGTGGTCGGCAGATCGGGCACCGGGTCCTCGTGTGGATCGAGGATCATTGCGGCAGCGGCAGCGGTGTGCAGGTACCAGCCGAACAGCCGACGCAGGGCATTGCGCCGCTCGTCGGCGGCGAGGTCGGTGGCGGCGAGGTCGATGGCGTAGCGCCGCAGCAGGTCGTGCACGCTGTGATAGCCGGCCGGCTCGCCTTTCATCAGGTTCGCGCGGATAAGTTTGTCCAGGCTGCGGCGGGCGTTCTCGCCGAGCAGGGCGGCGGCTGCGCCGGTGCTGATCGTGCTGCCGGGAAACAGCCCGAAGGAGCGGAACAGGCGGGCGTCGATCGGATCGAGTGCCTGGTAAGACCAGGCGAAGATACTGCGTAGGGTGATGTCGCGGCTGTCGTCGACGTCGCGGTCGAGTAGGTCGGTGGCAAGGTTGCCGGCCAGGTCGGTGAGGTCGATCCCAGGCCGATCGTTGACGTACGCGCCGATTATGCTCAGGGCCAGTGGCAGGCCGCCGGAGAGTTTCGCGAGGGCATGCAAGCCCTCGGGCTCCCCGTGTTCGGGGTCGCCGACGTGGCCGTCGGGGAGGGCGAGATGGGCCAGTAACTGTGCACTTTGGTCGGCGTCGAGTGGCTCGACGGAGACTTGCCGGGTGCTGTCGAAGTGGAACAGTCCGTGGGTGCGGTTGCGGCTGATGAACAGGGTGACGCAGGTTGCCGAGTTGGTCAGCAGGGGCCGGACCTGGCCACTGTCCCGGACGTTGTCCAGGATGATCAGCGCTCGTTTGCCGTGCAGGATCTGGTTGTAGCGTTCGTGGCGGTGGTCGACATCGGCCGGGATGGAGCTCGGTGGCACGCCCAGCGTGCCGAGCAGGCGACCGAGGGCGTCGCCGGGTCTCATCGGCTCGCCGGGGCCGTGTCCTTGGAGGTCTAGGTAGAGCTGTCCGTCCGGGTACCGGTTGGCGTGCAGGTGACCCCAGTGGGCGGCAAGGGTGGTCTTGCCGACTCCGGGCATTCCGGTGAGGAGAATCGCCCGCAGCGACAGCCTTTCAACGAGATTGTCCAGTGCCGCGAGTGACGCGTCCCGTCCGATTAGTCGAGCCGCTCGGGGCCGGATCTGCTGCGGCGGGGAGTGGGGTATGGACGTTGGCGTGCTGGACGGTCCGAACCTCGAGTCCATCGCGGCGTTCTCCAGGCTGGCCGGCCCTTGTTGATCTCGTCGGATCAGCGACAGGAGGTCGAGGTCCGGTAGCGATCCCATCGTTCTGCGGTATTCGCTGTTGAACTTTCTCGCGAAGGCGTCGGCATCGTCGCGGCGGCCGAGCTCCAGCATCGCCCGGACTTTGGCGGACGCAAGGCCACAGTCGTACGGATGTTCATCAATGATCAATTCCAGGGTGTGTAGTGCGAGTTCTGGTCGATTCGTTGTCAGGTGGGCGTCCACCAGGATTCGCCGCGCCTCCAGGTGACTCTCGCGCATGCGGTTACGCATCAGCTCAGCCTCGGCCGAGTGGAGCTCGGCGAGTGGTTCGTCGCGCCACAGTTGCAGCGCCAGGGACACCGTGTCGGCGGCCCGGTCGGGGTCATCCGCAAGGATCCGCCGAGCGGACAACACCAGCTCGCGGAAGTAGTGGTAGTCGACCTGGCGGGTGGTCGTCACCAGCCGGTACGCGGCCCCGAGGCGGAGCAGGGTGGTGTCCCCGCCGATGTCACGCAGCACCGCTCGGGCCCGGCTGACGACCTCGTGCAAGTTGCGCTGGCGCGAGCCGACGGAATTTCCCGGCCAAAGATGCTCGACGATGCGGTCGATCGAGAGTTTCTCGCCGGCGTGGAAGAGTAGCAGTGCGAGCAGAGCGCGATGCCGACCGGACCCGAGCGGCAGCTCATCGTCGTTGACCTGCACCGATGTCGGGCCGAGTATGACGAACACCCGTCAAGCCTTCCTGTAGGGCGGCGCTGACGATCAGTTCCATTCTTGACGTGGCCACGCCGGCTACCAAGGCGAACTACCCAGAGTCCAAAATCCGACAAACCGCTGCCCACCATTGTGCAAGGAAGGCGCAAGGCTACCTGCAAGTCAAGCCGCAACCGCCCGGCAACCGGATGACTGACGCTACTCCCATGTGCCCATGAAGTCACGAGGGAGGAACATCATGGCGGTCGACGAATCACCACCGGTTGCTTTGCGCATCGACGCTGGCAGATGGGTCAGTCGCCCGGTATGCCGGACGGTACTCTGCGCCGCGCACACTGTGGTCAGTGCCCAACGGGTCCTCGACGTCGTCGAGTGCATCGAGGACGACCCGCGAATCCAGGTCGTGTTCACCGTCGCCCCGGACGTGTTCAACCAAGGGGTGGCCGACTACCTGAGCAAGCTCGGCGCCCTGCTGCTGCCCTGGGAGCAGGCGGTCAACCACCGGTTCGACCTGGCGCTGGCCGCCGCCTACGGCGGCCTGCACCAGATCCACGCACCGCTGGTAGTGCTGGCGCACGGGGCCGGCCACGGTAAGCCGGTCCACCCGCCGGCCAACGGCGGTGCGCTGGCCCGGGAACTGCCGGTGTATGGACTCGACGCCCAACGGCTGAGCCGTGACGGCCGCGGCATCGCCGCCGTGGTGGCCCTGTGCCACGAGGACGAGCTCACCATCCTGCGTTGTCAGTGCCCGGAGGCGGTGCCGGCCGCACTGGTCATCGGCGATCCCTGCTACGACCGGCTCGTCGCCAGCCTGCCGCTGCGGGACCGGTACCGTCAGGCGCTACGCGTCGGGGACCACCAGCAGCTGGTCGTGGTGAGCTCCACCTGGGGGCGCGCCGGCCTGTTCGGCCGGGTGCCAGCCCTGTTGACGTCCGTAATGGACCAGTTGCCCGCCGAACGCTTCCGGGTCGCCGCGCTGTTGCACCCGGCGGTCTGGGGCGCGCACGGCGTCCGCCAGGTCCGCGCCTGGCTGCGCGGCTGCCGGCAGGCCGGGCTGATCCTGCCCGAGCCCACCGACGACTGGCGGGCGCTGGTCGTGGCCGCCGATCACGTCGTCGGCGACCACGGCTCGGTGACCGCGTACGCGGCCGCGCTCGGTCGCCCTGTGCTGCTCGGGCCAGCGCCGACGCCGGTGCCGACACCCGGCTCGCCGCAGCACGTCGTGATCAGCACCGCCGGCCGGTTGGTGGTCGACTTGCCCCTGGCGACACAGCTGGCGCAGGCACCGGTCATCGACCATGCGGCGGTCACGGCCGCGTTGACCTCCCGGCCCGGGAGCTCGACGGGTGTGCTGCGCAGCAGGATGTACGAGCTGATGGGCTTACCCGAGCCCGACCGGCACCTGGGCACCGCTGCGGTGCCGGTGCCAGTACCGGCTCCTGGACCGGCACCGCAGCGGCGGGCCGCCGCGTGACCACCACCGGCACCGGGATCGGGCCGACCGCCAGCGAGTCCCCCGTGATAGCGGTCCTGTATCCATCGACCCGCCGTGACCTGAATGTGCCAGCGGTCAGCCCGGTCTTCGCCGACGTGCTGATCGACCGTACCGCCGGGTGCCCGCACTGCCGGGCGACGCGGCTGCTGACCCAGCATCCTGGCGCCGCGATTGCACTGGTCGTCACGGCCGGGAGCGGTCGGGTGGTCACCGTCGCCGTGCGCGATGCGGCCGACGGACCTGGCCGGACCTACCTGCTCTCGCCAGGTGGCCGGCCGTGGCGGCTCACCGCGCTGGCCCGCCAGCTGTACGGGCGGTGGTCACTTGGCGCGGCCGACCTGGCGGGCGCGCTCGACCAGCCCCAGTCCGGCGAAGATCTCGGCGGCCGTTGACCAGTGCCGCTGTGCCGTGTCCTGGTCGCCCCGGCGGTGGGCGACCAGGCCGAGCACGTCGAGTGCCTCGGCGCGCTCGTGATCCGAGCCGAGGTCGCCCATCCGCCGGCCCGCCTCGGTCGCCGACTGCTCCGCTGCCGCCAGATCGCCGCTGCGCACCTGCGCGGCGGCCAGCGCGGTCAGCACCCGTACCTGGTTGTACGGATCCACGGTGGACAAGGAGTCGAAGATCGTGCGCGCCTCGGCGAGCAACGGCAGGGCCTGGTCAGGGTCACCCGACCGCAGCCGCAGCGAGCCGAGGTTCAGACAGGTCAGCCCGATGGTCCGGGCGTCGCCGAGTTCGCGGTAGCCGGCGAGGACGCGCACCAGCGTCTGCTCGGCGAGGTCGAGCCGACCGGCGTCGCGGTGCAGCGTCGCCAGCCCGTCCTCGGCGTCGAGCACACCCCGGGCGTCGCCGACCTCGCGGTAGCGCTCGACCGCCAGGTGGATGTGTCGAATGGCCTCGTCGTGCCGGCCGAACTTGGTGCTGACCCGACTCAGTCTCTTCAGCATGTCGGCCTCGGCCCAGCGGTCCCCCCATCGGCGAGCCGCCTCGACTCCTCGGGAGTCCACCTCCAGTCGTTGCTGGTAATGCTTGTGGTACAGAAATACTGGCCACAACACGTCGGACAGCCGCCAGGCCAGCTCATCGTGACCCTGGTCGAGTGCGGCACGGCCGGCGGCGACGAGGTTGGTCAGCTCACGGTCGAGCCAGCCGAGGGCCGCGGTGCGGTCGGTGAACTCCGGGATCCGGATACCGGGTCCACGGAGGTACTGGTGGTCGAGCCGCCGACGGTACGGCGTGACGGCCAGATCGGCCCGGTGCGCGGCGGCGAGGTAGAACTCCAGCATCGCGTGGGTCGTCCGCTGCCGGTCGTACTCGGTGTCGTCGGCGTGGCACCGGCGGCGGGCGTCGAGCCGCAGGAGATCGTGGAGACGGAATCGGTCCTCGACCGGCTCCTCCAGCAGGTGCGCTTCGATCAGGTCACTGATCGCCGCGTCGGCGTCCGGGTGGTCCCAGATGTCGTCCAGTGGCAGGGCGGTGACTACGTCGCTGCCGAAGTCGGGGCCGGGGTGCAGTGAGAGCCGGCGGTAGACGGCGGCCGCGACCGGGCTCAGGCTGCGGTAGGACGCGTCGAAGACCGACATCGCGGATCCTGGCTCGGCAACGGTCAAGGTCGCGAGTCTGGTCGGCCCGTCGGCAAGAGCATCCAGCATGGAACGGATGGACATCCTGGGGCGCATGGCGAGCCGGCTGGCAACGACGCACAGCGCGATCGGCAGTCCCCCGCAGATGGCAGCGAGGTCGGCGGTGTGCTGCGGCTCCCGCGCGGCCCGGTCGTCGCCGAGGACCTGGGTAAGCAGCTCGACTGACGCGTCCAGGGTCATCGGTGCTACGTCGAGCAGCCGGCCTCCGTCACGGACCAGGCTCACCAGGCGACGACGGCTGGTGACGAGGGTGACCACCGGCGGCGTGCCGAGCAGCGGTCGCACCTGGGCTGCCGAGAAGGCGTCGTCGAGCAGCACGATCATCCGGCGTCCGGCGGTCATCGACCGGTACGCCGCTGTCTGCTCGGCAAGACTGACCGGCACCTGATCGGCGGGCAGCCCCAGCCCACGCAGGAACCCGGACAGGATCGTGGACGGGTCGGTGGGCTGTTCGCCGCTGAATCCCTGCAGCGCGGCGTAGAGCTGACCGTCGGGGAAGCGCTCTCGTAGCTGGCTGGCCCAACCGATCGCGAGTGTGGTCTTGCCCACGCCGCCGGGGCCGCAGAGCACGAGCGGGTTGGCACGCTCGGTATCCAACAGCCGACTCAGGCCACCCAACTCGGCGGCACGGCCACTGAGCTGGCCGATCGACGGCGGCAGTTGCCATGGAATTGCCGTGACATGCGGCGGCGAGTGGATGTTGATCCCGCCGTGCACCGTGCCGGCCTGCACCACGGCACCGGAAACCGTCCCCGACATGCTGTTCGGTTCACTCACGGCACTCCAAGATCAAAACCGCGCCGACACAATGATCATTTATGGGAGAAAATGAATGCAACTCAGGTTTACTACTCTCAGAAGGTGATCCCTCCAGAGATATTCCTCGATTGGATCACCGTTCCCGCCGAGCCGTGAAACTCGTTGCGCACCCCGCCCACCGCTCCGTCGACCTCCGCCCGAGCAAGCCGCAGCTGGCCGCGCAGGGCGTCGGCGAACTGAGGGTCATCGGCAATCTCCCTGTTCAGGGCCGAAATCAGGGCGTCACGACGGTCGTCGTCGGCGGGCTCAACCAGGAAGGCATCGAACGGCGTTGTCGGCGAGTCCCCGCCACCGAGCCGCCCACGCACCATTCTGAAAAGCGCACCCAGAGCCGATCTTGTATCTGATATCAGTGTCTCCGCACCCTTCCCCGCGGCCGCCGAGACAATCGCCATGACAATCGGATCGATCACCAGGAACCCCCATTGCACAGATCATCAACAGCCCATTTCGATCACCCGATCGACAACGACAGAAACGAACCGAATTCACTCAGAGACAGGCTTCTATTATAGCGATTTGCCGGGTCCAGCAACAGCAACAAACAGATCTCCGACAGAGATGCTCAAGGCTAGACACAGCCTCGGAGGGTGTTTTACCCGTTCCGCGACCTTCTTCACGCACAGTCACTCCCCGAATCTGCCCTCCTGAGCGAAATGCACGAAAAGTAACTCTGCTGCTACTTTAAGTAGCATTGGATGGCTCGGTGGCAAATCACTTTTTGGACAGGAGCTGAAGATCAACTAGTATTGCCGCCGTGTTCGTGACGCTCGTCATTATCCAGGTAGAAGTCATGGCCCACCTGGCAGCCACCCTCTCCATCGACTGGAGCACGGCTATCTCGCAATGGGTCACATGGGTTGCCTCCTCGATCGGAGAGATCGGGAAGCTCATTCAATAGAGAGAGACTGAACAGCCCACACCAAAGGTGACCGATCGGTCACATCTCGACACAACCCCCCTGCCGGCTTTCATTGGTCACAATTGATCGATGGAAGCCGGCGAACTGCGTGACGGCCCGTTGGCCGGGCACTCTGGTGGGGTCGCCATCGCCGGGACGTTCGACCTGCCACATCCAGTCGAGCCGGCCCGGGTCGAGTTCCGGTCGACCGGTGACGCGCTCACCAGCCGCGTCGTCACAGTGGGCGCCCACCGACGGCTGGTGACCACCAGCGCCAACACGCTGCTCGACGCAGGTGACGGCACCCTCTGGAAGGTCTACCGGCACGCCAGCGCCACGACGGCGCGCGAGGCCCAGCTCCTGCAGCACCTCACCGCAGCCGACCGGCTCGACACGCCGCACCTGCACGGCCGCATCGCGATCAGCAACGGCTGGCGTGAGATCCCCGTCGCCGTTCGGATGTCGGCGATCCCCGGATACCGCTGCCTCGGCACTCACCTACAGGCTGTTGCCGACGGTACGGACACCGGTACCGGGTTCCGCCGTACCGCTGGTCCTCATCTGTCCCGACTGGGTGCACTGGTCGCTGACCTGCACGCGGCGCTGGCCCGGCCAGGACCGCAGCAGCCGACGCCGGTCGATCGTCCAGCGCTGCACGCGGCCCTTCGCCAACTGCCCGACCATGCGGCCCGGACCTTGCGAATCCCCGCCGCCGATACCCGATGGGGCACCTTGGCCGCCACGGCACGCGACGTACTCGCAGCAGGCCGCCGGCCGCTGGCCGTCGGACACGGCGACCTGCATCTCTACCAGGTCGGACTTTCCGACGCCGGCATACACGTACTCGACTTCGAGGGCGAGACCAGCCGCGCTCCCGGTTGGCCGAGCCGGCTGCTGGCGGTACGCGAGTACGACCTCGCCGGGCTCTTCACGTCGCTGTTGCACCTGTGTGTCGGCTCGCGAAGGGCCACCGAGCCGACCGGCGGGTCACTGGTCGACGAGCTGTACCAGATATTTCTCGCCGCGTACCTGACCCGACAACGCCGGACCGGCGCGGCAGCGATCGACCTCGACCTGGTCGACCTGCTACGGCGCTACCGGCTGATGAGCGAGGCGTGCCTCGGCCGCCGGCACCGGGTCGTTGCCGGGCAGGCCCGCCGGGCACTGCGCCAGCTGCTCGCCGCCGACCGATTCTGACCTCTTGCGCCCACCCCCAGGATGCGCCCTGGCGCAGGTGGTGTGTCGGAGATCTACCCGCCGCTGTGTGGCACGGTGGTCACCGCTGCGGGGACTGGTCCTGGTCGCCGACGCCCGGGGTGGTTTCGGCGGTACGCTGCTGCGGCGTACCGCCGTTGGGGTTGCCACTGGGCGGCCCGCCAGCGGTGAGGTCGGCGGCGGCCTCGTCCGCCGGACCGCCCGCGCCGACCTCGGCGCGGACCCGGGGTCGCGACTGTGGGTGCTGGGTCTGCACCCAGGCGACGAGTTGTTCGCGAACCAGGCACCGCAAATCCCACAAATCAGACGAATTGGCCGCTGAAACGAGCGCGCGGGTCCGGATGTTGCCGTCGGTGGCCCCGGTCACCTGCAGCCCGCAGACCCGACCGTCCCACAGCGGCGCGGCCGCCTCCGACTCGACGATGCGACGCAGTTCCTGACGCATCGACTCGACCGGCAGGCTCCAGTCGACGTCGATCTCGGCGGTGCCGAGCACCGACGACGCGGTCCGGGTCCAGTTCTGGAACGGCGTGGTGGTGAAGTAGTTCGACGGCAGGATCAGCCGACGCTCGTCCCAGATCTTCACCACCACGTAGCCGAGAGTCATCTCCTCGACGCGACCCCACTCGCCCTCGACGACGACCACGTCGTCGAGGCGCAGCGCGTCGCCGAAGGCAAGCTGCAGACCGGCGAAGATGTTGCCGAGGGTGCTCTGCGCGGCGAGCGCGGCGACCACACCGACCAGACCGGCGGAGGCCAGCACGCTCGCCCCGGCGGCGCGGGCCCCCGGGAAGGTGATCAGCATCGCGCCGACGGTGAGCACGCCGACGACGGCGAAGGCGACCCGGCGGATCACGGTGATCTGGGTGTGCGCGCGGCGGGCGGCGAGGTTGTCGTTGACGTCGATCGGGAATCGGCGCAGCGCGGTGTCGGCGGCCAGGCCGAGCAGGGTGGCGACCAGCCAGCCGCCGGTGGCGATGGTGGCCAGCAGGATCGCGTGCTGCACCGGCTCGTGCCAGCCGTTGGTGGTGGCGATCGGGATGGTGAAGCGGGCGGCGAGAAGCGCGGCGATGATCGCCGTCGGCCAGAAGGCGCGCCGGGAGATGTCGGTGAGCAGCATGGAACGGCGGCCCGCGAAGCGGAGGATGCGGTAGACGACGGTGACGGCGAGGGCCGCCGCAGCCGCCGATCCGATCACGATCGCGGCGCTGACCAGGGCGTCGGACACGTCCGACATCTCCTTCCCATCGGTTTGTCGGCAGCGGCCAGCTAATCACATTGACCGGTGCCGGCCGAGGACCGGTCGACGTCGCGCAGCGTCACCAACGGGGCGGACCAGCCCCGCAGACCGGCCAGGAACGGTACGGACCGGGCCAACACCACCCCGACCAGCCCGTCCCGGCTCGTCTTCTGGTCGTACCGGTCACCCAGCGCGGCGGTTAGCCGCGACTGCAGGCGCCGCAGCATCTGGTCGGCGTCGTCGTGGTCGGCGTCGTCGTCGACGTCCAGGAACGTGTCGTCCAGGTAGCGGCGGGCGATCGTGTCCTGGGCGCGCAGCAACGCGTACGCCAGCTCTTCGGCCCGTGGTCCGAGACCACGCCAGGTGGCGCAGCGGGCGGTGAGCAGCGCGGCGACGGTCGCCTCGACGACATGTTCCAAAGCCGGTTCGAGGTCGTAGTCCGGCCGCCGCGGCCGGTAGGTGAGCGCCACCAACGGGTACCGCCGGACGGTGTCGTCGATCGCGCGAAGGTCGGCCGCCCAGTCCGCGCAGCGCTGTCGGGCGGCGTCGACCCCTTCGGCGGTCAGGCTGCGCACGATCAGCCCGACGCCGTCGCTGCCGCGGACCTGGTCGTGCACGGCGAGCGCGAACCGGTTCCGCACCGTCAACCCGGTGATCAGTTCGATCAGGTACGTCGCCAGCGCGGCGAACAACGCGAAGCCGAGCGCCGCGACGCACACCGCGAGCAGTTTCTGCGCCGGGGTGTCCGGGGTGAGGTCGCCGTAGCCGAGCACCGTGAGGGTGCCGGCGGAAAAGTACAGGGCGTCGTCGAAACCGGTCGGGCCGTAGCCGGCGACCCGGTGGTAGCCGTCCAGGTGCGGCCACACCACCAACGCGACGCCGACCACCAGCGGCACGATCCAGGCCAGGAAGGTGCCGGTCACCAGCACCGGCCCGGCCCAGACCAGCAACGTACGCTCGGGTCGGCGACGCCGGTTGGCGGCGAACGACGACAGCCGCCAAACCGACCGCCGGACCGCGCCGGCGAGCGGGCCCTCCGCGTCCGGGTGCAGGATCGTCAACCAGACGTCGACCACCACCACGGCGATCAACGCGCCACCCGGTACCGCCCACAGCCACATCATGGGCGCAGGTATACCCCGTTTACCGGCTGGTCGACTGCACCACCTCGAACTCGAGCAGGCTGGCGCCGGTCGCCACCGGCGGGCGGGGCCGTTCGCCGTCCCCGGCGGCGTGGGCCTGCCGGGCCGGGCCGGCCGCCCACGCCTGGTAGGCCTCCTCACTCTCCCAGCGGGTGTAGACGAAGTAGCGGCCCTCCCCCGCGACCGGGCGCAGCAGCTCGAACGCCAGGAACCCGGGCGCGTTCTCCACCGCCCCCTGGCGAGCGGCGAACCGCCGCTCCAGCTCGTCGCCAGCGCCGTCGGGGACCTCGATCGCGTTGATCTTCACGACTGCCATGTGGACAGCCTAGTCGGGGGTACCCGCGCTCAGCCCTGGTTGGCCCAGTCGCCCAGCGACCAGTCCCGCACCTCGGGCATGTCCTCCAGGTGCTCCACCACGTACGCCTCGTGCTTGGCGAGCTGCTGCTCGCACCAGACCTTGAGGTCGGCGGCGCCGCGCGGCAGCCGCCGGGCGTTGTTGATCGCGTCCATCACCAGGTGGTAGCGCGACGCCCGGTTGCGGACCGTCATGTCGAACGGCGTGGTGGTGGTGCCCTCCTCGATGAAGCCCCGCACCCGGAACCGGTCGGCGTCCGGCCGGCCGTGCACCAGCTGGTGGATGGCACCCGGGTAGCCGTGGAAGGCGAACACCACGTCGACCGAGTCGGTGAACAGCTCGGTGAACATCGTCTCGCTCATGCCGTGCGGGTGGTCCTTGGGCCGGGGCAGCCGCATCAGGTTGACCACATTGACCACCCGGACCTTCATGCCGGGCAGCCGCTCCCGCAGGATCTGCGCGGCGGCGACCGTCTCCATGGTGACCACGTCACCGGCGCAGGCCAGCACGATGTCCGGCTCCGAGCTGCCGTCGTCGGTGCCGGCCCACTCCCAGATGTCCGCACCCTTGGCGCAGTGTTCGACCGCCTCGTCCAGGGTCAGCCACTGCAGCTGCGGCTGCTTGTCGATGACGATCAGGTTCACGTACGACCTGGACCGCAGGCAGTGGTCGGCGACCGACAGCAGGCAGTTGGCGTCCGGCGGCAGGTAGACCCGCGACACGGTGCCCCGCTGGTTGAGCACCACCTGGATCAGCCCGGGCCCCTGGTGGGAGAAGCCGTTGTGGTCGTTGCGCCAGGCAGTCGAGGTCAACAGGATGTTCAGGCTGGGCACCTTGGCCCGCCAGGGCAGGTGCGCCGCCTCCTGCAGCCACTTGCCGTGCTGCACCGTCTGCGACGCGCTGACCATGGCGAACGCCTCGTAGGTGGCGAACATGCCGTGGCGGCCGGTCAGGTTGTAGCCCTCCAGCCAGCCGTGGCAGTTGTGTTCGGACAGCACTTCCATCACCCGTCCGTGCCGGCTGATCGCGGTGTCCGACGGGTACACCTGCTCCATGAAGCCGCGGTCGGAGACCTCGAAGACGGCGCCGAGCCGGTTGCTGTTCGTCTCGTCCGGGCAGAACAGCCGGAACCGGTCCGGGTTGCGGGTGTAGATGTCACGCATCAGCTCGCCGAGTTTGCGGGTCGACTCGGCGCGCAGCCGCGCCGGCTGCGACACGTCGACCGCGTACTCGCGGAAGTCGGGCATGTCCAGGTCGCGGGTCAGCAGGCCGCCGTTGGCGTGCGGGCTGGCGCTCATCCGCAGGTCGCCGTCGGGGTTGACGCCGGTCACCGTCGCGGTCGGTGCGCCATCGGCGTCGAACAGCTCCTCCGGGCGGTACGAGCGCAGCCAGGTCTCCAGGATCGCCAGGTGGTCGGCGTTGTCCCGGACGCCGGACAGCGGCACCTGGTGCGACCGCCAGGTGCCGGTGACGGTGATGCCGTCGACCTGCTCCGGACCGGTCCAGCCCTTCGGCGACCGCAGGATGATCATCGGCCAGCGGGGGCGGGAGCCGTCCCAGTCGCCGGAGCGGGCAGCCTCCTGGATCCTGCGGATCCTGCCCCATGCGTCGGCGAGGGCGGCGGCGAACCGGTAGTGCATCCCGGGCAGGTCGTCGCCTTCGACCTCGATGACCTCGTACCCGTGGCCTTCCAGCAGCGAGCGGACCTCGCCGCGGTCCTTACGCCCCAGCACCGTCGGCCCGGCGATCTTCGCGCCGTTGAGATGCAGGATCGGCAGTACGGCGCCGTCGTGGGCCGGGTTGATGAACGAGACGCCCTTCCAGGAGCCTTCCAGCGGGCCGGTCTCCGCCTCGCCGTCACCGACCACGGCGATGGCCAGCAGGTCCGGGTTGTCCATCACCGCGCCGAACGCGTGCACCAGGACATAGCCCAGCTCGCCGCCCTCATGGATGGAGCCGGGGGTGGTGACCGAGACGTGGCTGGGGATGCCGCCGGGGCTGGAAAACTGTCGAAACAGCCGCAGCATGCCGGCCTCGTCGCGGGTGACGTCCGGGTAGATCTCGGTGTATGTGCCCTCCAGGTAGCCGGCGGCCACCAGCGCCGGGCCGCCGTGGCCGGGGCCGGTGAGGTAGATCGCCTGCTGGCCGGTGTGCCGGATCAACCGGGACACGTGGGCGTAGATCAACGAAAGGCCGGGGCTGGTCCCCCAGTGGCCGAGCAGCCGCGGCTTGATGTGCTCCGGGGCGAGTGGCTCGCGCAGCAGCGGGTTGCCCCGCAGGTAGATCTGCCCGACGGTCAGGTAGTTGGCGGCCCGCCACCAGGCGTCCAGCTGCGCCAGTTCGGCGTCGTCGGGCGCGGCGAGCACCCGCAGCAGCCCGTCGTCCGCGCCGGCGCGGCCGGCCCAGGTCGCGGTGCGCTGATCGGTCACGGCAGTCACGAGCGGATTCCTCCTCATCAGGGGGTACGTCCACGACCGATCGTAGGGGGGCCGCTGCAGTTTTTCCCGGCTCCAGTGCCTGTCAGGCAGGGGCACAACGACCCTTGACATGCTCTGACCTGCCCCTGGCCGGCCGTTGACGCCGACACGGTGGACCGGCAAGGCGGCCAGCATATCGACGTACGACAGTTTGATTTGTGCATCCACAGCCAACTCCACCCGGTCCACGGTGCCCGACACTTCTCTTGTCAGCAGAGTTTTCGAGTAGGAAGTGATCTGCAGTGCGTACCCTCTACGACACCGGTTCGGTCCATCCCCTGGACCGCTACGAGTACTACCGAACCGAAGCGACGGCCGAGGTCGCGCCGGTGGAGATCCGTGGCCGTTCGTCGCTGTCCCTGACCGCCGCGATGCGGATCGCCCAGGTCGGCCAATATGAGGTCGAGGCGACGAGCTGGCTGTCCGACACCGAAGGCGTGGCCCTCCGGACGCAACGGCTGATCCGGGCCTGTGATCCGGAGTCCTACCGGGTCTGCGTCCTCGTCAGCGGCGAGCTCCGGGTCGAGCAGAACGGTAACCAGGGACGGCTACGCCCACGGGACATCGCGCTCTATGACACGTCACGCCCCTGGGATGCCCGGCACGTGCCCGGGCGTACCCCCATGAGGTTGGCAATGGTGACCTTCCCCCGGACTCTCGTGCCAGCGCCCGAGGCGGCGGTACGCCCACTCGTCGGCTCGACCCTACCGAGACGGATGCCGGGACGCGGGCTCGTCGCGGCGTTCCTGGTCGGAATCGCCGAGGCCCGGGATCCGTCGGCGGACCCCCAGCTCGCCGACGCTCTCGGTGAATGCGTGGGCGGCATCATCCGGCAACGACTCGGTCAACGTCCCGGGATCAGCCCGGGCGCGCGCCGGAGGCTGCACCGCGCCCACGTCACCGCAGTGATCCGTCGGAAACTCGCCGATCCTCATCTGGACGCGGACGCAATCGCCAGGGCCGCCAGCATCTCACCCCGCTACCTGTACAGGATCTTCGAAGACGCCGGGACGACACCGATGCAACTCGTCAAGAAACTGCGGCTGACGGAATGCCGCCGCAGCCTGCGCGACCCGGAACTGTCGTCGACCGCCATCAACGAGATCGTTTCCGCGCACGGCTACTCCCGTCCGGACCAGTTCGCCCGAGACTTCAGGCACCTGTTCGGCATGTCGGCTACCGAGGTACGTCAGTCGATCCGGGACCGGTCGGCCGGACATCGGAATCGGTCATGACGACCGGACGACGGTCGGTCGGAGGCCAAGGCCGACGCGGACCAGGTCACCGCGCGGACGCCGGCGGCGATGGCAGCGTCGGAGCAAGCCAGGCGGCCCGGCCCCTGCCGCCGGTCGAGTTCCATGTCACCGTCCGGGTCGTGTTGCGCCGCCGAGGAGCCTGGCTACTGCTCGGTGTGGCGATCTGCCGGCTCGCGGACGCCCCGCTCGACGCGGTGACCGCAGTGGCCGGCACCATCCAGATGCTCCTGTCCGGTTAGCTGCCGTGCCTGCCGGCAACGCCCGTCGGCACGGTTGTGCATGATCCACTCCGTTCGTGTACAGTCTTGCCCCGTGCGGCCCTCAGCCGCCGACCCCACGGTGTCGACGTCCGGCTGTCGACCTACCGAATGGGGGCGGTAGAGTGGTCCGGGTAGGTCCGGGTGGCGGAATGGCAGACGCGCTAGCTTGAGGTGCTAGTGCCCGTATAGGGCGTGGGGGTTCAAGTCCCCCCTCGGACACAAACTGGTACCTGATCCATCAGGGTTGGCCTCCGCTTCGATGATGCGGGGGCCTGGTTTGTATGTGAGCCTGAGTCCGAGCTGCTGGTAGACCTGGGCCTTGTCGACGGGGTCGGCGGTGCGTAGGACGTCAGCGATGCCGGAGAGCGCCTCGACCACGGTGTTGATCTCGGCGAGGGTCATGGCCGGCGAGCTGGCGTAGCTCAGCCTCGATGGTGACTTCTACGCTTGAACCTTAGGTGGTCCGTGGCGGGCCAGGGGCGCAACCTGTGCACGTCGCACTCGGCCGATAATCCGGCGTTCAGCTACGCCGCGGGGACTGGCGATCAGCCGGACCGTACCTGTCGGTCGCCGCTGCGGGCGTCGGCGACGGTGCCGAAGGTGCGATGGCAGAAGATCAGCGGTTGGTGGTCGCGAAGACTTCTGACGGAACGGACCTCCGCGACAACGATCGTGTGGTCGCCGGCCGGGTGCTCGGCGACCGGTACACATTCCAGGTGTGCGAGCACGCCGGGGAGGACCGGGACACCGGCGCTGGACGGCCGCCACGGCACTCCGGCCAGGCGTTGCGGGCCGGGGGCGGCGAGCGTTCTGCCGAGGTCCTGCTGGTCGGCCGCGAGAATGCCGATCCCGAACCGGGCCGCCCGTCGGATGTCCGGCCAGGTCGTGGACTGCTCCCCCACGCAGAACCCGACCAGCGCCGGCCGCAGCGAAATGGAGAAGAAGGAGCCGACCAGCAGGGCGCGGGGGCCTCGGTCGGTGGCTGCGGTCACCCCGACGACGCCGGTCGGATAGGCGCGCATCACCTCGCGGAACCGGCCCGCCGTCACCACCGACGTCGACCGTTCAGCCATCGCCGTGCCGGTCGCAGTCGGCGCAGACCCCGAACAGCTCGAGCATGTAGTTGACATCGGTGAAGCCGTGTTCGTCGGCGACCTGGCCGATCCACTCCTGGGTCGGCGGTCCGGCCACCTCGACGGTACGGGCGCAGAGTCGGCAGACCAGGTGATGGTGCTCGGTCTGGCTGCACCGGCGGTACAGCTGCTCGCCACCGGCGCCGTGCATCACGTCCACCTGGCCGGCGTTCGCGAACACCTGCAGGGTCCGGTAGACGGTCGTCAAACCGACGGTCGAGCCCTGAGCACGCAGCTCGGCGTAGAGCTGCTGGGCGCTGCGAAACTCAGCGGTCGCGTCCAGCAGGGTGAGGATCTCGTGGCGCTGCCGGGTGGACCGGCCCGCCTCCGCAGGCGGCTGCTTCACGACGCCACCCCCTTGTTCATAACGGTTCTCATTATCATAATGGTGGCGAGGAGGGTCGGTGGCGATGTGGGTACCGGTCACCGGTGGCAGGGCGACCGGTGCCCACATCGCCCCACTTCCGCGATCAGTCGCCGCCGGCCGGTCGCCGAACATCGGCCCTGGTCGGCACCCGCTCGACGGAGCTGTCTGTCTTGTCCCGCCGGGACGGGACCGTCGCCAACGCCACCGCGACCCCGACGGCCGCCGCCCCGGCGGCCACCCAGGCGACCGTTGTCAGGCCGTCGACGAACGCGACCCGGGCCAGCCGCTCCACCTCGGTCGGCAGGTCAGCGAACCGGCCGGCCGAGGTCAGATCCCGCACCTCCGTCGCCGTCGCGTCGGCGACACCGGCCGCCCGCACCGCGTCGTCGGACAACCCGGAGCCGACCCGGCCGGCGAGCACCGCGCCGAAGACCGCGGCACCGACCGCCGTGCCGAGGGGGAAGAACGCGTTCGCCGTACCGCTGGCCATCCCCGCCTGCTGTGGCGGGACCACCGACACCGAGATGCCCATCAACGGCGCGAACAGCAGCCCCATGCCGGCCCCGATCAGCACCAGACCCGGCAGCGCTTCCAGCCAGGTCGAGTCGGCACCGACCCGGGCAACGAGCAGGTAGCCCACGCAGATGGCGACGAACCCGGTGACCACGACCGTGCGGTTTCCGTACCGGTGCTGCAGCCGCGCCACCACGAGGCTGCCGGCCACGATCGCCGCAGACAACGCGGACAGCTGCAGCCCGGCCTGCAGCGGCGAGTGACCGAGCATGCCCTGCAACCACAGCACCAGGTACGGCATGGTGCCGAACCCCACCGCCCGGGTCAGGAAACTCAGCACGCTCACCCCGGTGAAGGCCCTGATCCGGAACAACGCCAGCTGCAGCATCGGATCAGCGGCCCGCCGCTCGGTGGCGACGAACAGGACCAGGGTGACCACCGCGACACCGGCGGCGACCAGCGTGACCGGTCGCGTCCATCCGTCGTCGGCGCCGGAGATGACCGCCAGGTTGACCGCGCCGAGCAGCAGCACCCCGAGGACCGCACCGGCGAAGTCGAGCCGACGGCCCGGCTGACGGCCGGCGGCCGGCAGCCAGCGCAGCGCGCCGAACAGCACGAACGCGCCGGGCAGGAGGTTCACCAGGAAGATGGACCGCCAGCCGAGACTCGACACCAGCGCACCGCCCACCAGCGGCGCGATCGCTGCGGAGACGGCGGCGGTCGCGCTGAACACGCCCATCGCGGCGTTGCGCCGCTGCCCCGGGTAGGCGGCTGCCAGCAACGGCAAGGCGGGCGCGAAGATGAGCGCGCCACCGATGCCCTGCACCGCGCGGCCGGCGATCAGCATCTGCGGGCCGGGCGCGACGCCGCACAGCAGCGAACCGACGGTGAACAGCGCCACACCGGTGACGAAGATCCGCCGCCGGCCGAGGCGGTCCGACACCGATCCGCCGACGAGCAGCAAGGCCGCGAACAGCAGCGGGTACGCGTTGACCGTCCACTGCAGCTGCGGAAGGGTGGCCGACAGATCGGCGGCGATCGCCGCCAACGCGACGTTCACGATGGTGATGTCCATCGTGGTGATGGCGGCGGCGACGCTGACCGTGATCAGGGTGCGGCGGGCGGCCGCAGCCGAATCATGCCGTGGCAAGGACGACCACCTCCGGGGCTCCGGCGCCGGTGACGGCGGCGGCGGGCCGGCTGACCATGCCGGACTCGCGGGCGAGCTGGTCGCCGTCGATGGTGTGCCAGTCGTAGCTGTCGGTCACCTCACGCACCAACTGTCCGGCGCGGTACACCCGCCAGGTGGTGGTGAACCGCATCAGGTCGCCGCCGGCCGGGCTACCGGCGACCCACCATTCGTAGTCGTGCCGGCCGATCGAATCGCGGATCGACAGCGCCGACGGGATCTCCCGGGGCCGCCGTACCCCCATCAGCTCGATCACCACCACGCCGCCGGGGGCGAGTCGGCGCCGCAGCAGCCGCCACAACCGGATCCGCTCTGGTTCGTCGAGGTGGCCGGCGACGCCGAACACCACGGCGGCGCAGATGGTGGCCGGTAGCGGCAGGTCCGGCGCCGCAGCGTCGACCACGGTGACCCGCTGACGCAGGGTGTCGTCGGTCGCGACCCGGCTGGTCAGCACCGCCCGCATCGCGGTGGACGGCTCGATCGCCACGATCCGCGCACTCGGCAGGGCTGCGGCGATGATCTCGGTGACCCGGCCGGTGCCGGCGCCGACCTCGATGACCGGACCGGCCGACGGGTCGACACCGGCGAGCGCGGCGGCCAGGGCCGGTCCGCTGCTGGTCGCCTGTCGCGCGGCCACCATCTCGTAGAACTCGGCCACCGGCGAGTAGTAGTCACGCACCGGCTCTCCTCCGATCGAACGGGTTGGCATGGACGGTCGGAACGCGGGTGTCGGTCACGGCATGCTGGGCCAGGCCACCGGGGTGCGGGTCAGCACCGGGTCGAGCTTGCCGAGGATGGCGGAGACGACGGCGGGTCGCTGCGGCACCAGGTAGAAGTGGTCGCCGGGGAAGGTCCGCACGTCGAGCCGGCCACGGGTCAGCCGGCCCCAGCCGTACGCCTGCCGGTCGTCGAGCTCCGGATCGGCGTCGCCCCGCAACACCATGACCGGGCAGTCCAACGGCGCCGCCGGCACCGGCCGGTACGTCTCGATGAGCCGGTAGTCGTTGCGGACGTAGCCGAGCACCGCCCGGCGCAGCTCCGGATCGGCCAGCACCTCGTCGTGGGTGCCGCCGAGCCGGTTCAGTTCGGCGCAGAGGCCGTCGTCGTCGCGTCGGTGCACCTCGCCTCCGACGACGTCGCCCGGCGCGGGACGGCCGGAGACGAACAGCCACTGTGGCTGTCCGATGCCGAGTTCACGCAGCCGCTGGACCGTCTCGTACGCCACCGCCGTACCCATACTGTGACCGAAGACCAGGTAGGGCCGGTCGGCGAGGCGCGCCACGGCGTCGGCGACCGGGGTCGTCAGCGCGCTCATGTCGTCGACGGGCGGATCGGCGAACCGGTCCTCCCGCCCCGGGTACTGCACGCAGACCAGCTCGACCGACGGTGGCAGCAGCGCGTCCCAGGCGCGGAAGCTGCCGGCACCGCCGCCAGCATGCGGGAAGCAGATCAGCCGTACGGCGGCCGCCGGGCGCCGCTGGTAGCAGCGCAGCCACGGGCCGAATGTCGCGGCGTTCACCAGCTCACCCGCATCGCCTGGATGCCGAACGTCGCCGCGTCGTTGTTGAACTCGAGATCGTCGAACTCGCCGGCCAGCCGCAGATCCGGGATGCGCCGGATCAGGGTGCCGATCGCGATCTCCAACTCCAGCCGGGCCAGGTTCTGCCCGATGCACTGGTGCACCCCGTAACCGAAGGCGACGTGGTGCCGGTTGGTCCGGTCGAAATCCAGCCGCTGCGGGTCGGCGAACACCTCCGGGTCGTGGTCGGCGGCGGCGAGCAGGGCGATGATGCCGTCGCCCGCCTGGATGCGCGTCCCGTCGAGGTCGATGTCGGCGGCGGCGACGCGCAGCGGGATCGAGTCGGCGACGGACAGGATACGCAGCAGCTCCTCGACGGCCGCCGGCATCAGCTCGGGCTCGGCGCGCAGCCGGGCCAGCTGCTCCGGGTGGCGCAGCAGCAACAGGGTGCCGAGCGCGATCATGCTGGTGGTGGTCTCCCTTCCGGCGACGATGGTGATCCCGATCGTGGAGAGCAGTTCGTGCCGGGTGACCACGCCGGCCTGCAGGTGGTCGACGACCAGCTTGGACAGCAGGTCGTCACCGGGTGCCTGCTCCCGGGCGGTGATCAGCCCGTCCAGCATCCGGAACAGGCTGGCGAGGGCGGCGCTGACCTCCTCGGCGCTGCTGGTGCGTCCACCGGAGATGCGGGTCACGTCGCGGAAGAACTCGATGTCGTCGGTGGGCGCGCCGAACAGGCCCAGTACGGTCGTCGTGGAGACCGCGTTGGCGAACGCGGTGACCAGATCGACCGGCGGCCCGGCAGCGAGCATGTCGTCGACGAGCTGGTCGACGGTCTGCTGGATCGTCGGACGCATGTCGCGGATCCGCTTGACGGTGAACTCGGCCTGGAGCATGCGCCGGAAGCGGGTGTGTTCCGGTGGGTCGGTGCGGATGAACGGTCGCGATTTCGCGCCGGCTTCCTGTTCGCCGATGCCCATCGCCGGAAAGTTCGGATGCCGGATGTCGGCGCTGACCCGGGGGTCGGCCAGCAGCGCACGGACGTCGGCGTAGCGGGTGACGATCCACGGCTGTTTGCCGGTGGGCAGGGTCACCCGGGACACCGGTTCGGCGTCGCGTAGTGCGGCGTAGCGCTCCGGCGGGGCGAAGGGGCACTCCCTCGGTATCGGAAACGCCGGCGGCGTCCGGGTCGCGGTGGGAAGTGTCTCGGTCATCGGCGCGTTCCTTCCTGGTCGGTAGTGGTCCGGGGCGCCGGCACGAGTACGCCGATCGGCGGCCCGCCGGTGCCGGCCTGTGGGATGTCGTGCAGCGGCATTCCGGACTCGGCGGCGACGCCGGCGAGGGTGAGGGTGTACCAGTGGTACAGGTCGGCGACCTCGCGCACCGGCGTACCGTCCTCGGTCGACACCCGCCACGTGGTGTGCAGGCGCATCCGGTCCGGGCCGTCGGGTTCGCCGGAGAACCACCATTCGTAGCGCTGATCGCCGACCTCGACGCGGGACAGCCGGGTGGGGTCGAGCACGAGCGGCCGGTCGATGGCCATCAGTTCGACGACGATCCGTCCGCCGGGTGCCAGCCGTTCGGCCAGCCGCCGCCACAGGCGTACCCGGTCGGGCTGGTCGAGGTGGCCGGCGACTCCGCAGACCACGGCACCGCTGATGCTGTCCGGCAGATCGAGGTCCGGGGCGGGTTCGGTGCAGACGGTGATCCGGCGGCGCAGGTCGGGGTCCCGGTAGATCCGGCTGGTCAGCACGGCACGCATGCCGGTGGCCGGTTCGTGGGCGACGATCTCCAGGTCCGGGAAGGCTCGGGCGAGGGCGACGGTGACCAGGCCGGTCCCGGCACCGATCTCGACCACCGGGCCGGCGGCGGTGTCGAGGCCGGCCAGCGCCGCGACGACGGCGGGAGCGCTGCCGGTCGCGACGTGCGCGGCGGCAGCGAGGTCGAAGAACTCGGCGGTCGGCGAGTACGGCTCCGCCGCGTCGTCGCTGGCGTCGGTAGCGGTCTCCCTGGCATCGGTGCCGTCGCCGCTGGCGTCGGTAACGCTCTCGCTGGCGTCGGTGCCGTCGCCGTTGTCGTGCGGATCAGCCAGATCGGCGAGGGTGACGCGTGACGGGGTCGCCGGTCGCACCACGTCCGGCGGGCCGAGCCGGGCCGCCAGTTGCGACCAGATCCGGCAGGCGGTGATGTCGTACTGGGCCGACCGTAGCGGATCGTCGCCCCGGCGGACCGCCGCCGTGAACTCCCGCAGCGCACGCCGTACCGCCTGCGGCCAGAGCCGGTCGAAGACGTCACGCTGGGTGCCGGCGGCGGTGCCCGGCAGCGGCGCGCTGCCCGGCTGGTCGAGCTGCCCGCCGGTGAAGACCAGCCGACCGTCGGTGTCCCGGTCGGCGTGCAGCGTCGGGGTCCACAGCACCGGTCCGTGGGTGTCGGCCAGGGTCAGCGCACCGGCCCGGGTACCGAGGCTGATCCGGTGCCAGAACAGGGCGTGGTTGTCGCGGTCGGCCGGGTCGAGTTCGTGGTGCACCCGAAGGGTCAGCGGTACCCCGCCGACCTGGCCGGTGACCGACCGTAGCGAACCGACGGCGACGGCCTCGTCGACGCGCCAGGGACGCAGGCCACCAAGGGCGGCACCGAGCACGTCCACGAACGGATGGAGCACGTGCACCGGGCTCACGGCATCGACGAACACCAGCTTCTCGCGGGAACGGAGCCGGGCCGCGGCAGCGAGGAACCGACGGACCGGTTCGACGTGCCGGTAGTGGGCGTTGACCCGGTACTGCACGCCATGGTGGCGCGCAGCCCGCAGACAGTCGACGAGTTCGTCGTGGTGCACCGGGTGCTCCTGCAGCACGTGCACACCCCGGGCCAGCAACGCGCGGGCCAGGTCGGTGCCTGCTCCCCCGGAGATGGTGGAGCCGACCACGACGCAGGCGATGTCGATCTCGCCTGCGCCGATCGTGTCCAGGTTGTTGTGGTGGGGCACCCCGTACTCGTCGGCCAGTGCCCGGGAGGCGGTCCCGCCCCGGCTGAGCACGCCGGCGAGGACCAGGTCGGGTGCGAGGTCGGCGACCGCACGTAGGTAGAACCGGCCGAAGTTGGTCCCGCAGACCAGCACCCGCAGCGGCGTGCTCACAGCGTGCCCTCCTCGGTGTCGTCGGCGGTGTCGCCGTCGACCAGCCGTACCGTGAGCGGCTCCCCCGACCCCCGCAGCGCGGCGACCGTGGCCGCCGGGTCCAGCACGTCGGCGGCGAAGTGAACCCCGGGTGGAACGTCGCCGCCGAGTACCGCCACGGCGGCCAGCGCACCGACCAGCCCGGTGAGGCGGTAGCTGCTGGTGACCCGCAGAACGGCGGTCCGCTCGACGGGGACGCCGCCGCGCGTACCACCCATCGTGAAGACCATCTGGTAGTAGGGGCTGCGGCCCGCGAGGTCCAGCTCTGCGGCGCGGATCATCCGCCGGGCGAGGTCCGCCTCGTCGGCCCCGACGCTGGCGGCGGCCGGCAGCGCGGCCAGTAGCGTCCGCACCTGGGGTCCCGGGTAGACGTTGAGCCAGTCGACGTCGCGCAGCCGCAGCGCACGGGCCAGTCGGCGGGTCTCGGCGCTGAGGAACGGTTGCACCGCGACGGATCCGGCGAACTGCGGCACGGTCGCGTCCTCCGCCGGGCGCAGCGCCCGGGACCGCGCCGCCCCGCCCCGCCAGGCGGCGTTGGCCTCGCCGTACGCCGCTCCGGCCGCGCCACCGGAGCGCAGCGACAGCATCATGTCGACGGCGACCACCGGGGAGCAGTGCTCGACGCCACCGACCCAGGCGGTCAGCGTGTCGACGCCGTCGAACTCGGTGCTGGCGAGCCAGCGCGGCAGCAGGCTGGACAGGCCGGGCAGAGTGCCGGCGGACAGCACCACGGTGCGGCCGCCACCGCAAGCGCGGCCACCAGGGACGTCGCCACCAGGGACGTCGCCGGTCAGGGCCTCGTGGACCGGGTCGTCACCGGCCACGTCGACACAGTGCGCGCCGGCGGCCAGCGCCGCCGCCGCGACCGTCTCCTTCAGCTCGTACGTCGGCCCGGCACAGTTGACCACCAGCGAGGTGCCGGCGCAGAACGCGGCCAGGGCGGCCGGATCCCGTAGGTCGACCTCGACGGTGTCGACGTCGGCACCGGGCAGACCGGCGGCGACCCGCCGCACCGGTTCGACGTGCCGGGCAGCGAGGCGCAGCGGCCCGACACCGAGGCGGTGCAGGTGCGCGACGGCAACCTGACCGACCGAGCCGGAGGCACCCAGTACGCCGATCATCGGGTCACCGCCCCGTCGGTGATCTCGCTGAGCAGTTTGACCACACCCGGGGCATGCGCCACATCGATGCAGCTGAAGTGGTCACCGGGGACGTCGACGATGCGCAGGTCGCCCAGGCACAGCTCGGCCCAGTGCTGGGTGACCGCGTCCCGGCTGCCTGGGAACGGGTAGGCACCGCTGTGCCGCAGGAAGGTGATGTCGCCGGCGTACGGCTCCGGTTCGTAGCGGGTGATGGCGAACACGCTCTGCCGGAAGGTGCGGAACAGCCGCATCATGTGGTCCGGCTCGTACATGCCGGCCGAGGCGGGAACCGCCTCGCACATCCGGGCGACCCGCTGCTCGCGGGGCAGGGCGGCGAGCGCCCGGAAGGCGGCGGCGACGTCGGCGTGTTCGCCGGTCAGTTCGACGAAGCCGCCGTCACGCAGCACACCGGGGCTGCCGGCCAGGACCGCGTCGGCGGCGCGGGCCACCGCGAGTTCGTCGGCGGGGAACCCGATGTCGGCGGGCGCGATGCCCATCATCACGGCGAACGAGTACTCCGACAACAGTTCGTCGTCGAGCCGGAACCGGGGGCTGTGACTGCTGATCGCGGTCAGGGTGGCGACGTTGGCGCCGCGCTCGCTGAGGCCCCGGGCGATCTCGGTGGCGATCAGGCCGCCGAGGCAGTAGCCGACGACGTGCAGTTCACGGGCGCCGAGCTCACCGATCTCGGTCGCGTAGTCGGCCGCGATCCGGTCGATCAGGCCGGCCGGGTCGGCGTCCAGGAAGGTCGGCAGATGTGGTACCTCGACACCGATGACCGAGCTGGTGCCGGCGGATCGGCGGCGGATCTCGGTGATGAGCGCCCGGTACGGCATGATCGTGCCGGTGCCGGCGTGCACCAGTACGGTGAGCGGATCGGTGCCGGAGCCGTGCAGTCGGACCACCGGTGAGGTGCGGACCGGGCCGTCGCCCGGCGCCGATGTCTGCGGTGTGGTGACCGTGCGCAGGTAGGCGGCGAGGGCGGCGACGGTCGGTTGGCGCAGCATGTGTCGCAGCACCACCTCCCATTCGAGGGCGACCACGTCGGGGACGCGTTCCCGCAGCAGACCGACGAGGCGGGCGACGAGCAGCGAGTCGCCGCCGAGGGCGAAGAAGTCGTCGTGGCGGCCGACGTACTCGCGGTCGAGCAGTTCCGCCCAGATGGCGGCGAGGTGGCGTTCCAGCGCGTCCACCGGATCGGCGGCCACCGCGGCGGTCTGCTGGCCCTGGTCGGCGCCGGGCAGCCAGGTCCGCAGCCGGTTGCGGTCGACCTTTCCGTTGCTGGTACGGGGCAACCCGTCGACCAGCTGCCACACCGTCGGCACCATGTAGTCGGGCAGTCGGGCGGTGGTGTGCCGGACCAGGTCGGCGGTGGTCACCGGCGTCCGGTCGGTCTTGACCCGGGCGAGGAACAGCTGCTGACCGGTGGGGTGCAGCGGCTCGCCGGCCGCCGGCAGCTGGGTGACCAGCTCGGCTCCGGCCGTGGCGAGCAGCTCACGCCACTGTGGCCCGGTGAGGAACGACTGGCCGGCGGCGGCGCGCACGTCGGTGAACGGGCCGGCGATGGCCTCCAGGAACTCCATGGACACCAGCAGCGCCGGGTCGTCGTCGCGGGTCTGTTCCATGATTACCAGCCAGCCGCCGGAGGCGAGCAGGCCGGTGAGCCGCTCGATCGCGGCGGCGGCGTCCGGTGCGGTGTGCAGGTGGTTCGCGGCGATGACCACGTCGACGCTGTTCGGGGTCAGCCCTTGGGAGCGAGGGTCGTCGCGCAGGTCGAAGCGGGCGTAGCGGATCCACGGGTGGTGGACGAACTGGTCCCGGGCTTCGTTGAGGAAGAACGTCGACGGGTCGGTGAACAGGTAGTCGGGGCGGTACTCGGCCAGGGCGGGGGCGAGCAGACTGGTGGTGCCGGCGACGCCACCGCCGACCTCCAGCAGCCGCAGCGCTCCGTCGCCGTCGTGCCGTTCGGCGATGTGCCGCAGCGCCGCGACGGTCGCCTGGTGCAGGTGGGCGACGGCGAGGTTGTCGCGGTAGGCGGCGGCCATCGCGTCGGCGCGGGCACCGGGGAACAGCAGCGTACGGATGTCGGTGCTGCCGGCGATCAGCGCCGGCAGGTGTTCGACACAGCTGCGGACCGCGTCGATCAGGTCGGTGCTGTAGTCGAGCCGGCGATCGGCCTCGGCGAGTCGGCGCCAGGCATCCTTGAGGTCGTCGGACGCCGGTACGACGAGGTCGCCGTACCGGCCGTCGTCGGTGACGGTGATCCGACCGGCGCGGGTCAGCGCGGCGAGCCAGCGACGCACGATCGGCGCGGTCACCGCGGTGGCGTCCAACGCCTGGCAGACCTCGTCGGCGCTGTGCCAGGTGTCACCGGTGGCGACGTCGGCGTCGGCGAGGGTGGCGGCCATCGCGGTCAGTGCGACGTCGGCCAGCGCGGCCTGGAAGTCGGCGAGGGCCTGCGGGTCGACCCCGGTCTGCGCGGCCCGCGACGCCGCCGCCGCGACGGCACCGGCCCCGGCGGCGGCGGCCGCGGCGGCAGAGTCGGGCGGGGTGACGGCGGGTTCGACGAACGCGGCGAGCCGCTTGCCGCCGGGGTGGGCGGCGTCGACCAGCACGGCAGCGCCGGCGACACCGGGGTGGGCCTGCACGGCGGTCTCGACCTCGGCCAGTTCGATCCGGTAGCCCCGGATCTTGACCTGGTCGTCCTGGCGACCGAGGAACTCGATGGTCCCGTCGGGCCAGTAGCGGCCCAGGTCACCGGTGCGGTAGAGCCGTTCGCCGGTGCTCGGATGCCGCAGGAACCGGTCGGCGGTGCGCTGCGGGTCGTGGTAGTAGCCCAGGGCCACGCCGGCACCACCGATGTAGAGCTCGCCAGCGATCCAGTCGGGACGGTCCCGCAGCTGGGCGTCGAGCACGTGGAACGTCTGATTGGTCAGCGGCACCCCGTACGGGATGCTGGGCCGGTTGTGGTCGACGACGTCGATGGGATGCCAGATCGACCAGATCGATCCCTCGGTGGCGCCACCGAGGCTGACCACCCGCAGTCGCGGCAGCAGCTCGCGGACCGCGTCCGGCAGGGCGACCGGAATCCAGTCGCCGGAGAGCATGGCCAGCCGTAGCCCCGCTGGACGCAGATCCGGCACCGCCCGCAGGTAGTCGTGCAGCATCTGCAACTGGCCGGGCACTGAGTTCCAGATCGTGACGGCGTGGCGGTCGGCGAGGTCGGCCCAGTGCGACGGGTCGCCCCGGCGGTCCGCGTCGGGCAGCACCAGCCGGCCGCCGACGGCGAGCGGGCCGAACACGTCGTAGACCGACAGGTCGAACCCGAGGCTGGCCAGGCCGAGCACGGAGTCGTCCGCGCCGACGGCGAACCGGCGGTTGATGTCGTCGATGGTGTTGCGCGCCGCCCGGTGGCTGATCATGACGCCCTTGGGTGTCCCGGTGGACCCGGAGGTGTAGATGACGTACGCCAGGTCGTCGGGGCCAGGACGGGCGACGGCCGGGGGTCGATTCCCGGATGCCGGTCCGGTCCGCGCCGACAGCCCGTCGACGGCCACGGTGTCGACCGCGACGGCGGTCACCGAGTCGGGCAGGGCCGCGGCGTCGAGCAGCCAGGACTGGGTCAGTACGGTACGCACCTGCGCGTCGGTGAGGATGGCGTTGCGCCGGGCGGCCGGTTGCGTGACGTCGACCGGCAGGTACGCCCCACCGGCGAGCAGGGCACCGAGGACCGCGACGATCTGCTCCCAGCCCTTGTCCATCAGCACCGCGACCGGTTCGGCGGGACGTAGCCCGGCGCCGGCGAACAGGTCGGCGACGGCGGTGGCGCGGTCGAGCAGGTCGCGGTAGGTCAGCTCGTGTCCGTCGGCGACGACCGCCACCCGTTCGGGGGTGCGGTGCGCCTGGGCGACGACGTCGTCGTGCAGCAGCCCGTCGGGGAGCGGACCGTCGGTGGCGTTGACCTGCCGGCGGCGCTCGCACTGCGCGGCGGGCAACGCGACCGGGGACGGATCCCGCCACGGGCCGTCGTCGTCGGCCAGACGCTCGACGGCATCGACCCACGCGCCGAAGGCGTCGTCGGCCAGGTCGGCCGGCAGTACGTTGTCGCGCACATCCCAGGACAGGGCCAGTCCGTCGCCGCGCGGCATGACCTGGCAGTCGATCCAGACCTGCGGCGTCTGGCTGATCGCGTAGCCGACCTGGCCCCGGGCCGGCGACGGCGCGGGCGTGTCGAGGGTGCTGGTGAACACGACCGGGAGCAGTTGCCGGGTGCCGGTGCGTCGGCTCAGCTCGGCGAGGACCTCGCTGCCGGTGAACAGGCCGTGCGACAGGTCCTCCAGGAGTTGGCCGGCGACCGCCGTGGCGCGCTCGGCGAATGGAAGTGGTGCGGTGAGGTCGACGGCGAGTGGTTCGACGACGGTGAAGTCGCCGACCAACGACTCGACGGCGGGGTGCAGCGGCAGTCGCTGGAAGGTCGGGATGTTGAGCGTGAATCTCGGGTTGCGGCTCCACCTGCCGATGACCTCGGCGTAGGCGGTGAGCAGCACGGTCGAGACGCTCACCTGGTGGCGGGCCGCGCGCTCGCGCAGTGCGGTCCACAGCGGGCCGGGCAGTTGGCGTTCCCGCCGACGGAACCGGACCGGCCCGTCGGCACTGGCGTCGCCGGCCGGCAGTTCGGGGGCGGGCGGCAGCTCGTCGAGGCGGCGCAGCCAGTACTCGCGGTCGCGGCGGTACGCCGGGGTGTCGGTGATCCGACGACGGCCGATCAGGTAGTCACGGTAGGTGACGTCGATGGGATCGAGTGTGGCGCTCGGGTCGGTGTAGAGCTGGTCGAACTCGGTGACGAGTCGCTGCACGCTGGCGTAGTCCACGATGAGCAGGTCGAGGGAGAGGTGCAGGACCGCCCGGTCGTCGGTGCAAGTCACGTGCAGGGCGAACAGCGGCCAGCGGTCGGTCGGGGCGACCCGGTGGGACAGCCTGTCGCGCAGCTGGCGCAGGTGGTCGTCGATCTCGGTCACCGCGCGTCCACGCAGGTCGGTGACGCCGATCGGACAGGCCGGTGGCTGGGCGAGGACGACCTGGTAGCCGTCGCTGTGCACCACGGCGCGCAGCATGTCGTGCCGGGCGACGAGCCGGTCCCAGGTGTGCTGCACCCGGTGCGGATCCAGGTCGGGGTAGTCGTACTCGACGTAGGCGTGGCAGGCGACGCCGCCGTACTCGTAGTGGGTGCCCCGGCCGACCAGGTAGGCGGCCTGCAGGTCGGACAGCGGGAAGGGTTCGTGCCGGCCGGCCGGGTCGGCGGTGACCTGGGCGGGTGCGGTCTGCCGCAGGTGTGCGCGGATGGCCTCGCGGTGCCGACGTACGGCGTCCCGCCGTTGCTCGGTGAAGGCGCCCTTACGGGCGCGGAACCGTAGCTCGTCGCCTTCCAGCCACAGGGTCACGCCATCGGCGTCCAGCTCGGTGATCAGTTCGTCGACATCCATCGGGCTCCCGCCTCGTCGTCACGGTCTGTTCGGGCCACTCCACCCAGTGACTTGTTGAAAATGACATTCAACTGCGATAGACGTTATCTAAGCACAGTCCTGATCGACGGACCAGAAGGGACCCGGCATGAACCCCGACCACGAGGACCAACCCGCCGGTCCCGGCACGACCGTCGACCCGGGCTGGGTGGCCTGGCCGGAGACCGACGCACGGCGCTACCGTGCCGCCGGCTTCTGGACCGGTGATACCTTCGCTGACCTGCTCCGACGCTGGGCACAGCAGCACGGTGGACGGACCGCCCTGGTCGACGGGGATCGACGGTGGACGTACCGGCAGCTGGACGACGCGGCGGACCGGATCAGCGCCGGTCTGCGCCGGCTCGGGCTGCGCCGTGGCGACCGGGTCGTCCTGCAGCTGCCGAACCGGGCCGAGTTCGTCGAAATCTGGTTCGGTCTGCAGCGGCTCGGCGCGGTCCCCGTACACGCCATGCCCGGACACCGCCGCGCGGAGATCGCCCACCTGGCGGCGCTGTCGGGCGCGGCCGGCTACGTCGTCGCCGACCGGCACGCCCGGTTCGACTACCGAACCCTTGCCACCCAGGTGTACGGCGAACGCCGCACCGCCGACGAACCGTTGCGCCACGTCGTGGTGCTCGGTGACCCGGCGGACTCCGGCTTCACCAGCTACTCCGGCCTGCACGACGGCCCGCCCGAACAGCCCGCGACCGCCGACGACGACCCTCGGCCGACCGCCGCCGATCTGGCGCTGCTGCTGCTCTCCGGCGGCACCACCGGGCTGCCCAAGCTCATCCCCCGCAGCCACGACGACTACGCCTACAACGCCCGCAGCGGCGCCGAGATCTGCCGGCTCGGACCGGACGACGTCTACCTGGCCGTGCTGCCGATCGGCTTCAACTTCACCTTTGCCTGCCCCGGTGTGCTCGGCACCCTGATGGCCGGCGGCACCGTCGTCGTCGCACCCAACCCGAGCCCGGCCACCGCCTTCCGACTGATCGAACAGGAACGGGTCACCTGCACCGCACTCAACCCACCGCTGGTGCCGTACTGGTTCGCCGAGTACGCCGACAGCCGGCCCGACCTGTCCAGCCTGCGGTTCGTGCAGGTCGGCAGCGCCCGGCTGGCCGACGAGCTGGCACGGCGGTTCACCCCCACCCTCGGGGTGCCGCTGCAGCAGGTGTACGGCATGGCCGAGGGCCTGATCAACTACACCCGGCTCGACGACCCCGACGAGCTGGTCTGCACCACGCAGGGCCGCCCCGGCTCCCCGGCCGACGAGATCCGCGTGGTCGACCCCGCCGACGGGCGACCGGTACCACCGGGTGAACCCGGCGAGCTGCACACCCGTGGCCCGTACACGCTGCGCGGCTACTACCGGGCCGACGCCTCGGCGGCCGCCTCCTTCACACCCGACGGCTTCTACCGCACCGGTGACCTGGTCCGACAGCTGCCGTCCGGGCACCTCACCGTGGTCGGCCGGGTCAAGGACCAAATCAACCGGGGCGGCGAGAAGATCGCCGCGACCGAGGTGGAGGGTCACCTGCTCGCCCACCCGGCCGTCCGGCAGGCCGCGCTCGTCGGCGTACCGGACGAGCAGTGGGGTGAGGCGCCGGCGGCCGTCCTGGTCTGCGCCGGGCCGCCGCCGACGGCCGCCGAGGTGGTGGCGTTCCTGCGCGGACGCGGGCTGGCCGCGTACAAGCTGCCGGACCGCGTCGAGTGCGTCGACGCGATGCCGCTGACCGCCGTCGGCAAGATCGACAAGAAGGTGCTCGCACAACGTTTGGCGGCGACCATGGTCACCACCGGTCCGGATGCATGAACGCCACCGGCACCGGCGGCGGCGCCCCGCGGACCAGGTCAGCCACCACCTCACCGACACCGGTGGCGTGCTTGAACCCGTGCCCGCTGTCGCCCCCGGCGACGATCAGCCGGGTGTCGTCGCCCGGGCTGCCGAGCACGAACTGCCGGTCCGGGGTCATCGGGTACATGCAGACCGCGGCGCGTGACGGCACCGGATCCAGTCCGGGCAGCGCGACGCCGAGCCGGCGTACCAGCGGCGCCCAGTCGGCGGCGGTGACCTGGCGGTCGTCGCCGTCCGGACCCATCTCGCGCAGCAGCCCGCCATGGTCCTCCAGGCCGAGTTTCAGCTCGCCACCGGAGTGCACCCCGTGCCCCCACACGCAGGTGCCGTCGTCAAGTTCCCGGATGAACACCGGCACGTCGGCCAGTCCGTACCGGTCGGCGTCGGCCGGATCGCCCGGCCGGAACCAGGTGATCGGCACCCGCAGCACCCGCAACGGAATCGCCGGCAGCAGGGTCGGCAGCCAGGCCCCGGCGGCGACCACGACCCGCCCGGCCCGCAACGCACCGCCGTCGGCGGTGTGCACCAGCGCACCGCCGGCGACCAGCTCGATCCGGGTCACCCGGGTGCCGGTCAGCGCCCGCGCGCCAAGCCCGACCGCGACGCGGACCGCTGCCCGGACCGCCGCCTCCGCGGCGATCAGGCCGGCGGCCGGCTCCCACACCGCGGCGTGGTGGTCGCCGATCCCGGCGTGCCGGGGCAGCCGGTCGCGCACCTCGGCGGCGTTCCAGACCTCGACGTCGAGCCCGTGGCGACGGGCGGCGGCGACGGTGCCGGCGACCACGTGCCCGGCTCGGGGCCCGATCAGCACCCCGCCGGTCGGCTCGAACAGGTTCTCGCCAGCGGCCAGCGCCAGCTCCTGCCAGAGCTGGCCGGACCGGCGGGCCAGTGGCACCAGGTCCGGGTGTTCCAGACAGGCGGTACGGAACATCCTGGTCCCGCCGTGCGACGAGCCGAAGCCGTGGCCCGGGGTGAACTGGTCGACGCCCACCGCGTTGACGCCGGCCGCCGCCAGTTGCCACAGCGCGGCGGCACCGAACACCCCGAGACCGACGACGACGACCTCAGCGTCCGGCGAGCGCACGGCTGGCCTCACCAGAACCGTCCGATGCCTGTTCGGCACCGGAACCGTCCGGTGCCGCCGGTCCGGCGCCGGAGAAGTGCGGCGCCACCTGCTCGGCGAACAGCCGCAGCGCCCCCTGCGCGTCCGCCAGCACGGTCGCTCCCGGGTTGACCTGCAGACACACGGTCACGTCGGTGCCGAACCATTCGGCGATCGTGGCCAGCTGGTCGCGTACCTGGCCGGGGGTGCCGGCGAGGACCTTGTTGTCGGCGTGCGACCGGTCGAAGTCGTACTGCCGGACCTTGTCGATGAGCTGCTCGTACCCGGGATAGTCGGCGCTGCGCACCGTCGACCAGGAGGCTATTGCGGTGGTCATCTTGTCGATGTAGTTGAGCTCGAAGCGGCGGGCGGCGGCCAGCGCGGCGGCACCGTCCTGCGCGAGGTAGCAGGTGTACTTGATCTGCACCCGCCCCGGGCCGGGGTGGCCGGCAGCGGCCCGGGCCTGGCGGTAGGCGGCGAGCATCTCCCGCAAACCGCCAAGGCTGGTCACCGTCGGTACGACCTGCAGGTGGTATCCGGCCCGGCCGGCCTCGGCGCAGGACTCGGGGCTGGTGGTGGAGGCCACGAAGATCGGCGGGTGCGGCCGCTGGTACGGCCGGGGCAACATCGTGACCGGGCCGAACGTGACCCAGTCACCGGACCAAGACACCTCAGTCTCCGTCCACAGTCGGCGACAGATCTCGATCCCTTCGGCGAACCGGGCGCGGCTGGCGCTCATCGGCACTTCGAAGGCGGCGAACTCCTCCGGCAGGAACGCCCGACCGAAGCCGACATCGAGCCGCCCGTGGGACAGGTTGTCCAACATGGCCAGCTTGCCGGCGAGCTTGATCGGATGGGTGAAGGCGGGAACCACGGCACCGGTGGTCACCCTGATCCGCCGGGTCCGGGCGGCGACCGCCGACAGGAACGTCACCGGGTCCGGGCTGTAGCCGCCGTAGGCGGAGAAGTAGTGCTCCACCACCTGGACGTGCTCGTAGCCGAGTTCGTCGGCGAGTTCCGCCAGCGCCAGGCTCTCGTCGTACCAGTCGACCGCGCTTTTCTCATTAGGCGACAGGACCGGGAAAAACCCCACACCGAATTGCATAAGTGCCCTCCGTGGCGAATAGCCGGTAGCGCGTACAAGTGAAGTCGACCAGCACATCGGATGTCAACAAGGAGGGACACAGAAAGTCTTCCCGATCACACCCTGAAGCATTTTTCGGCACGTCCGTCAATGCTCAATTTTGCCTGCCGTAAAACGAATGCACCAAGACATCAACACTTTTGCACATCAGACTCGACGTGCTACTTTCCCGTCCACCCATCGCCATCGCAGGAGCTGCGAAACCAATGGACGATCAGGATTATCAGGTTGCCTTTCCGACGCGCGGCAGCGTGCTCGACGCCACAGAACTCGCCGCGATCACCGAATTGGTCGACTCAGGACAGACCCTGTCGGCCGGCAGCCGCCGGACGACCTTCGAACGACGGTTCGCCGACCACGTCGGTACGCGGCACGCGTTGACGGTGACCAGCGGGACCGTGGCGCTCGAACTGGCGATCCACCTGGCCGACCTCCGTCCCGGCGACGAGGTGCTGACCACGCCGCAGACCTTCTCCGCGACGATCCACCCGCTGCTGGCGCACGATGTGCGAGTGCGTTTCTGCGACGTCGACCCGGTGTCGCTCAACATCGATCCGACGGCGGTGGAGGCGGCGGTGAACGGCCGCACCGCCGCAGTGATCCTGGTCCACTACGGCGGGTATCCGGCCGACATGGGCCGCATCGTCGCGGCCGCCCGTCGGCACGGTGCCGTGGTCATCGAGGACTGCGCCCACGCACTCGGCGCGACCTGGCACGGACGGCACCCCGGCGCGTTGGGTGACATCGGGTGCTTCAGCTTCCACAACTCCAAGAACATCACGACACTGGGTGAGGGCGGAATGCTCACCTTCGACCGCGACGATTGGGTCGAGCGAATCGACCGGATCCGGTCGAACCAGCCCGATGTCGAACTCGGTCCGGCCCGCTTCCCGGAGCCGCCGCCCACTCCCCTGCTTCCCTGGATGCGGTTCTCCGAGGGAATCTACGGGCGCGACTACGCCCGCGTCAGGAGACCCGGTACGAACGCCACCATGTCCGAAGCCGCCGCTGCCGTCGGCATCGTCCAGCTCGACCGCATGGCGCGACTCACCGCCCGCCGCCGGCACATCGCCGAGCGACTCGACGAGCGCATCGGCCGCTACCCGCAGGTGCGTCTGCACCGCCCGCCGCCGGGGATCGGTCACGCGTACCACCTGTACACCTTCTTCGTGGAGGCCGGCCGGGCGACGCGTGAACACCTGGTCCGCGAGCTGGACCGCCACGGGGTGGAGGTCCAGCTGCGCTACTTCCCACTCCATCTGACCCCCGAGTGGCGGGCTCGTGGCCACCGTCGGGGTGAATGTCCGGTCGCCGAGCGGCTCTGGTTCGACGAGCAGATCAACCTGCCGTGCCATCCGGGAATCACTGACACGCAGCTCGACTACCTGATCGAGGCGGTCACCGCGGCCCTCGACACGACGCTGTCGCCGGCCGGACCGCCACCCACGGCCGTTTCCGTACCCCTGCCCGACCACACCGTGACGTCGGCCTGAGTCCGGTCACCCGCCACCGAAACGGAGATCTCATGCCCTTCATCGACGTCCGCATCTTCGAGGAACGACTCACCCCGGCCGTGCAGGAGGCGCTCGTCACCCGGTTGTCCGACGCCGTCGGCGAGGTGCTCGGCGAGGACGCGCGGGCGCAGACCTGGGTGGTCCTGACGGCCGCGCCGGCCGACCGCTGGGGCATCGGCGGCGTACCGGCCAAGCCGCCGGTGTCGGTGGCAGGACAGGACAACGGCCGGCAGCCGACGGACAGCGAAGGCCAGGCACGATGACCATCCCGTTCCCACACACCGCCGACCAGGGGTTCACCGACCGGAGCGCCGCTGGCGCGGGTACACCGTCGCCGGGCACCGACCCGGTACGCGCGGCGGTCGCCGCGGCCCTCAACGTCGAGTACGCCGAGTTGACTCCCGACGCGGACCTGTTCACGCTCGGACTGGACTCGCTCACCCTGATCCGGCTGGTCTCCGGATGGCGCCGGGCCGGACACCCGGTCACCTTCGAGCAACTGGCCGAGGCACCGACGCTGGCAGAGTGGACCGCCGCGCTCGCCAGCACCCCGACCGGGGGCCGCACCGACGCCTCGGCCGGCAGCCTCGCCGAGGACACCGACGGCGGCGACGGCGTGGGTGCCGACGCCGGGCCGGGTACGACACCGACCGACGACACCACCGGTCCGGTCGACCCGGCGGCACCCTTCGAGCTGGCGACCATGCAGTACGCGTACTGGATCGGCCGGCAGGACAGCCAACCGTACGGCGGGGTCGCCGCCCACTTCTACGTCGAGTTCGACGGCCACGGCGTCGACCCGCAGACCCTGGACCGGGCACTGGCCGCGCTGTCGGCCCGGCACGGGATGCTGCGGGCCCGCTTCGGCGACACCGGGAGGCAGCAGATCGCCGCCGAGGGTGGACCGGCGTTGACCGTGCACGACCTGCGGTCGCAGGCACCCCGGGAGGTGGACCAGCGGTTGGCCGGGCTTCGGCAGCGGTACACCCACCAGCGGATGGACGTCGAACGCGGCGAGGTCCTCGCCGTCGCGGTGAGTCTGCTGCCCGACGGTGCCACCCGGCTGCACGTCGACCTCGACATGCTGGTCGCGGACGCGTTGAGCATGCGGATCCTGCTCAACGACCTGCGCCGGCTGTACCAGCGGCCGGAGGAACCACTGCCGCCGGTCACCTCGAGCTTCCCCCACTACCTGGCCGCCCACCGGCGGGCGGCGGCGACCGACCGGGACCGGGCCCGCGACTGGTGGCGGGACCGCTTCGGGGATCTGCCCGGCGGTCCGCAGCTACCGCTGCGTCCGGACGCCGGTCGGCCGGGTGCCGCCGCGCACAGCGAACGGCTGCACCACTGGCTGGACCCGCGACGCAAGCGGGCGCTGCTGGATCGGGCGGCCCGACACCAGGTGACGCCGGCAGCCGCACTGGCGACCGCCTTCGCCGAGGTGCTCGGGGCGTTCAGCGACGACCGCCGGTTCCTGCTCAACCTGCCGCTGTTCGCCCGGGAGCCGCTGGTGTCCGACGTGGACCGGCTGGTCGGTGACTTCTCCAGCTCGGTGCTGCTCGGCGTGGACACCGGCGGGGTGCTGCCGTTCACCGAGCGGGCCCGCCGGGTGCAGTCGGACCTGCACGCGGCCGTCGACCACGGCGCGTACGCCGGGGTGGAGGTGCTGCGCGACCTGTCCCGTCAGGCGGGGCGGCCGGTACTCGCCCCGGTCGTCTACACCAGCGCGCTGGGCCTCGGCGAGATCTACGACACGGCGCTGCAGGACACCTTCGGTACGCCGTCGTGGATCATCTCGCAGGGCCCGCAGGTGTGGCTCGACGCCCAGGTGACCGAACTCGACGGCGGCCTGCTGCTGAACTGGGACGTGCGGCTCGACGTGCTGGCCGACGGGGTGGCGACGGCCGCCTTCACCGCGTACCGGGAGCTGGTGGAGGCGCTGGTCGACACCGACGGAGCATGGCGGCGCCCGGTGGGGTCGATACTGCCGGCCGGGCAGGCGTCGGCCCGGGAGAAGGTCAACGCGACGGCGGTCGACCGGCCGGCGCGCTGTCTGCACGACGGCTTCCTGCGGCACGCCGCCGACCGGCCGCGCCAGCCCGCCGTCATCGACGGCGAACGCACGGTCAGCTACGGCGAGCTGGCCGATGCCGCCGCGCGGGTACAGACACTCCTGGCCGCCCACGGGGTGCGCCCCGGTGACCCGGTCGGCGTCACCCTGCCCAAGGGGACCGACCAGATCGTGGCGGTGCTCGGCGTGCTCGCCGCCGGTGCCTGTTACGTGCCGGTCGGCATCGACCAGCCGGCCCACCGTCGGGCCCGGGTGCACGCCCTCGGCGGGGTACGGGTGGTACTCACCGACCCGGACCACCGGGACCTGGTGTCGGCCGCCGGCGCCCGGCCGATGCTGGTCGGCGACGCGGCGACGCTGGCACCGTCGACGCCCGCGCCGGTCGACCCGCAGGCGCTCGCGTACGTGCTGTTCACCTCCGGATCCACAGGGGATCCAAAGGGGGTGGAGATGACCCACGCGGCGGCGATGAACACCGTCGACGCGCTGAACGCCCGGCTCGACGTCAACCCCGACGATCGGGTGCTCACCCTGTCGGGGCTGGAGTTCGACCTGTCGGTGTACGACGTCTTCGGCCTGCTCACCGCCGGCGGCACACTGGTGGTCGTCGGTGAGGACCAGCGGCGCGACGCGGCCAGCTGGTGGCGACTGGTGACCCGGCACCGGGTCAGCGTGTGGAACACCGTGCCGGCGCTGCTCGACATGCTGCTGGTCGCCGCCACGGACCGGGCGGCGACGGCCGACGCTGCGGAAACACCCGACGCTGCGACGGAACACCAGCCGGCAGCGGAGCAGCAGCCGGCGACGGCGCTGCGGGCCGTCCTGCTCGGCGGCGACGTGATCGGCCCGGACCTGCCGGACCGGCTGCGGACCGTCGCCCCGGCCTGCCGGTTCCTCGCCCTCGGCGGGATGACGGAGGCGGCGATCCATTCCACCGTGTACGAGGTGCCGCCGGGTGGCCCGCAGGAGACGTCGATGCCCTGGGGGGTACCGCTGGACAACGTGCTCTGCCGGGTGGCCGACGCCGATGGCCGGGACCGGCCCGACTGGGTGACCGGTGAGTTGTGGGTCGGCGGCGCCAGCCTCGCCCGTGGCTACCGGGGTGACCCGCAGCGCACCGCCGACACGTTCGTCACGTACGCCGGACGGCGCTGGTACCGCAGCGGCGACCTGGCCCGCTACCGGCCCGACGGCACCCTGGAGTTCCTGGGCCGGGCCGACCATCAGGTCAAGATCCGGGGGCACCGGATCGAGCTCGGCGAGGTCGAGGCGGCGCTGGTCGCCCACCCGGCGATCGAGCAGGCGATCGCCGTGGTGACCGGCGAGGGTCCGACCCGCCGGCTGGCCGCAGCGGTCACGATGCCGTCCGCCGGAACGGACGCCGGCCCGCCGGACGATCTGGACGGTTGGCTCGCCGACCGGCTGCCGGAGCACATGCGGTGTGACAGCGTCACGGTGTGGCCGCGACTGCCGTTGACCGGCAACGGCAAGGTGGACCGGTCCGCCGTACGGTCGGCGTTGACCGCCGACGCCGAGCTGCGGCGCGGCGGTGAACGGCCGGCGCAGCCGCCGCAGGGTGCGTTGGAGACGCTGGTCGCCGAGGTCTGGTCCGCGCTGCTCGGCGTGGCCCGGGTGAGCCGGGACGATTCGTTCTTCGCCCTCGGTGGCGACTCGCTGCTCGCCACCGGCCTGCTGGTCCGGCTGCGCGGCAGCGGCGTGCGGGGGGCCCGGCTGGCCGCCCTGTTCGCCAACCCCCGGCTGGCGGACTTCGCCACCGGTCTGACACTGGACGACGCCGCGACCCGGCCCGGTACGCCGGCCACCGACCCGAGCCAGGTCGCCGAACCGGTGGTGGTCGCCGACCTGGCGCACCGGCACGAACCGTTCCCGCCAACGGACGTGCAGCGCGCCTACTTCGTGGGCCGGGATCCCCGACTGCCGCTCGGTGGCGTCGGCACCTGGCAGTACACCGAGTTCGACGGCGTCGACGTCGACCTCGATCGGCTGCGACACGCCTGGCAACGGCTGGTCGACCGGCACGAGATGCTGCGGGCCGTGTTCGACGCCGACGGCAACCAGCGAATCCTGCCCGAGGTGCCGCCGGTGCGGATGGACCTGGTCGACCTGGTGAACCAGGTCGATGTGGGCGACGCCGATCCGGCCACGGCGCTGGCGCAACTCCGGACGACCCGGTCGCATCTGCTGACCGAGCTGTCCCGCTGGCCACTGTTCGACGTCGCGGCGGTCCGCTACCGCGCCGCCGGGCAGGTGCGTACCAGGGTCGCGGTCGGACTCGACTACATCGTCTTCGACGCGTTGTCGATCATGACGCTCTACACCGAACTCGACCTGCTCTATCGGCAGCCGGACGCCGACCTACCGCCGATCGACGTGTCGTTTCGCGACTACCTGCTGCAGGTCCGCCCGGATCCCGAGGTCGTCGAGCAGGACCAGCGGTACTGGACCCAACGCCTGGCCGGCCTTCCGCCCGCGCCGCAGCTGCCGACCACCCGCCACCCGGCCGAGGTGACCCGGCCCCGGTTCACCCGCCGGCAGCACCGGCTGGCACCGCCGGCGTGGGCGGCGATCCGGGACCGGGCGCGCCGGCACGGGCTCACCCCGTCGACGGTGCTGCTCGCCGCGTACGCCGAGGTGCTCGGCGCCTGGAGCGGCCGGCGCGACCTGACCGTCACCCTGACGTTGTTCAACCGACGCGACGCGCATCCGCACATCTACCGGGTGCTTGGCGATTTCACCACCTTGTCGCTGGCCGACTACCGGCCGACCGGCGGCGGCACCTTCCTGACCGACGCCACCGCGCTGCACCGGCGGATGGGCGAAGACCTGGACCACCGCGAGGTCAGCCCGTCCTGGCTGCTGCGTGAGCTGGCCCGGGTCACCGGCAGCATGGAGGCGATGCCGGTCGTGTTCACCAGCGCGATCGGCGTCGGCGACGGGGTGTCCATGGACCGCTCGGAGCCGTTCCCGCAACCGGTCTGGGGCATCTCCCAGTCACCCCAGGTGTGTCTGGACAACCAGGTGCTGGAGTCGCACGACGGGTTGCTGGTGACCTGGGACAGCGTCGACGAACTGTTCCTGCCCGGTGTACTGGACGCGATGTTCGACGCCTACCTGGGCCTGCTCGACCATCTCGCTGGTGCCGGCTGGGACACGCCGGTACCGGCGCTGCTGCCGGCCGGGCAGCGGACGGTCCGGGAACGGATCAACGACACCGACGCGCCGATCCCCCGGCAGTCGCTGCACGGCCGCGCCTTCGCCGCCGCCCGCCACGCACCGGAGCACCCGGCGCTCATCTGGCACGACAGCGGCGGCGGTCCCGCCACGATGACCTACGCCGAGCTGGCCGAGCGGGCGCTGCGGACAGCGGGCGCGCTGGTCACCGTCGGGGTACGCCGTGGCGATCCGGTGGCGATCACCCTGCCGAAGGGCCCGGACCAGGTGGTGGCGGCCCTCGGCGTCCTCGCCGCTGGCGCGGTGTACGTGCCGGTCGGGGTGGAGCAGCCAGCGCTGCGCCGCGAGCGGATCTACCGGGACGCGGGCGTCACGGCGGTGATCACCGCCGACGACGTGGACACCGGCACGGCCCCGGCGCTGTCGGTGGCGGCCGCGCTCGCGGCGACGCCGCTGGCCGCGCCGGTGCCGGTCGACCCGGATGATCCGGCGTACGTCATCTTCACCTCCGGTTCCGCCGGCACCCCGAAGGGCGTCGAGATCAGCCACGACGCGGCGGCGAACACCTGCACCGACGTCAACACCAGGTTCGACGTCGGGCCGGACGACCGGGTACTCGCCCTGTCCGCGCTCGACTTCGACCTGTCGGTGTACGACATCTTCGGCGTCCTCGGCGCCGGCGGCACGCTGGTGCTGCCCGCCGAGGACGAGCGACGCGACGCCCCCCGCTGGCTCGCCCTGGTCGCCGCGCACGGCGTGACACTGTGGAACACCGTACCGACGTTGTTGGACATGCTGCTGGTGGCGGCCGAACCCGACGGGCTACCGGCGAGCCTGCGGCTGGCGCTGGTGTCCGGCGACTGGGTCGGCCTGGACCTGCCCGGCCGGCTGGCCGCCGCGACCGCCGGACGCGCCGACGGGGCGTGCCGGCTGGTCGCGCTCGGCGGCGCCACGGAGGCGTCGATCTGGTCCAACGCGTTCGAGGTGGCCGAGGTGCCCGACCACTGGCGGTCGGTGCCGTACGGGTTCCCGCTGGCCAACCAGGCGTACCGGGTGGTCGACGACGCGGGACGGGACCGGCCGGACTGGGTGGCCGGCGAGCTGTGGATCGGCGGCCGTGGGGTGGCCCTTGGCTACCGGGGTGATCCCGCGCGGACCACGGAAAAGTTCGTCACCGACCGGTCGGGCCGTTGGTACCGCACCGGCGACCTGGGCCGCTACTGGCCGGACGGCACCCTTGAGTTCCTGGGTCGCGTCGACCATCAGGTCAAGGTGGGCGGCCACCGGTTGGAGCTCGGCGAGATCGAGGCCGCCATGGAGGCACACCCGGGCACCGGACGGGCTGTCGTGGTGGTCACCGGCGGCCGTGCCGCCCGTCGGCTGCACGGGTTCGTCGAAGCCGGCGACGGATCCTCGGACGTGACGGCCGCGCTGCGCCGGTTCCTCGGCGAGCGGCTGCCCGGGTACGCGATTCCGGCCCGGATCACCGTCGTCGACGCGCTGCCGCTGACCGGCAACGGCAAGGTGGACCGGTCCGCGCTGAGCGAACTGGCGGCGGCGACCGATGACGATCCGCAGGCACGGCCACCGTCCGGCGACACCGAGACGGCGGTCGCGCGGCTCTGGCAGGAGCTGCTGGGTGTGCCGGTGGCCGACCGGGAGGCCAACTTCTTCACGCTGGGTGGGGACAGTGTCAGCGCGCTGCGGATGCTCACCTCGATACGGCAGCGGTACGGCGTCGACGTGCCGGTCCGGCGGTTCCTGGCGGCGGCGACGGTGGCCGAGGTGGCTGCGGCTGTCGCAGCGGAGACCCACGACACTAATGAAAACGAGTACGATTTCGGACTACTATGACCGACACCGACAGACCCCGACCGTTGGCCACGGTTCTCGGCCCGGTCCGCGCCCCACTCGCCCTCGCGATGGTCCTGCAGGCACTGGCCAGCGCCGCCGGCGTCGGCGTGCTCATCGCGATGGCGCGGGTCGGCGACCGGCTGCTGGGCCCCGCCGCGACCGGCACGGTGTGGCCGGTGGCCCTGGCCGGCGCGGGCGCGGCGGTGGCCGCCGTCCTGCTCGCCACGGCCGCCACCGTCGTCACCCACCTCGCCGACAGCCGGCTGCAGTTGCGACTGCGGCGCGCGTTGGCCGACCGGCTCAGCCGGATGCCGCTGACCTGGTTCACCCAGCAGGGCTCCGGCCGGGTGAAGAAGATCGTGCACGACGACGTGCAGACCATGCACTACCTGGTGGCACACACCGTGCTCGACGTGACCGCCGTGGTCGTGACCCCACTGGTCGCGGTCGCCTACCTGGCCAGCGTCGCCTGGTGGCTCGCCCTGATCAGCCTGCTGCCGCTGGCCGCCGGGCTCGGCCTGTTCCGCCGGGCGATGGCCGGCGCCGGACCGAAGATGGCGGCGTACGGTCAGGCGGCCCGGGAGATCAACAGCGCGGCGGTGGAGTTCGTCGACGGCATCGCCGTGCTGAAAACCTTCGGCCAGACCGGCGTCGCGCACCGCCGGTTCCGCCAGGCCGCCGAGGCGTTCAGCGGCTTCTTCGCCCGCTGGGCCGCCGGCACCACCGGAATCACCACCGCGTCGCAGCTGGTGGTCACCGCACCGGTCGTCCTGCTGATCGTGCTCGGCGTCGGCGTACCCGCCGCCGTCGTCGGGCAGCTCACGCCGTCGGCGCTGGTGGCGTTCGTGCTGCTGGCACCGGCGGTGGCCGCGCCGGCGGCCGGCATCGGCGGCCGAGTGCAGGCGCTGCGGACCGGCCTCGGCGCGGCGGCCGAGGTCGCCGCGCTCATCCATCACCCCGACGACCAGGTCGGCGGCGGTACCGGCCACTCGGACGGCACGTCGGTCCGGTTGACCGGGGTCAGCTTCTCCTACGACGGCACCCGCCAGGTGCTCGACGGCGTGGATCTGGAACTCGTCCCGGGCACCGTCACCGCGCTGGTCGGGCCCTCCGGGGCCGGCAAGTCGACGGTGGCCCGGCTGATCGCCGGCTTCCACCGGCCGACCGCCGGCCTGGTCAGTGTCGGCGGAGTCGCCGTCGAGGAGCTGGACCCGGCGGTGCTGCACCGCACCATCGGGTTCGTCCTGCAGGACGTGATCCTGCTGCGGGCCAGCGTCGCGGAGAACATCGCGCTGGCCCGCCCGGACGCCGGCCCCGACGAGATCGAAGCCGCCGCGCGGGCCGCGCAGATCCACGACCGGATCGTCGCCGAGCCGACCGGCTACGAGGCCGTCGTCGGCGTCGACGTCTCCTTCTCCGGCGGTGAGGCGCAACGGATCTCCATCGCCCGGGCGCTGCTCGCCGACCCGCCGGTGCTGGTACTCGACGAGGCGACCGCCTACGCCGACCCGCACGCCGAGTCCGCGATCCAGCGGGCGTTGTCCGCGCTGGCCGCCGGCCGCACCCTGCTGGTCATCGCGCACCGGCTGGCCAGCGTCCGCGCCGCCGACCGGATCGTCGTCCTCGACCAGGGACAAATCGTCGAGCAGGGCACCCATCCCCAACTGCTCGCCCGCGACGGGCGGTACGCCCGGATGTGGCAGGCCCAGGAAACCAACCGGCCGGCACCGGCCAGTCTCGCCCAGGAGTCGGCATGATCCGCGCCCTGTCCGCCGCACTCGGCCCCGCCCAGGCCGGACCACTGCGGCGACTGCTCATCCTGCTGGTCGCGGCGGCCACCGCCCAGGGCGTCGCGTACGCCCTGCTGGTGCCGCTGCTCCGAGGGGCGCTCGGCGAGCGGCCAGCGGCGGCGCTGCCCTGGCTGGCCGCCTTCGGCGTCGCGGTCGCCTGCTACGCCGCGCTGACCTGGTCCGGGCAGTACCTCGGCTTCGCCACCGGGCAGTCGGTGGCCCGGGTGCTGCACCAGCGGCTCGGCGAAAAGATCGCCCAGCTGCCACTGGGCTGGTTCGGCCCGGCCCGCACCGGCGAGGTCAGCCGGCTGGCGAGCCAGAGCGTACTGCAACTGATGAACGTGCCCGCGCACCTGATGCGGCCGATCGTCACCGCCGCGGTGACACCGCTCGTGGTGGTGCTGGCGCTGCTGGTCGTCGAGCCGCGACTCGGGACCGCCGTCGCGGTGGCCGCCCCGCTGCTGCTGCTCATCCTGCGTGTGAGCAACCGGGCGGTGGCCCGCGCCGACGCCGACCGGCACCGGGTGATGGACGACGCGGCGGCCCGGATCGTCGAGTTCGCTCAGGCGCAGCCGCTGCTGCGGGCGTACGGGCGGACCGCCCGCGAGCACCGGCTGCTCGACGACGCCCTGCTGGCGCAGAGCCGCGCGGACCACGCCCTGCTGGGCCGCGCCGTCGTCGGGCTGGTCTCCTTCGGGTTCGCCGTCCGGGTCCTGCTCGGCACCGTACTGCTGCTCGGGGTCTACCTGGCGATCGGCGGCGCGCTCGACGCGGCGACGCTGACCGCCGTACTGGTGTTGACGGTCCGGTTCACCGAGCCGCTGGCCACGGCCGCCGAACTCGGCGCGTCGCTGCGGATGGCGGCGGGGCACCTCGCCGGGGTGAACCGGGTGCTGCGGGCCGCGACGCTGCCCGAGCCGCGTCAGCCCCGGCGACCGGACGGTTCCGAGGTCGTCTTCGACGACGTGCGGTTCGGCTACGACGGGCGGCCGGTGCTGCGCGGGGTCAGCTTCACACTGCCGCAGCGGAGCATGACCGCGCTGGTCGGGCCGTCCGGCGCCGGCAAGACGACGGTGGCCCGGCTGCTGGCCCGGTTCTGGGACGCCGACGCCGGGGCGGTACGCGTCGGCGGGGTCGACGTACGGGACATGGCTCCGGCGGACCTGGCCTCGCGGGTGTCGTTCGTCTTCCAGGACGTGTACCTGTTCGACGGCACCCTCGCCGACAACATCCGGCTCGGCCGGCCGGACGCCGACGACGACGAGGTGCGCGAGGCCATCGACCGGGCCGGTCTCGCCGACGTCGTCGCCGACCTGCCGGCCGGGCTGGACACCCCGGTCGGTGAGGGAGGTACGGCGTTGTCCGGCGGGCAGCGCCAGCGGGTGTCGATCGCCCGGGCCCTGCTCAAGAACGCGCCGATCGTCGTGCTCGACGAGGCGACCGCGTCCCTGGACGCCGAGGCCGACGCCGCGGTGCAGACCGCGGTGGCCGCGCTGGCCCGCCGGGCCACCCTGCTGGTCATCGCCCACCGGCTGCAGACCGTGCAGGCCGCCGACCAGATCCTGGTCCTGTCCGACGGGCGGATCAGCGACCGGGGCACCCACGACGAACTCGTCGACCGGGACGGCCTGTACGCCTCGTTCTGGCGGGAACGGGTCGAGTCGCAGGGCTGGCGCCTCGTCGACCGTTAGGTTGACCGCTCCGCCGGTTGTGGTGCCGAGTGTCCCTCGTACCGGGCGGGCCGGTGACCTGTCCGGACAGTACCGAAGGTTCTACCAGGACGCTTTGCGGATGCCGGGCAGTTCACCGCGGAGCGCCATCTCACGGAAGCGCACCCGCGACAGGCCGAACCGGCGCAGTACGCCACGGGGCCGACCGTCGATCGCGTCGCGGGTCCGGCGCCGGACCCGACTGGAGTCGCGGGGCAGTGCGGCGAGGTCGCGGACCGCATCGGCCCGTTGGTCGGGCTCCGTGCCGGGCGCCGAGATCAGCTTCTTGAGGGCGGCCCGCTGGTCGGCGTGGCGGGCGACCAGGGTCGCCCGCCGGTTCTCCCGCTCGACCAGGCTGCGGCGGGCCATCAGCGCTCCTCCCGGAACTCGACGTGTCGCCGGACAATCGGATCGTACTTGCGCAGCACCAGCCGGTCGGGGTCGTTGCGGCGGTTCTTGCGGGTGACGTAGGTGTAGCCGGTGCCGGCGGTGCTGCGCAGCTTGATCACGGGCCGGATCTCGGTGCTACGGGCCATCAGATCTGCACTCCCCGGGCACGCAGGCGGGCGACGACAGCGTCGATGCCGTCGCGGTCGATGATCCGCAGACCGGTGGTGCTCACGTTGAGACGGATGGCTCGCCCGTCGGCGAGCCGGAACCGGCGGCGCTGAACGTTGGGGTTCCACCGGCGGCGGGTGCGGCGGTGGGAGTGGGACACCGCGTTGCCGAAGCTCGGCCTGGCACCGGTGACATCACAGATGTTCGACATGGTGACCACTTTACAACGACAACCATTTCCAACAAGATGGCGGGGTGAGTACCCACCCGACTGCCACCGCTTCTTCACCGGACCTCGACCAACGTCCCGCCGTCACCGTCCTCACCAGCTTCTCCGAGGCGGCGGCCGCCACCGTGGCGCGGCAGCTGCTGAGCGCCGACGAACGACTGCTCGTGGTCGGCCACGACATCAGCGCGATCCGCGCCGGACGGGTGCGCCGCACGGTACGTGGCGCGGACGGGCTGGTCGAGGACGCCGCCGTGGAACTCGTACACGGCTGTGTGTCGTGCACGCTGCGCGAGGACGTCCTGCCGACCCTGGCCCGGCTGGCCGGCCAGCATCCGGCACACGGGATCGTGCTGGTGCTGCCCACCGTGGTCGAGCCCGAGGCGGTCGCGGCCGCGTGTGCGCACTGCCTGGTCGACGGAGCGCCGGTGACCGACGTGGTGCGGTTCGACTCGTACGTCACGGTCGTCGACGCCGCGTCCCTGCTCGACGATCTCGCCAGCACCGACGACCTGCGCGACCGCCGGTTGCACGCCGCCGACGACGACTACCGGGCCGTCGCCGAGGTGGTGGTCCGCCAAATCGAGTACGCCGACACGGTGGTGTCATGGGAACGCTCCGGCGGCCCCTTCGAGCGGGCGCGGCTGTCCGCTCTGCTGTACCGGCTCGCGCCGTGGGCCCGGCACCTGAAGATTGGCGCCAAGCACGACACGGGGCCACAAGACACCGGACAGCACGGCGATCTGGCGGCCGCGTTGCTGCGCACCGGCCGGCACGACCCGGCCGCGCCGGGCCCGCTCGGTCGGGCCCTGGAAGGCTTTCCGATCGCCGTGCACGCTCCCGACAGCGACAGCGACAGCGACAGCGACTGCGGCGTGGTGTCGGTGCTGTTCGAGACCCGCCGCCCGTTCCACCCCCAGCGGCTGCACGACGCGTTGGAGGACCTCACCGAGGACCTGCTCCGGGGGCGGGGACAGTTGTGGATCGCCAGCCAGCCCGACGCCGTGGTGGGGTTCGAGTTCGCTGGCGGCGGCGTCGCGATGGGCAGCCTCGGCTACTGGCTGGCGGCGCTGCCGGCGGACCGGTGGGGCGAGGCCAGCGACTACCGCCGCATCGCCGCCGACCTGAACTGGGATCCCTACTATGGTGACCGCCGCACGGCGCTGGCCTTCGTCGGCCTGCGAGTCGACGCGACGGCGATCACCGACCTGTTGACCGCGTGCCTGCTCACCGACGACGAGATCGCCGACGGGTTCGACCGCTGGCGCGACCTGCCGGACCCGTTCGCCGGCTGCTTTCCGCTCGACGACGACACCGCACCGGCGCACTCCACGACGGTCGAACCGTCGTGAATTTAGGCCCGGCGGCTCCCCTCGTCACCGGCCGCCCGCCGCGTCGAGCAGGGTCCGGGTGACCTCGTGCCGCGGTGAGCCGAGCACCGCCGGGGTCGGGCCGGACTCCACCACCGTGCCGGCGTCGAGCACCATGACATCGTCGGTCCATCCGGCCACGGCGGCGAGGTCGTGGGTGATCAGCACCACCGCGAGCCCCAGATCGCGCCGCAACTCGGCGAGCAGCGCCAGCACCGTACCGGCCGTCGCGACGTCGAGCGCGGACGTCACCTCGTCGCAGATCAGCACCCGGGGCCGGCAGGCCAACGCCCGCGCGAGGTTGACCCGCTGACGCTCCCCACCGGACAGTGCACCCGGTCGTCGACCGGCCGCGCCGGCCGGCAGACGCACCCGGTCCAGCAACTCGGCCGCTGCCGCTCGGGCCGCTCGCGGGTCGAGGCCCCGCAGCTGCCGCAGCGGACGCAGCAGGGCGTGGCCGACGGTCTCCCGAGGGTTCAGCGCGCCCGCGCTGTCCTGGGCCACCAGCTGCAGGTCACGTCGCTGGGCGGGACTGCGCCGCCGAGTGGTCGCCGGCAGCGGCACACCGTCGAGCAGGACGGCTCCGTCGTAGGAGTGCAACCCCACCAGGCATCGCGCGAGCGTCGACTTGCCGGCACCCGACGGCCCGACCACGGCGAGGCAACCCCCACCCGCGACGTCGAGATCCACGTCGGCGAGCGCCGTACGCCGGCCGTGCCGGGTGCCCAACCCGCGTACCGCGAGCACCGGGTCGGCCGGCCCGGGGGCGGGTCCGGGCCCGGTCGGTGCCGGCGCGGCGAGCACCCGGCCGGGCGGTCCGGTGACCGCCGGGCGACCCCCGTCCAGGACGACCACCTCGTCGCTGACCGACCGGACCAGATCCGGGTCATGGCTGATCAGCAAGGTGGCCCGGTGCCCGGTCAACGAGCTGATCAGGTCCCGTACGCCACGGGCCAGCACCGGGTCGAGGCCGGCGGTCGGCTCGTCGAGGACGAGCAGGTCCGGATCGGCCGCGAGGGCAATGGCGAACGCGACACGCTGCGCCTGGCCGCCGGAGATCTGATGCGGGTACCGGCGCAGGAACTCCCGGTCGGCGGGCAGCCGTACGGTCTCCAGCAGGTGCGCCACCGTCGCACCGCCCTGGGTCTCGCCGCGCCGTGCGGCGTCGGCGACGGCCTCGCCGAGCTGGCTGGCGAGCCGACGGGACGGATTCAACGTGGCGGAGGCGTCCTGTGGCAGGTAGGCGACATGGCGATGGCGGACCGCCGCGGCACCGGCCGGGGTGAACGGATCGTACCGGGCGACCCGGACGGTGCCGGCCCGCAGCGCCAGTCCGGGCCGGACGTGTCCCAGCAGCGTCAGCGCCGTCGTGCTCTTGCCGGATCCGGAACGTCCCATCATCGCCACCACCTGGCCGGTCGCGATCCGTAGCCGCACGCCGTCGACGGTGGGCGGCCCGCCCAAGACCGGGCCGACGACGAGTCCGTCGACCTCGGCGAGCCCTTGATCGGCGCTCACCGGTCGGTCCACCGGGCGGCGAGGTCGTCGGCGAGCAGGTTCACCGACACGGTGAAGAGCACCAGCAGCAGCGCCGGGAGCAGTACCGGCCAGATCGTCAGGCCGATCCCGGACGCGTTCTCGCTGACCATCCGGCCCCAGTTCGGGGTCGGCGGGCCCGCGCCGAGGCCCAGAAAACCGGCGGTGGCGGTGAGGTGTACGGCGGCCGAGAACCGGATGCCGGCCTCGGCGAGCATGGTGCCGGCGATGTTCGGGACGAGGTCGTGCCGGATGATCCGCCATCGGCTGTCCCCCCGCGCCCGCGCGGTGTCGACGAACCCACGCACCGCGACCTGCCAGGTCGCCGCACGCACGACCCGCACCGAGAACGGCAGGCTGACCAGCGCCACCCCGACGAGGACCGCGCTGTCGCTGCCAGGAAAGCCGGCCGCCAGCACCAGCAGCACCAGCAGGCCGGGCACGACCGCGACGACGTCCACCACCCGGACGACCAGTTCGCCGATCCGTCGGTCGATCAGTCCGGCGAACAAGCCGAGCAGCGCCCCGCACAGGCTGGCGAGAGCGGTCGCGCCGATAGCGAGGAGCACCACAGCGCGACCACCGTGCAGCAGGCGGCTCAGCACGTCGCGACCGACTGCGTCGGTGCCAGCCGGGTACGCCCCGGTAGGTGCCTCGAAGGGCAGTCCCACCGGTGCTGTCGGTGACCCGGTGCCCAGCAGTGGGCCGGCCAGCGCGACGAGTACGACGCCGACGGCTGCGAACCCGGCGAACAGCAGGGTCACCCGGGAGTGGGCGACCCGCCCGACCGCCATCGCCGGCGCGGCATCGGTCATGACCGCCCCCGTGCCGCAGGACTCAGCGCGAGCTGGGCGAGGTCACCGAGCAGCAGCAGGACCAGCGCGGTGGCGCAGATCGCCAGGGCCAGCCCCTGCACCATCGGCACGTCCCGGTTGGCCACCGCCTGCTGAAGCTCGTAGCCGATCCCTGGGTAGTTGAGCAAGGTCTCGACGACCACCGCGCCACCGATCAGACCGGCGAACATGACCGCGGTCACCTGTACGGCGGGTGCCACCGCGTTCGGCAGCACGTGTCGCACGGCGAGCCGGAAACCGGTCACCCCCCGCAGCCGGGCCGCTTCGACGTACGGTGCCGAAGCGATCTCCGCGACCGAGGCCCGCAGCAGCCGTGCGGCGGCGGCGAGCGCCGCGACCGCCAGCGCCGCGACCGGCAGCACCAGGATTCGGGGCTCGTCCCACGGCCGGCCGCCGAGCGGCACCAGGGAGACCTCGGGCAGCAGACCGAGGCCGGCGGCGAACACCGCCACCAGCAACGCCGCGACGAGGAACTCGGGAACACCGACCGCGACCAGGGTCGCGGCGCTGAGCAGCCGGTCCGTACGCCGGCTGGCCCGCATACCCGCGACCAGGCCGACCGCGACGGCCAGCGGCACCGCCAGCGCCATCGCCAAGCTGGTCAGCAGCAGGCTGTTCGGCAGCCGGTCGACGAGCACCTCGGTCACCTCGCGCCGGCCGACGTAACCGGTGCCCAGGTCGCCGCGCAGTGCGGCGGTCGCCCAGTCGACGTACCGGTGGACCGGATGCGCGTCGAGGCCGAGCTCCCGGCGCAGTTGTTCCCGTTCGGACAAGCTGGCGTCGGCACCGGCGACGACGCCGACCACGTCGCCCGGCAGTACCTCCGTGACGGTGAAGATCAACACCGACAGTACGGCGAGGACCAGCACCGCGCCGGCGGTACGCCGGACGACGAGCGCGGCGACCCGGAGCAGACTCACGCCAGGTATGCCTGCTCGAAGCTGCTGAACGGTTCGTCACGCACCCCGTACACCGTGGTGGCGTGCCCGTTGATGGACGGCGCGAAGACCGGGATCACCTGGTTGCCCTCCGCCCAGATCAGCCGCTGGGCCTGCACCGCCGCCGTCCGACGCTGGTCGGCGTCCGTGGCCCCACGGGCCTGGCTGACGAGCTCGTCGATGTCGGGGCGGTCGAAGCCGAAAGTGGACGGCGAGCCGGCGGTACGGGTCGCGGCATAGCTGGACAGCGGCGGCACCGGCGGGGTGTAGCTGGCGGCGAACGGCAACTGCACGTAGGCCGCGAAGTCGGAGAAGAGCTGCCCGGTGGGCCGCTGGTCGAGGGTGGCGTCGATGCCGACCGCCTTGAGGTTCTCGACGACGACCGTCGCGGTCTCGGCCATGCCCGCCACCTCCGGCGCGGTGGTGACCGCGACCGTGATGGTGCCGACACCGGCCTCGGCGAGCAGCGCCCTGGCCCGGTCCGGGTCATATGGCCGCTGTTCGATCTCGTCGGCGTAGTCGCTGAATCCGAGAGACGGCAGGTCGTTGCCGGCGAAGGCCCGGCCGAAGAAGACGTTGCGGACGATGGCCTCGCGGTCGATCGCGTACTTGACCGCCTGCCGGACCCGCACGTCGGCGAACGGCGCGAACGCCAGGTTGAGCCCGAAGGACAGCGACGTGGCGTACGGCAGGTCGGACACGGCCACCGCGAACCGTTCGTCGCCCTCGACGGTGCGGGCGGCCACCGGACCGATGTCGCTGACGAAGTCGACCTGGCCGCCGGTGAGGGCGTTGACCCGGGCGGTGGCGTCCGGGATGGTCCGCAGTTCGAGTCCGTCCAGGTACGGCCCGCCGCAGAGGGACAGTCCGTAGTAGTCGTCGTGCCGGGTGAAGGCGGCGCCCTGACCGGGCTCGAACTCGGTCAGGGTGAACGGCCCGCAGGTCGGCATGTCCGGGGTGAACTCGGTGGTGCCGTCCTTGAAGACCAGGGTGCTCTGGCAGAGCACGAGCCGGCCGTCGGCGATCGGGCGCAGCGTCGGCAGGACGAGGGTCAGGTCGTCGTCGACGGTCGCGGCGGCCAGGTCGAAGTTCTGCGACGGCGGCTTGAGGAACGGCAGCGACCCGAGGGCAACCGGGGCGTTGAGCGAGTAGAGCACGTCGCGGGCGGTCAGGGTGGAGCCGTCGGTGAAGGTGACGCCGGGTCGGACCTTCACGGTGTACGTGCGCAGGTCGTCGCTGACGTCGATGCGCTCCAGGACGCCGTACCGGACGCCGTGCTCGGCCGCCGGATCGAGCACGCCGAGCGCGCCGTGCACGCAGCGGGCCCGGACGTAGTCCAGACCGGTCGGTCCCATCAGAAAGTTGAGCGTCTCGGCGGCTCCACCGCCGACGAACGCTGCCCGCAGGGTTCCTCCGGGTCGAGGTGTCGGCGTGCCTGCGGCCGGTGCGGTGGAGGCGGTGTCGTCGGTCGAGCAGGCCGAGAGGATGGGCACGCCCGCGGCGGCGGCCAGGGACACCGCGCCGGCCCGCAGCAGCGTTCGCCGATCAAAAGTACGCACCAAGGGATGCTCCTCGGGGAGGGTCGAGCACAGGAAGCGCGGGAACACCCGCACCCAGACAGCATGGTTGAGATGAAAACCATTGTCAACTAGCTGAGGGCCCGCCCCACCGGAGCGCACCAGAGGGACAGAGCGCGACCGCTTCCCGTAGCGCGTCACCGTCCAGCGGATCAGCCGCCCCACCCCGCCCCACCACGACACCGGTCACCGGATCCTGATCGAACAGCTCCGGCGCCAACCGGACACAGTGCCCGGCACCAACGCACCGATCGGGGTCCACGACGAGGTCAGCCATCCGGCTGGCCGTAACTCACTCGAGCACCCCGACCCGGCTGTGCCATGTCGTGACACCCTTCCCGTCGACCGTCCACCGTCATCACTCCCGTCCATCCGACAGCCCGAGTCCGCGATCAAGCTCAGGGCAGGTCGGCCGAAAATGATTGCCATTTTAGGTGATAGCAGTCGTCCTCGACAGGCCCCCTACCCGCCAGGCCTGACAGCCAGGCGTCCCGGCAGGTCAGCCCCGCCACCGAGGCACCTGAGACACCGGTCCTCGGGGCGTCGAACGGATGCGGGCATGGCATCGTCGGTGGCTATGGGCGGCAGGGAACTGAATCGGTCGACGATCGTCGCGGCAGGGAGACGGCTCGCACAGAGCGAGGGCGTCGGTGCGGTGTCGATGCGGAGAGTGGCGGCGGAACTGGGTTGCTCGGCAATGGCGCTGTACCGGCACGTGTCGGACAAGCGCGAGCTGTTGATCCTGGTACTCGACGATGTGGCGTCCGGGTTGCCACTCCCGGTCGTCGACGGCCCGTCAGGCCGGCGGTTGTTCACGTTGTTCGATTCCCTGCACGGGTATCTCGGTGGGTTCCCGTGGGTGGTCGACGTACTTCGGGAGGGCGAACTGTTCGCGCCGCAGGCGCTGCGGTTCACCGAGGCGGTGTTGGAGGCACTGGCCGCCGCAGGGGTGCACGGGAGCGACGCGCTAGGGGTCTACGCGGCGTTGTGGCAGTACACGCTGGGGCATCTGGCGTCGGCCCATCCGCCGAAGGACCCGACCACCCGGGCCCGCCGGGACGAGTTGGCCCGCCGGGCGCCACTGGACGAGCTTCCACGGATGCGGTCGATCATGCCGCTGCTCGTCGAGTTCGACGCGGAAGCGGTCTACGCGGCGGGCCTCACCGCGCTGATCCGGGGCGCACTGCCCGCTGACCATCCGAACGGATGACCGGCCGGTCGGTCGTCCGGTCGTTGTTGCACCAGGCATGGACGCGACCTTGACGTCGCCGGTTAATCAGGCAAGCCTATCCTTTGTTTACACCGTACGCAGCATGTGGTGAACCGGAGTGAGGCAATGGCTTTTCCGTGCTTTCCCACTGACCCGTCACCGACGCTGGGCGTCGGCATGCCCGAGGTGTCGGCATGAGCACGAACGACACGGACACCGCCGGACGGGCAAGGACGTCCGATCCGAAGGCACTCGCGGCGCTGCTGGCCCCGATCCGGGTCCAACTGGTCCTCGCGGTGCTGCTACAGATCGTCTCGGCGGTGGCGTCGCTGGTGCCGTTCATCGCGGTCGCCGAGATCGGCCGCACCCTGCTGGCGGCCGGGCCCGTCGACGAGGGCCGGGTGTGGGCAATCGTGGTCTGGGCGGCCGGTGGGCTGCTGGTGCGGTTCGTGACGCTCGCCGCCGCAGGTGGGATCACCCATTTCGCCGATGTGCAGCTGCAGTTGCAGATACGCCGGCGGATGGCCGCCCACCTGGCGACGGTGCCGCTGGGCTGGTTCACCGACCGGTCGGCCGGGCAGGTGAAGAAGGCAGTGCAGGACGACGTGGGCGCGATGCACCACCTGGTCGGGCACGCACTGACGGATCTGGCCGCAGCGATGGTGACCCCACTGGTGGCCCTCGGCTACCTGCTGTGGGTCGACTGGCGGCTGGCGCTGCTGACACTGGTGACGGTGCCGCTGTTCGTGGCCGTGTACGCGGTGATGATGCGCGGCTATCCGGAGAAGATGGCCCAGTACACCGCCGCGCTGGCCCGGATCAACACAGCGGTGGTGGAGTTCGTACAGGGCATCGCGGTGATCAAGACGTTCGGGCAGGCCCGCCGGGCACACCGCAGGTTCCGGCAGGCCACCGACGACTTCGCGGACTTCTTCGGCGCCTGGGCCACCGGGATGGTCCGCGCGGAGGCGGTCGCCAGCGCGTTGGTCGCACCGCCGGTGATGCTGCTGGTGGTGCTCGGCTGGGGCACCTGGTTCACCGCGAACGGCTGGGTGCGGCCCGCCGAGGTGCTGCCGTTCGTGCTGCTCGGTCTCGGCCTGACCGCGCCGGTGCTGACCCTGGGTTACGGTGCCAACGAGCTGCGCCTGGCCCGGCAGGCCGCCGGCCGGGTGATCGCGCTGCTCGAGACACCCTCGATGCCGGAACCCGCAGCGACGCAGATGCCCGACGGCAACCGGGTCGTGTTTGATCAGGTGGGCTTCAGTTACGACGGTCGCACCGAGGTGCTCGCCAGCGTCGATCTGGTGTTGGAGCCCGGTACCGTGACCGCGCTGGTCGGATCGTCCGGCTCGGGCAAGTCGACGCTGGCGTCGCTGTTGCCGCGGTTCCATGATGTCGACTCCGGGGCGATCACGCTCGGCGGCGTCGACCTGCGGCAGATCGCTGGCGATGAGTTGTACCGGCGGGTCGGGTTCGTCTTCCAGCAGGTCCAGCTCGTCCGCGCGAGCGTGCGGGACAACATCGCGCTGGCCCGGCCGGACGCCACCGACGAGCAGATTCACGCCGCCGCGCGGGCCGCGCAGATCCACGACCGGATCCTCGCCCTGCCGGACGGATACGACACGGTCCTCGGCGCTGACACGCACCTCTCCGGTGGCGAGGCACAGCGCGTGTCGATCGCCCGGGCGCTCCTGGCCGACGCGCCGATCCTGGTGCTCGACGAGGCCACCGCGTTCGCCGACCCGGAATCCGAGGCCGCGATCCAGGACGCGCTGTCCACGTTGATCGCCGGGCGGACGCTGCTGGTCATCGCGCACCGGCTGTCCACTGTCGTCGACGCCGACCAGATCGTCGTGCTCGACACCGGCCGCGTCGTCGAACGCGGCCGGCACGCCGACCTGATGTCCGCCGACGGCCGGTACAGCCAGCTGTGGCAGGCCCACGAACGCGCCGGCCGGTGGGCACCACACACCGCCACCGTCGAATCGCTGGAGGTAACGCGATGATCGGCCTGCTCAGCCGGGTACTCGGCCCCGACTATGCCCGTCCACTCCGCCGACACCTGGCCGCGATGATCGTCTACAGCCTGCTGCAGGCGGTGGTGTTCACGCTGCTCGTTCCGGTGCTGCGGGCCCTGCTGGCCGGTGACACCACGGCTGCCTGGCGGTGGCTCGGTGTCCTGGCGGTGGCGGTGGCCGCCACCGCGGCCGCCTACTACGTGCAGGCGCAACTGGGCTACCGCGTCGGCATGGCGTTGTCCCGGGCCGTGCACCACCGCACCGGCGACCACCTCGCCGCGCTGCCGCTGGGCTGGTTCACCGGGGAGAAGGTGGGCCGGGTCGCCCGGCTGGCCAGCCAGGGCGTCGTCGACATCATGGGGGTACCGGCGCACCTGCTGCAGCCGGTCGTCTCCGCCGTGGTCACCCCGGCCGCCGTGGTCGCCGTACTCGCCGTGTTCGACTGGCGGTTGGCGGCAGCCACCCTGCTCACCGTCCCCGTCCTGATCCTCGTCTACCGGTGGACCGGCAACCTGGTCGCCGCCAGCGACCATGCCGTCGACGCGGCCGGGGCGGAGGCCGCCGCCCGGGTCGTCGAGTACGCCCAGACCCAGGCGGTGCTGCGGGCCCACGGCCGCGCCCGCGACGGCTTCGCCCAACTCGACGCGTCCCTGACGGAACAGGCACGCGCCGGACGGGCACAACTCGTCCGCGCCGTTCCAGGATTGGCCGCTTTCGTACTCACCGTGCAGGTCGCCGTCACCACCGTGCTCCTCGTCGGTGCCGCACTCGCCGTCGGCGGCGACGTTGACGCGGCCGAACTGATCGCTCTGCTCGTCCTGGTGATCCGGTTCGCTGAGCCGCTGGTCACGGCGGCCGACCTCGGCGGTGCGCTGCGGATCGCCCGCAACTCCCTCACCCGGATCGACGAACTGCTACGTACCGCGACACTGCCGGAACCGGCCCACCCCGCCGCCGGCCATCCGGGTGACGGCAGCATCGAACTGGCCGGGGTCAGCTTCGGCTACACCACCGAGCGGCCGGTGCTGTCGGACGTGAGCCTGCGGGTGCCGCCCCGCAGCATGACCGCGCTGGTCGGTGCGTCCGGCTCCGGCAAGACCACCATCACCCGGCTCGTCGCCCGGTTCTTCGACGTCGATGCCGGCGTCGTACGGGTCGGCGGGACCGACGTGCGCGAGCAGACCACCGAGCAGCTCATGGCCCAGTTGTCGCTGGTGTTCCAGGACGTCTACCTGTTCGACGCCACGATCGCCGACAACATCCGCACCGGTCGCCCCGACGCCACCGACGATGACATCGAACGCGCCGGGCGGCTGGCCCGCGTCGACGAGATCGTCGACCGGCTGCCCGACGGTTACCGGACCCGGGTCGGTGAGGGCGGGGCCCGGCTGTCCGGCGGGGAACGTCAGCGCATCGCCATCGCCCGCGCCATCGTCAAGGACGCCCCGATCGTGCTGCTCGACGAGGCGACCGCAGCGCTCGACCCGGCCAACGAAGCCGCGGTCCAGGAAGCGCTGACCGCGCTGACCGCGAACAAGACGCTGCTGGTCATCGCACACCGCCTGCAGACGGTCCGCGACGCCGACCAGATCCTCGTGCTGGACAGCGGCAGCGTCGCCGAGCAAGGCAGTCACGACGAACTGCTGGCCACCGACGGCCGGTATGCCGCGTTCTGGCGCGAGCGCGAACGCGCCGGTGGCTGGCGGCTCGCCCCCGCCGCCCCGGCACCCGCCACCTCCTGAGAGGACGCATCCACGATGCCGACCTTCGAAGAGCAGAACCCGCGCGGTCGGCGACGGGGCGGGTACCGCCCTCACCGCCTGGACCGACCGCATCGAGGCGGCCGCCTCCGTACGAGTCCGCATCATGCTGGCCGGGCACGCGCGGACCGCCCAGCGGGCCCGCGCGCTGCTGCGCGCCAAGGGCCCGCGTCGCCGTGACGTCACGGTCAATGCGTACTGGGCCACCGGGAAGATCGGCCTGTGACCACCGAAGGAGTATGGCGTTGACTTCCTCCCCGCCCTGAAGGAACGGGGATTCCCTGGGTCGCCCCAGGGGGTTCCTGCTTCGC